>NZ_JBWKIS010000021.1:0-168224 GCF_056432625.1 Streptomyces sp. NPDC045026
GTCCTGGGCCAGCTCATCGCCCTCTACGAGCACAAGGTGTTCGTCCAGGGTGCCGTCTGGAACATCGACTCCTTCGACCAGTGGGGCGTCGAACTGGGCAAGGTCCTCGCCAAGCGCATCGAACCCGCCCTCACCGAAGGCGCCGACGTGCCGGGACTCGACGGGTCCACCGAGGCGCTGGTGGCCAAGTACCGCGAGCTGCGCGGCCGTTAGATCGCTGAGCGGCGCATCTAATTCGGGTGCGCCGCCGCCTCCGGCGGGTGACACTGCTCCGGTCGCGTCACCTGCCGGGAGGACCTCATGGACCAGCTCATGTCCGCGCTCGCCGACCCCGAACGACTGAAGCTGTACGCGCGGATCGTGCTGGACGAACTGCCGCCCGCCGACGAGAGCTCCCCGGCCGTGCGCAAGCACCTGGGGCGCCTCGTCTCCACCGGGCTCGTCGAAAGGCGGCCGGACGGATCGCTGCGGGCGGACCCCGCCGTGTTCCGCCGCGAGCGCCCGGCGGAGATCCACCCCGCCGTGCCCCGCCGCCTCACCGGCTTCTTCGCGCGTGGACGCCTCACCTCGATCCCGGTCCGCGCCACCGTGCGCCACGAACTCCTCGTCCACCTCACGGGCACGCTCTTCGACTCCGGGCGCACCTACACCGAGGGCGAGGTCAACGACGCGTTCCGCACCGTCCACGAGGACACTTCGGCGCTGCGCAGGTACTGCGTGAGCGACGGGCTCCTCGTACGGGAGCGCGACGGCAGCAGCTATCGCAGGGCGCACGCGTAGAGGCCCCGCACCGGTCAACTTCGGTGCGGGGCCCCTGCGTTCGTGTCTTCGCGTGTGGCGAGCCTCAGGCGATGTGCGGCGGGTACAGGGCGGGCGGGAGCTGCGAAGCCGCCGCCGAGTCGAGCAGCCACAGGGTGCGCGAGCGGCCGTACGCGCCGGCAGCCGGCGCCTGGATCTCGCCCGCGCCGGACAGCGCGATCGCCGCGGCCTCCGCCTTGTCCTCGCCCGCCGCGAGCAGCCACACCTCGCGCGCGGCCCGGATCGCCGGGAGCGTGAGCGAGACGCGGGTGGGCGGCGGCTTGGGCGCACCGTGCACACCGACCACGGTGCGCTCGGTCTCCCGGACGGCCGGCAGCTCGGGGAAGAGCGACGCGACATGCGTGTCCGGGCCGACCCCCAGCATCAGGACGTCGAACGTCGGCACCGGACCGTGGTCCTCCGGCCCCGCGGCGGCGGCCAGTTCGGCGGCGTACACCTGCGCGGCGGCGTCCACCTCGTACGGGCCGTCCGAAGCCGGCATGGGGTGGACCCGGTCCGGGTTCAGCGGCACCGAGTCGAGGAGCGCCTCGCGGGCCTGCGTGTAGTTCCGCTCGGGATCGCCGTCCGGCAGGAACCGCTCGTCGCCCCACCACAGGTCGAGGCGCGTCCAGTCGACCGCGTCCCGGGCGGGAGCGGTGGCGAGGGCCGCCAGGAGCCCGTTGCCGTTGCGTCCGCCCGTCAGGACGATGGACGCGTAGCCGCGGGCGGCCTGGGCGTCCACGATCTTCGTGATGAGCCGGGCCGCGGCGGCCTGCGCCATCAGCTCCTTGTCGCGGTGCACCACCAACTGGGGTGCCGAGCTCATCACTTGGCGGCCGCCTTCGAAGCGGACTTCTTGGCGGCGGGTTTGGCGGGTGCCTTCTTGGCCGCCGCCTTCTTCGCGGGAGCGGACGCCGGAGCGGATGCCGGAGCCGCCTGCTCGGCCGCGGGCTTCTTCCCGTCCGGCGCCCCCGGCTCGCCGAGCCGGTGCACACCGAACTTCAGCGAGGCCGCGTAGGTGTCGTCCGGGTCGAGGCGGCGCAGCTCCTCCGCGATCAGCTCGGACGTCTCGCGGCGCTTGAGCGCCACCGCGCGGTCCGGCTGACCCTGGATCGACAGCGTTGCCAGCGAACCGTCCGGACGGTCGAGCACGATGGCGCCGCAGTCCGTCTCCATGCGTACGGCCGTCAGGCCGGGGCCCGACGACACCGACCGGTTGACCGGCACGCCGAGCCGGTCCGCGAGCCACATGGCGAGCAGCTCGCAGCTCGGGTTGAACTCCTCGCCCTCCACCTCCACCGCGTTGACCTTGCAGGCCACCTGGTCGAGAGCGGCGGCGAGCATGGAGCGCCACGGCGTGATCCGGGTCCACGACAGGTCCGTGTCACCGGGCGTGTAGGCGCCGGCTCGGGCCGCCAGCTCGTCGTTGGGCTGCTCCGCCGCGTAGGTGTCCGTCACGCGGCGCTGGGCGAGCGCGCCCAGCGGGTCCTTGGCCGGGTCGAGCGGAGCGTTCACCGGCCACCAGGCCACGACCGGGGCGTCCGGCAGGAGCAGTGGCAGGACGACCGACTGGGCGTGGTTGATGACCTCGCCGTACAGCCGCAGGACGACCGTCTCGCCGGTCCCCGCCTCCACGCCGACCCGTACCTCGGCGTCGAGCCTCGACGTCGTGCGGTCGCGCGGCGAACGGGAGACGCGCTTGATGACCACGAGGGTGCGCGAGGGGTGCTCGCGGGACGCCTCGTTGGCGGCCTTCAGCGCGTCGTAGGCGTTCTCCTCATCGGTCACGATGACGAGGGTGAGCACCATGCCGACGGCGGGGGTGCCGATGGCGCGGCGGCCGTGCATGAGCGCCTTGTTGATCTTGCTGGACGTGGTGTCCGTGAGGTCGATCTTCATGGCCGGCGCCAGCTCCGTCCGTCTCGTGCGAGCATCTCGTCCGCCTCGGCGGGCCCCCACGTGCCGGACGGGTACTGTGCCGGCTTGCCGTGCTTGTCCCAGTACTTCTCGATCGGGTCGAGGATCTTCCAGGACAGCTCGACCTCCTCCGTGCGCGGGAAGAGGTTCGAGTCGCCGAGCAGAACGTCCAGGATCAGGCGCTCGTACGCCTCCGGGCTCGACTCCGTGAACGACTCGCCGTACGCGAAGTCCATCGACACGTCCCGGATCTCCATGGAGGTGCCGGGCACCTTGGAGCCGAAGCGGACCGTGATGCCCTCGTCCGGCTGGACGCGGATGACGATCGCGTTCTGGCCGAGTTCCTCCGTCGCCGTGTGGTCGAAGGGGGAGTGGGGCGCGCGCTGGAAGACGACGGCGATCTCGGTGACGCGGCGGCCGAGGCGCTTGCCGGTGCGCAGATAGAAGGGGACGCCCGCCCAGCGGCGGTTGTCGACCCCCAGCTTGATCGCCGCGTAGGTGTCGGTCTTCGACTTGGGGTCGATGCCGTCTTCCTGGAGATAGCCGACGGCCTTCTCGCCGCCCTGCCACCCGGCCGCGTACTGGCCGCGGACCGTGTGGTCGCCGAGCTCCTTGGGCAGCCGGACCGCGCCGAGCACCTTGGCCTTCTCGGCGACGAGCGCGTCCGCGTCGAAGGAGGCGGGCTCCTCCATGGCGGTCAGTGCCATGAGCTGGAGGAGGTGGTTCTGGATGACGTCACGGGCGGCGCCGATGCCGTCGTAGTAGCCGGCGCGGCCGCCGATGCCGATGTCCTCGGCCATCGTGATCTGCACGTGGTCGACGTACGACCGGTTCCAGATCGGCTCGAAGAGGGTGTTGGCGAAGCGCAGGGCCAGGATGTTCTGGACGGTCTCCTTGCCGAGGTAGTGGTCGATCCGGAACACCTGGTCCGGGGCGAACACCTCGTGCACGATCGCGTTCAGTTCCTTGGCCGACTCGAGGTCGTGGCCGAACGGCTTCTCGATGACCGCGCGGCGCCACGAACCCTCGGGCGCGTCCGCGAGGCCGTGCTTCTTGAGCTGCTGCACGACCTGCGGGAAGAACTTGGGGGGCACGGAGAGGTAGAAGGCGAAGTTGCCGCCCGTCCCCTGCGCCTTGTCGAGCTCATGCATCGTCGACTTCAGGCGCTCGAAGGCGTCGTCGTCGTCGAAGTTGCCCTGGACGAAGCGCATGCCCTGGACGAGCTGCTGCCAGACCTCCTCGCGGAACGGCGTACGCGCGTGTTCCTTGACCGCGTCGTGCACCTCCTGCGCGAAGTCCTCGTCCTCCCATTCGCGTCGGGCGAAGCCGATCAACGAGAAGCCCGGCGGAAGCAGACCCCGGTTGGCGAGGTCATAAACGGCAGGCATCAGCTTTTTACGGGACAAATCGCCCGTGACACCGAAGATGACCAGGCCCGACGGCCCCGCGATACGCGGGAGCCGTCGGTCTGCGGCGTCACGGAGCGGGTTCGCTCCATGAACTGGCGTCAAGATCTCAGCCCTTCGAGGGGGCGAGGCGCTGCAGCTCCGCCTCGGTCGACTTGAGCAGGTCGTTCCAGGACGCCTCGAACTTGTCGACGCCCTCGTCCTCGAGCACCTGCACGACGTCGTCGTACGAGATGCCGAGCTTCTCCACGGCCTCGATCTCGGTGCGGGACTGGTCGTACGTGCCCGCGATCGTGTTGCCGGTGACCTCACCGTGGTCGGCGGTCGCGTCGAGCGTGGCCTCCGGCATGGTGTTGACGGTGCCGGGCGCGACCAGGTCCACGACGTACAGGGTGTCCTTGTACGCCGGGTCCTTCACGCCGGTCGACGCCCACAGGGGGCGCTGCTTGTTGGCCTGCGACTTGTCGAGCGCGGTCCAGCGGTCCGAGGAGAAGACCTCCTCGAACGCCTCGTACGCGAGACGGGCGTTGGCCAGTGCGGCCTTGCCCTTGAGCGCCTTGGCCTCGTCGGTGCCGAGGGCGTCCAGGCGCTTGTCGATCTCCGAGTCCACACGGGACACGAAGAAGGACGCCACCGAGTGGATCTTGGAGAGGTCCAGGCCCGCGGCCTTCGCCTTCTCCAGACCCGCCAGGTACGCGTCCATGACCTCGCGGTAGCGCTCCAGCGAGAAGATCAGCGTCACGTTCACGCTGATGCCCTTGCCGATGACCTCGGTGATCGCGGGCAGGCCCGCCTTCGTCGCCGGGATCTTGATGAGCGTGTTCGGGCGGTCCACCAGCCAGGCCAGCTGCTTGGCCTCGGCGATCGTGGCCTCCGTGTTGTGGGCCAGACGCGGGTCGACCTCGATCGACACGCGGCCGTCCTGGCCCTGCGTCGCCTCGAACACCGGACGCAGGATGTCGGCGGCGTCACGGACGTCCGCCGTCGTGATCATGCGGATGGCCTCTTCGACGGTGACCTTGCGGGCGGCGAGGTCGGCGAGCTGCTGCTCGTAACCGTCACCGTGCGAGATCGCCTTCTGGAAGATCGACGGGTTGGTCGTGACGCCCACGACGTGCTGCTGGTCGATCAGCTCGGCAAGGTTGCCGGACGTGATCCGCTTGCGCGACAGGTCGTCCAGCCAGATCGCGACGCCCTCTTCGGAGAGGCGCTTCAGTGCGTCTGTCATGGAAAATGCATCTCCTAGGTGTCGTATATGAGCGTCAGCGCTGGGCTGCGGCAAGGGATTCCCGGGCGGCGGCGGCCACGGCGTCACCAGTGAAGCCGAACTCCCGGAAGAGGACCTTGCCGTCGGCGGAAGCACCGAAGTGCTCCAGCGAAACAATCTGTCCGGCGTCACCGACGAAGCGGTGCCACGTGAGACCGATGCCGGCCTCGACCGCGACGCGCGCCTTGACCGACGGCGGCAGGACCGAGTCCTTGTACTCCTGGTCCTGCTCGTCGAACCACTCCACCGACGGCATGGACACGACCCGCGTGGGGATCCCCGCGGCCTGGAGCTGCTCACGCGCCTCGACGGCGAGCTGCACCTCGGAACCGGTACCGATCAGGATCACCTGCGGCTGACCGCCCTCGGCGTCGAGCAGGACGTAACCACCCTTGGCCGCGTCCTCGTTCGCCTCGTACGTCGGCACGCCCTGACGGGTCAGGACGAGGCCGTGCGGAGCGCCCTTGCCGAACACCTTCGTGTACCGCTTGAGGATCTCGCGCCAGGCGATCACGGTCTCGTTGGCGTCCGCGGGGCGGACGACGTTCAGGCCGGGGATCGCGCGCAGCGCCGCCAGGTGCTCGACCGGCTGGTGCGTCGGGCCGTCCTCGCCCAGACCGATCGAGTCGTGCGTCCACACGTACGTGACCGGCAGGTGCATCAGGGCCGACAGGCGGACCGAGTTGCGCATGTAGTCGGAGAACACCAGGAAGGTGCCGCCGTAGATGCGGGTGTTGCCGTGCAGCGCGATGCCGTTCATCTCGGCGGCCATCGAGTGCTCGCGGATGCCGAAGTGGATCGTGCGGCCGTACGGGTCGGCCTCCGGCAGCGGGTTGTCCGCCGGCAGGAACGACGACGTCTTGTCGATCGTCGTGTTGTTCGAGCCCGCGAGGTCGGCCGAGCCGCCCCACAGCTCCGGGATGACCGGGCCGAGCGCCTGGAGGACCTTGCCGGACGCGGCACGGGTGGCGACACCCTTGCCGGTCTCGAAGGTCGGCAGGTGCGACTCCCAGCCCTCGGGCAGGTCGGTCGCCTCGATGCGGTCGTACTCGGCGGCGCGCTCCGGGTTGGCCGTGCGCCAGGCGGCGAACGACTTCTCCCACTCGGCCTTCGCCTCGCGGCCGCGGTCCAGGGCCTCACGCGTGTGCGCGATGACCTCGTCGGCGACCTCGAACGACTTCTCCGGGTCGAAACCGAGGACGCGCTTGGTGGCCGCGACCTCGTCGTCGCCGAGCGCCGAGCCGTGCGCGGCCTCGGTGTTCTGCGCGTTCGGCGCGGGCCAGGCGATGATCGAGCGCATCGCGATGAAGGAGGGACGCTCGGTCTCGCCCTTCGCGGCCTCGATCGCGGCGAACAGGGCCTCGGGGTCGAGGTCGCCGTTCTCCTTCGGCTCCACGCGCTGCACGTGCCAGCCGTAGGCCTCGTACCGCTTCATGGTGTCCTCGGAGACCGCGGTCTCCGTGTCACCCTCGATCGAGATGTGGTTGTCGTCCCACAGCAGGACGAGGCTGCCGAGCTTCTGGTGCCCGGCCATCGAGGACGCCTCGGAGGAGATGCCCTCCTGGAGGCAGCCGTCGCCGGCGATGGCGAAGATGTGGTGGTCGAACGGGGAGGTGCCGGGGGCCGCCTCCGGGTCGAACAGGCCCCGCTCGAAACGGGCGGCCATCGCCATGCCCACGGCGTTGGCGACACCCTGGCCGAGCGGCCCGGTCGTCGTCTCCACGCCCGTGGTGTGCCCGTACTCCGGGTGACCCGGGGTCTTGCTGCCCCAGGTACGGAACGCCTTCAGATCATCGAGCTGGAGGCCGAAACCGGCCAGGTACAGCTGGATGTAAAGGGTCAGGGACGAGTGTCCCGCGGACAGCACGAACCGGTCGCGCCCGAGCCAGTCGGCGTCCGCCGGGTCGTGCCGCATCACCTTCTGAAAGAGGGTGTACGCGGCCGGTGCCAGGCTCATCGCCGTACCCGGATGGCCGTTACCGACCTTCTGTACGGCGTCCGCGGCCAGGACGCGAGCGGTGTCAACGGCCCGCTGGTCCAACTCGGTCCACTGAAGGTCTGTGGTGGTCGGCTTGCTGCTCACCCTGGGTCAGGGCTCCTCTCCACATGTCGAATGCCAGTGATGATGGGCTCACCGGCTGTTGTCGAGCCTACCCCTGCGAGTACGCGCATTTTTTCGACTCAATCCAGACTGCCGGGCCCGGCCGCAATCCGCCTCCTGACAGGCATCCGTGCCACTCGACAAGTGAATACGAGACCGCTCATCTGGGGTGCTCCGAAACACGAACCGACCCCCACGAAGAGCCAGGTATAGGCAACGTCTACAGTGGCGTGGTACGCGCGAGCCTTTACCGGGACTTCACATCCGGGGGCTTGCTGGGAGTCTCTGTCAGGGGTGTGCGTGACGGCCGTCGAATCCCGTCCAGCGGGGCAACTCGGGACGAGCATCAGCCCGAGCCAACGGCCGTTCGGGGCCCGTATCAAGGCATTCGTGGCGCTGACCAAGCCGCGGATCATCGAACTGTTGCTGATCACCACGGTTCCGGTCATGTTCCTCGCGCAGCAGGGTGTGCCCGATCTGACGCTGGTGCTCCTCACCTGCCTCGGCGGCTACCTGTCCGCGGGCGGCGCGAACGCGCTGAACATGTACATCGACCGTGACATCGACGCGCTCATGGAGCGCACGTCGCAGCGGCCACTGGTCACCGGAATGGTCAGCCCGCGGGAGTGCCTCGCCTTCGGCATCGCCCTCGCGGTCATCTCCACGCTGCTGTTCGGGCTGGCCGTCAACTGGCTCTCCGCCTGGCTCTCGCTCGGCGCGCTCCTCTTCTATGTGGTCGTCTACACGATGATCCTGAAGCGCCGCACCTCGCAGAACATCGTCTGGGGCGGCATCGCCGGCTGCCTGCCGGTCCTCATCGGCTGGTCCGCGGTCACGAACTCGATGTCGTGGGCCCCGGTCATCCTCTTCCTCGTCATGTTCTTCTGGACGCCGCCGCACTACTGGCCGCTGTCCATGAAGGTCAAGGACGACTACGCGCGCGTGGGCGTGCCGATGCTGCCCGTCGTCGCCTCCAACAAGGTGGTCGCGAAGCAGATCGTCATCTACAGCTGGGTGATGGTCGTCGTCTCCCTGCTCCTGACGCCGCTCGGCTACACCGGCTGGTTCTACACCGCGGTCGCCCTGCTGGCCGGCGGGTTCTGGCTGTGGGAGGCGCACGGGCTGCAGAACCGCGCCAACGCCGAGGTGTCGGGCGCGAAGCTCAAGGAGATGCGCCTCTTCCACTGGTCGATCACCTATGTCTCGATCCTCTTCGTGGCGGTCGCGGTGGACCCCTTCCTTCGCTGACCCACCCAGGAATTTCCCGACGGGCGGGGGGCAGTGGCCAAGGCCACGCCCCCGCCCGTCGCCAGTTGATCTACCTGTCAGTAGCATCCTGTCCATGGCAGACACTCAAGCGGTTGACGACCCGAAGCAGGCGGCGAAGGACGAGCGCAGGGCCGCCCGGCTCGCCCGCGAGATCGGGACGTTCGCCAAGCAGCACGGCGGCGCCGAGGGACAGCTCGCGTATCTCGGGGAGCGCGGCACGCGCATCGCGCTCGTCGGCGAGGACGGCGGCTGGGGCAATCTCGTGGCACCTTCCGACGCCATCGCACGCAAGGCGGTGGAGAAGGCCGGGATCACCGTCCGCGAGGACTTCGACGGCGAGATGGCCGCCAAGGTGAAGACCGGACCGTACGAATGGACCCGTATGGCGGGCATCCAGGTCGGCGGCCCGAGCAACAAGTAGCCGCCCGTCCAATGCGTCAGGTGTACGAGACCAACACCTGGCGCAGGTTTCACCCGTTAGGACCGTAGAAGCACGGTCCAGCTACGGGAGCCCGGATGATCGATACGCCATCCCTCGTGGACCAGTACTGCCACGGGGTACTGCGGACGGAACTCGGCCTCGGCACGTTCGAGGCCCATCTCGGCCGGGGCGATCGCCCGCCCGCCCCCGGCACGACCTTCTTCGACACCCAGACGGGCTTCGCCGTACGGCGCTGGTGTCCGCCGCTTCTCGGTCTCGAACCCCACTGCCCGCCGGCCCGCTACCTCGCGCGCCGCCGCGAACTGGGCGTCATGGAGTCGGGCCGCAGACTGCTGCGGGGCAGCGGCATCACCACGTACCTGGTCGACACGGGACTGCCGGGCGACCTCACCGGGCCCAGCGAGATGGCCTCCGCCGGCGACGCGGACGCGCACGAGATCGTCCGGCTCGAACTCCTCGCCGAACAGGTCGCCGACACCTCGGGCACGGTCGAGTCCTTCCTCGCCAACCTCGCCGAGTCGGTGCACGCCGCCGCTGCGAACGCCGTCGCCTTCACCTCCGTGGCGGGCGTACGGCACGGCCTCGCGCTCGCGCCACAGCCGCCCGGACCCGGCGAAGTGCGCGGAGCCGCGGGACGCTGGCTCGCGGCACGCCGGGTCGGCGGCTCTCTCACCGACCCCGTGCTCCTGCGCCATCTCCTGTGGATCGCCGTGGCCTCCGGCCGGCCGCTGCAGCTCCACGCCGGCCTCGGCGAACCCGGCCTGCGTCTCGACCGCACCGACCCGGTCCTGCTCACGGACTTCGCCCGCGCCACGGCCGGACTCGGCACCGACCTGATCCTGCTGCACGGCTACCCGTACCACCGGCACGCGGCGCACCTCGCCGGCATCTTCCCGCACGTGTACGCGGACCTCGGCCCGGCGCTCGCCCGCACCGGGGCGCGCGCGGCGGCCGTACTCGCGGAGATCCTGGAACTCGCCCCGTTCGGCAAGCTGCTGTTCTCCAGCGGCGCGCACGGCCTGCCGGAGCTGCACGTGGTGGGGGCGCGGCTGTTCCGCGAGGCGCTCGGGCGGGTGCTCGGCGGCTGGGTCGCGGAGGGCGCGTGGTCGCTGGCGGACGCGCAGCGGGTGGCCGGGATGATCGGGTCGGTGACGGCCCAGCGGGTCTACGGCCTCAGCGGCACGGGCGCCGCGCAGGGCGGCTGACCCGGGCCCCGGGCTGTTCGGTTCAGACGGTGGAGAGGGCCGGGTCCGCCTGGGCCGGGACCTCCGCCGTGCCCAGCGGGCGCTCCCGCAGCGACAGCAGGACCCGCAGGACCGCGATCCACACCAGGGCCGAGCCCATCATGTGCAGGCCGACGAGGACCTCGGGCAGGTCGGTGAAGTACTGGACGTAGCCGATGACGCCCTGCGCGAGCAGGACGAGGAAGAGGTCGCGGGTGCGGTGCAGCGGGCCCTTGGGGGCGTCGACCGCCTTGAGGACGAACCACAGCGCGAACGTCAGCGTCACCACGATCCAGGCCAGGACCGCGTGCGCCTTGCTGATGGTCTCCCAGTCGAGCGGCATCCGCTCCACGTCACTGGAGTCGCCGGCGTGCGGGCCCGAGCCGGTCACGACCGTGCCGACCATGATCAGCAGGACCGTGGCGGCGACCAGGATCCAGACGAGCTGGCGTACGGCCTTGCCGACGAGGGGGCGCGGCGCGGCGTCACCCTCACGGGTGCGCTGCCACATCACCGTGGCGACCGCGATCAGCGCGGTGGACAGCAGGAAGTGGGCCGCGACCGTGTACGGGTTGAGGCCGACGAGGACGACGATGCCGCCGAGGACGGCGTTGCCCATGACGAGCCAGAACTGGGCCCAGCCGAGCCGGGTCAGGCCGCGCCGCCACGGCTTCTGCGAGCGGGCGGCGATGATCGCCCAGCCGACCGCGGCGCACAGGACGTACGTCAGCATGCGGTTGCCGAACTCGATGGCTCCGTGGAAGCCCATCGCGCTCGTCGCGGTGAGGGACTCGTCGGTGCACTTGGGCCACGTCGGACAGCCGAGGCCCGAGCCCGTCAGGCGCACCGCCCCGCCGGTGACGACGATGACCACCGTCATGACGACGGCGGAGAGCGCGGCACGCCGGACGGTCCGCTGAGCGGGGGTCCAGCGTTCGGCGATGAAGGCGAGCGGGTTGCGCACGGCTTGGGCGGCGTCGGCCGGGGTCACTTTTGGCACGGGCACCATCGTAGGACGCCGCTTGTGCATGTCTTCACGAGGGGGCCGATCCGGGACGATTGTGACGCCCCGCACGTGCCGTACGGCCCCTACTCCCAGCGGAAGAAGCGCGCCGCGGCGCCCAGCCCGAGGACCGCCCAGACCGCGAGGATCCCGAGGTCGCCCCACGGCATCGCCGCGCCGTGCTGGAGGACGTCCCGCAGCCCGTCGGACAGCGCCGAGATCGGCAGCAGGCCGAGGACGGACTGCGCCGCGTCCGGGAACTTGTCGAGCGGCACGATGACGCCGCCGCCGACGAGCAGGAGCAGGAAGACGAGGTTCGCGGCGGCGAGCGTCGCCTCCGCCTTGAGCGTGCCCGCCATCAGCAGGCCGAGCCCGGAGAACGCGGCGGTGCCGAGCACCAGCAGGAGCAGCACGGCGAGCGGGTTGCCGTGCGGGGACCAGCCGAGCGCGAAGGCGATCACCGTCACGAGGATCACCTGGAGGACCTCGGTGACCAGGACGGACAGCGTCTTCGCGGTCATCAGGGCCCAGCGCGGCAGCGGCGAGGACGCGAGCAGCTTGAGCACGCCGTAGCGGCGCTCGAAGCCCGTCGCGATGGCCTGGCCGGTGAACGCGGTCGACATCACGGCGAGCGCGAGGATGCCCGGGGCGAGGAAGTCCACGGCCTTCCCGTCGCCCGTGTCGACGATGTCGACCGCGCTGAACAGGACGAGCAGCAGGGTGGGGATGATGACGGTGAGCAGCAGCTGCTCGCCGTTGCGCAGGAGCATCTTCGTCTCGAGGACGGCCTGCGCGCCGATCATGCGAGGCAGCGGCGCGGCCCCCGGCTTCGGCGTGTACGTACCGGCGACACTCATCCGCGCAGCTCCCTGCCGGTCATCTCAAGAAATACGTCTTCGAGGGTGTGGCGTTCGACCGAGATCTTCTCCGGCATCACACCGTGCTGCGCGCACCACGACGTCACCGTCGCGAGCAGCTGCGGGTCGACCTCGCCGCTCACGCGGTACGAACCCGGGGTGAGCTCGGCCGCCGCGGAGTCCGTCGGGAGGGCCTTGAGGAGCGAGGCGACGTCGAGGCCGGGGCGTCCGGAGAAGCGCAGGGTGTTCTCGGCGCCGCCACGGCACAGCTGCTCGGGGGAGCCCTGCGCGATGACCCGGCCCGCGTCGATGATCGCGACGTCGTCGGAGAGTGCCTCCGCCTCGTCCATGTGGTGCGTGGTGAGGATGACGGAGACGCCGTCGGCCCGCAGATCCCGTACGAGGTCCCAGGTCGCGCGGCGTGCCTGCGGGTCGAGGCCGGCGGTCGGCTCGTCCAGGAAGACGAGCTCGGGGCGGCCGACGACGGCCATGGCGAGCGCGAGGCGCTGCTGCTGGCCGCCGGAGAGCCTGCGGTAGGTGGTGCGGCCGCAGCTGCCGAGGCCGAGGCGCTCGATGAGCGCGTCCACGTCCAGCGGGTGCGCGTGGAGCTTCGCCACGTGGCGCAGCATCTCGTCCGCGCGGGCGCCGGAGTAGACGCCTCCGGACTGGAGCATCACGCCGATCCGGGGGCGCAGTTCACCGGCCTGGCCGACGGGGTCGAGCCCGAGGACCCGGACCGTCCCCGCGTCCGGCCGGCGGTAGCCCTCGCAGGTTTCGATCGTGGTGGTCTTTCCGGCGCCGTTGGGGCCGAGGACGGCGGTGATGCCGGCCGAGGCCTCCAGATCGAGGCCGTCGACCGCGGTCTTGGTTCCGTACCGCTTGACCAGACTCTGGATCCGGACGACGGGCTCGCTTCGCATGAGCGCCAAGTCTAGGGACGCGCCGCACGTCCCCGGCGGGCGGGGCCCAAGGTGCTCAGGCCCGGTGCCTCGCCAGCCACCTCTGGGCATACGCCACCGCGTCGGCCACGGGGAAGAGCAGGGCGTCGGCCGCGCCCACCCGGCCGCGTACGACCCCGCCGTCGCGCTCGAATGCCGCGCCGAGTTCGTGGAACCCGTCCGCGCTGATGTCGACCTCGCTCACCGTCTCCCAGCGCCGCCCGCCGGGGGTGAGGACCGCGCGGCCCATCTCGGTCCTGGGGGACGGGATCCGGTACTCGGCGAGATGGAAGGACGTACAGGTGGCGAACGTCGCGCCGAGGAGGAGCACGCGCGCGCCCCTCTCCTCCAGACGTGCCAGTGGGCTGTCTTCGCCCAGCGAACAGTCGGTGGCGTGGCCGTCGGTGATCGCGGCGGCCTGGGGGCCGACGGCCGCGAACGACGTATGGGGGTGCGCGCTGCGCACGGCTCCGGGCCAGCGGCGCACGCTCTCGGCGATCGCGCCCATGCCGTCACTGGGCGTGACGGCCGGGTCGTAGGCGGGCATCGACGCGCGGATCTCGGCCCACCACTCCTCGGGCACCGGGGGCCTGCGCCAGCCGGCGGGGTCGGAGTTGCCGCCGGTGTGCGTGGGGACGGTGAGTGTCCCGTCCGGACCCAGCGCGTCGAGCAGTCCTTGCACCACGGAAACGGCGCCTCCGCAGACCCACCCGAGCGCGCTGAGGGAGGAGTGGAGGAGGAGGGTCTCGCCGGGCCGGACGCCGAGCGCGCGCAGGTCGGCGCCGAGGGTGGCGCGCGTGACAAGTGGGCCGGTGGGAGGGGGTGTGGGCATGGGGGGAGTGTCCTCCGCGGAGGCGGGGCGGCACCACCGAATTGATCGATCAAAGATCGTTTCCGCAGGTCATCTTAGGTATGCCTAAGTGATGCAGGGCACCGGAGATCATCCAGGGCTGCGCTTGTCAGGCCCTGAGGAATTACGCAACAATGGCGTTGTGAAATACGTCGGCGAGGCTCAGGAGGCTCCCCAGGGAGCCCCGCAGGAGGAGATCGCGACCGGTGAGCGTTCGACGCGCAACCGGGTCGCCCGCTCCATCCTGGACCACGGCCCGTCCACCGTCGCCGATCTGGCCGGCCGCCTCCGTCTCACCCAGGCCGCCGTGCGCCGCCATCTGGACGCGCTGGCCGCCGACGAGGTCGTCGAAGCACGGGAACAGAAGATCTACGGAGCCCGTACGCGCGGCCGTCCCGCCAAGGTGTTCGTCCTGACGGACTGTGGCCGGGACGCCTTCGACCAGTCGTACGACACGCTCGCCGCCGACGCCCTGCGCTGGATCGCGCAGCGCGAGGGCGGGGAGGAGGCCGTCGTCGCCTTCGCCCGCGCCAGGATCGCCGAGCAGGCCGGGGCGTACCGCGCGGCCGTCGAGTCCGCCGCCCCCGAGAAGCGCACGGAAGCCCTCGCCAAGGCCCTGAGCGCCGACGGGTACGCTGCTACGGCGCGAAGCGCACCGGTCGGCGAGCAGCTGTGTCAGCACCACTGCCCGGTCGCGCACGTCGCCGAGCAGTTCCCGCAGCTGTGCGAGGCGGAGACCGAGATCTTCTCCCAGCTGCTCGGCACACACGTGCAGCGGCTGGCCACCATCGCCCACGGCGACGGGGTGTGCACGACCTTCATTCCGAAGATCGCACCCAAGACCACCGCCACACAAAACGACACAAACGCATCCGCAAGCACCGCCGGGAGGAACCCCGCATGACGCTCCCCATCGAGGAGACTGCCCACCCCGAGCTCGAGGGTCTGGGCAAGTACGAATACGGCTGGGCCGACTCCGACGCCGCCGGTGCCTCTGCCAAGCGCGGCATCAACGAGGACGTCGTCCGTGACATCTCGGCCAAGAAGTCCGAGCCGGAGTGGATGACCAAGCTCCGCCTCAAGGGCCTGCGCCTCTTCGACAAGAAGCCCATGCCGAACTGGGGCTCGGACCTGTCGGGCATCGACTTCGACAACATCAAGTACTTCGTGCGGTCCACCGAGAAGCAGGCCCAGTCCTGGGAGGACCTGCCCGAGGACATCAAGAACACGTACGACAAGCTCGGCATCCCCGAGGCGGAGAAGCAGCGCCTCGTCGCCGGTGTCGCGGCCCAGTACGAGTCCGAGGTCGTCTACCACCAGATCCGTGAGGACCTGGAGGAGCAGGGCGTCATCTTCCTGGACACCGACACGGCCCTGAAGGAGCACCCGGAGCTCTTCAAGGAGTACTTCGGCACGGTCATCCCGGTCGGCGACAACAAGTTCGCGTCGCTGAACTCGGCCGTGTGGTCCGGCGGATCCTTCATCTACGTGCCCAAGGGCGTGCAGGTCGAGATCCCGCTCCAGGCCTACTTCCGTATCAACACGGAGAACATGGGCCAGTTCGAGCGGACGCTGATCATCGTCGACGAGGGCGCCTACGTCCACTACGTCGAGGGCTGCACGGCGCCGATCTACCAGTCGGACTCCCTGCACTCCGCGGTGGTCGAGATCATCGTGAAGAAGGGCGCCCGCTGCCGTTACACGACCATCCAGAACTGGTCGAACAACGTCTACAACCTGGTCACCAAGCGCGCCGTGGCGTACGAGGGCGCGACCATGGAGTGGATCGACGGCAACATCGGCTCCAAGGTCACCATGAAGTACCCGGCCGTCTACCTGATGGGCGAGCACGCCAAGGGCGAGACCCTGTCCATCGCCTTCGCGGGCGAGGGGCAGCACCAGGACGCCGGCTCCAAGATGGTCCACATGGCGCCGAACACCTCCTCCAACATCGTGTCGAAGTCGGTGGCCCGTGGCGGCGGCCGTACCTCGTACCGCGGTCTGGTCGAGATCGGTGAGGGTGCCCACGGCTCCAAGTCGAACGTGCTGTGCGACGCGCTGCTCGTCGATACGATCTCCCGCTCCGACACGTACCCGTACGTCGACGTCCGCGAGGACGACGTGTCCATGGGCCACGAGGCGACGGTCTCCAAGGTCTCCGACGACCAGCTCTTCTACCTGATGAGCCGCGGTATGACGGAGTTCGAGGCGATGGCGATGATCGTGCGCGGCTTCGTCGAGCCGATCGCGAAGGAGCTGCCGATGGAGTACGCCCTCGAGCTCAACCGGCTGATCGAGCTGCAGATGGAAGGCGCCGTCGGCTAACGCCGAAAGCCCGTCCGTCAGCACACGTCTTGAACTGAGAAAGAGAGCACTACGACAGCCATGGCTGAGGCTCAGAACACAGCGGCGGGATCCACCACCGCCGGCTCGATCGCGGTGGCCGCAGAGTCGACCGTCGCCACGCGCATGAGCGCGCCCCCGTCCTACGACGTCGCGGACTTCCCGGTCCCGCACGGCCGTGAGGAGGAGTGGCGGTTCACGCCGCTCGAGCGGCTGCGCGGCCTGCACGACGGGACGGCGGTCGCCCAGGGCGGCCTCCGCGTCGAGGTGACCGCCCCCGCGGGCGTCACCCAGGAGACCGTCGGGCGCGACGACGCCCGCGTCGGCAAGGCCGGCAAGCCGGTGGACCGCGTCGCCGCCCAGGCGTTCTCGTCCTTCGAGAAGGCCTCGGTCGTGTCCGTCCCCAAGGAGACGGTGCTCACGGAGCCCATCCGCATCGCCGTGCACGGCGAGGGCGGTACGGCCTTCGCGCACCAGGTCATCGAGCTCGGCGCGTTCGCCGAGGCCGTGGTGGTCATCGACCACACCGGTGACGCGGTGCTCGCCGCCAACGTCGACTACATCCTGGGCGACGGCGCCAAGCTGACCGTCGTCTCCGTGCAGGACTGGGACGAGAAGGCCGTCCACGTCGCGCAGCACAACGCGCTGATCGGCCGCGACGCCTCCTTCAAGTCCGTCGTCGTCACCTTCGGCGGTGACCTCGTCCGTCTGCACCCGCGCGTGAACTACGCGGGCCCCGGCGGCGAGGCCGAGCTGCTCGGCCTGTACGTCACCGACGCCGGCCAGCACCAGGAGCACCGCCTCCTGGTCGACCACGCGGCCCCGCACTGCAAGTCGAACGTCGCCTACAAGGGCGCGCTCCAGGGCCAGGACGCACACGCCGTCTGGATCGGCGACGTCCTCATCGAGGCCTCCGCCGAGGGCACCGACACGTACGAGCTGAACCGCAACCTCGTGCTGACGGACGGCGCCCGCGTGGACTCGGTCCCGAACCTGGAGATCGAGACCGGCGAGATCGTCGGCGCGGGCCACGCCTCGGCGACCGGCCGCTTCGACGACGAGCAGCTCTTCTACCTGCGCTCGCGCGGCATCCCGGCCGACGAGGCCCGCCGCCTCGTGGTCCGCGGCTTCTTCGCCGAGCTCGTCCAGCAGATCGGTCTGCCGGACGTCCAGGAGCGCCTGCTCGCCAAGATCGAGGCCGAGCTGGAGGCTTCCGTCTGATGGCCTTCGACCGTGCCCGATTCACTCGGGTCTGCGGCTTGAGCGAGCTGGAGGAGGACACCCCGAAGCGGGTGGAACTCGACGGCACGCCGGTCTCGGTCGTCTACACCGAGGGCGAGGTGTTCGCGATCAACGACATCTGCTCGC
Source organism: Streptomyces sp. NPDC045026 (assembly GCF_056432625.1). Lineage (NCBI taxonomy): Bacteria > Bacillati > Actinomycetota > Actinomycetes > Kitasatosporales > Streptomycetaceae > Streptomyces > Streptomyces sp. NPDC045026. Next base: position 17,783 of record NZ_JBWKIS010000021.1, read on the forward strand.
ACGCGAACGTGTCGCTCTCCGAGGGCGAGGTGGAGGACTGCCAGATCGAGTGCTGGCTGCACGGCTCCGCGTTCGACCTCCGCACCGGTAAGCCGTCCGGCCTTCCCGCGACGCGCCCCGTCCCCGTTTACCCCGTACAGATCGAAGGGGACGACGTGCTCGTCTCCCTCTCCCAGGAGTCCTGAGGCACCCATGGCAACGCTTGAAATCAAGGACCTGCACGTCACCGTCGAGGCCGACAACTCCACCAAGGAGATCCTCAAGGGCGTCGACCTGACCGTGAAGCAGGGCGAGACGCACGCCATCATGGGCCCGAACGGCTCCGGCAAGTCGACCCTCGCCTACTCCATCGCAGGTCACCCCAAGTACACGATCACCCAGGGCACCGTCACCCTCGACGGCGAGGACGTCCTCGAGATGTCCGTCGACGAGCGCGCCCGCGCCGGCATGTTCCTCGCCATGCAGTACCCGGTCGAGGTCCCCGGCGTCTCGGTCTCCAACTTCCTGCGCACCTCGGCCACCGCGATCCGCGGCGAGGCCCCCAAGCTGCGCACGTGGGTCAAGGAGGTCAAGACCGCGATGGAGCAGCTCCAGATGGACCCTGCCTTCGCCGAGCGCAACGTGAACGAGGGCTTCTCCGGCGGTGAGAAGAAGCGCCACGAGATCCTCCAGATGGAGCTCCTCAAGCCGAAGATCGCGATCCTCGACGAGACCGACTCCGGTCTCGACGTCGACGCGCTGCGCCAGGTCTCCGAGGGCGTCAACCGCGTCCGCGAGACCGGTGAGGTCGGCACCCTGCTGATCACGCACTACACGCGCATCCTGCGCTACATCAAGCCGGACTTCGTCCATGTCTTCTCGCAGGGCAGGATCGTCGAGTCCGGCGGCCCCGAGCTCGCCGACAAGCTCGAGGCCGAGGGCTACGAGGCATACACGAAGGGCGGCGCATCCGCGTGACACAGCTGCCGGGCCTCCTCGACACCGAGGCGATCCGCAAGGACTTCCCGATCCTCGACCGGGTACTTCACGACGGCAAGAAGCTCGTGTACCTGGACAACGCGGCGACCTCGCAGACGCCGCGCCAGGTCATCGACACGCTCAGTGAGTACTACGAACAGCACAACGCCAACGTCCACCGGGGCGTGCACGTGCTCGCCGAGGAGGCCACGGCGCTGTACGAAGGTGCGCGTGACAAGGTCGCGGCCTTCATCAACGCGCCGAGCCGCGACGAGGTCATCTTCACCAAGAACGCCTCCGAGTCGCTCAACCTCGTGGCGAACATGCTGGGCTGGGCCGACGAGCCCTACCGCGTGGACCACGAGACCGAGATCGTCATCACGGAGATGGAGCACCACTCCAACATCGTGCCGTGGCAGCTGCTCTCGCAGCGCACCGGCGCGAAGCTGCGGTGGTTCGGGCTGACCGACGACGGCCGCCTCGACCTCTCCAACATCGACGAGGTCATCACCGAGAAGACGAAGATCGTCTCGTTCGTCCTCGTCTCGAACATCCTGGGCACGCTCAACCCGGTCGAGGCCATCGTGCGCCGCGCCCAGGAGGTCGGCGCGCTCGTCCTCATCGACGCGTCCCAGGCCGCCCCGCACATGGTGCTCGACGTGCAGGCGCTCCAGGCCGACTTCGTGGCCTTCACCGGCCACAAGATGTGCGGCCCGACGGGCATCGGCGTCCTGTGGGGACGCCAGGAGCTCCTCGAGGACCTGCCGCCCTTCCTGGGCGGCGGCGAGATGATCGAGACGGTCTCCATGCACTCGTCGACGTACGCGCCGGCGCCGCACAAGTTCGAGGCGGGTACGCCCCCGATCGCCCAGGCCGTCGGCCTCGGCGCGGCCGTGGACTACCTGAACTCGATCGGCATGGACAAGATCGCCCAGCATGAGCACGCGATCACCGAGTACGCGGTGAAGCGGCTTCTGGAGGTCCCGGACCTGCGGATCATCGGCCCCACCACGGCCGAGGACCGCGGCGCCGCGATCTCGTTCACGCTCGGTGACATCCACCCGCACGACGTGGGCCAGGTCCTCGACGAGCAGGGCATCGCGGTCCGGGTCGGCCACCACTGCGCCCGCCCCGTCTGCCTGCGCTACGGAATTCCTGCGACCACGCGAGCGTCGTTCTATCTGTACACAACGCCAGGCGAGATCGATGCGCTGATCGACGGCCTGGAGCACGTACGGAACTTCTTCGGCTGAGGGGCTGGCTGGGAACGTGAAGCTGGATTCGATGTACCAGGACGTCATCCTGGACCACTACAAGCACCCGCACGGGCGCGGTCTGCGCGATGGCGATGCCGAGGTGCACCACGTCAATCCGACGTGCGGCGACGAGATCACGCTGCGCGTGAAGTACGACGGCTCGACGATCAGTGACGTCTCGTACGAGGGCCAGGGCTGCTCGATCAGCCAGGCCTCGGCCTCTGTTCTGAACGAGCTGCTCGTCGGCAAGGACCTGGCCCAGGCGCAGAAGATCCAGGAGACCTTCCTGGAGCTGATGCAGTCGCGGGGCAGGATCGAGCCCGACGACGCGATGGAGGAGGTGCTGGAGGACGCGGTCGCGTTCGCCGGTGTCTCCAAGTACCCCGCCCGCGTGAAGTGCGCCCTCCTGAGCTGGATGGCGTGGAAGGACGCGACGGCCCAGGCGCTGGACGGCGCGGAGAGGAAGACGGCATGAGCGAGACAGTGACCACCAAGCCCGCGTCCGAGGAAGAGGTCCGTGAGGCGCTCTACGACGTCGTCGACCCCGAGCTGGGCATCGACGTCGTCAACCTGGGCCTGATCTACGGCATCCACATCGACGACGCCAACATCGCCACGATCGACATGACGCTCACGTCCGCGGCCTGTCCGCTGACCGACGTCATCGAGGACCAGGCGAAGTCGGCCACCGACGGCATCGTGAACGAGCTCCGGATCAACTGGGTCTGGATGCCGCCGTGGGGCCCGGACAAGATCACGGACGAGGGCCGCGAGCAGCTGCGCGCGCTCGGCTTCAACGTCTGATCGGTCCCCCGGTCCGCCACACCTGTACGGCCCCCTGTGCTCCCGGCACGGGGGGCCGTGCTGTCTGCTGTTCGCCCCCGGGCCGCACGGCGTACGCCTGTAGTTGGCGCACATGGCCGAAGGTTCTCGTCGACACCCGCCCCGACGAGAGGCCCCCATGCAGCACGTCCTTTCCCCGTCCCGCCGCAGAGCCGCCGCCGTCGCGGGCGGAGTGCTCACGCTGGCCCTCGCGGGTCTCAACAGCCCGGCGGGCGCCGCGAGTTACGGGACGCCGACGATCGCACTCTCCGCCGGGTACCTCTCCGGGGCGGTCGACGCCACGGGCGACCCGGTCGTGACCGTCACCGTCGGCCAGAGCGGTGCCGACGCGTCGGCGCTGACCGTGGCCGCGTCCGCGAGCACCAAGTCGTCCGTCGCCGGCACCGGGAACGTCACCGTCACCGGGGAGGGCGCCACCCGGCAGGTGTCCGTCGCCGCCCAGGGCCGCGGCTACACCGACCTCACCCTCAAGGTGACCGGCGTCGACGGCAAGACCGCCACCAAGACGCTCCACTACGCCGCCTCGGCCGCCGTGCAACAGGGCCCCGACACCCGCTACTTCACGGGTTCCAGCGACGCGTCCGCCGCCGTCGACGCGGGCGGCGGCTACGTCCTGGTCGCCGACGACGAGTCCAACGTCCTGCGCCTCTACAGTGGTTCGGTCTCCGGCGCGCCCGTCAGGACCTGGGACTTCAGCTCACAGCTCGGGGTGGACAAGGAGGTCGACATCGAGGGCGCCACGCGCGTCGGCGACACGATCTACTGGACCGGGTCCCTCGGCAACAACAAGGACGGCGAGTACAAGTCCCCCCGGAACACGGTCTTCACGACCACCGTGAGCGGCAGCGGGGCCGCGACGCAGCTGTCGTACGGCAAGGCGTACAAGAAGCTGCGGGACGACCTGGTCGCCTGGGACGAGGCGAACGGGGACCGCTACGGGTTCGCCGCCGGGGCCGAGGACGGGCAGGTGCCCAAGCAGATCGACGGGTTCAACGTCGAGGGCCTCGAATTCGCGCCCGGGTCCACCAGCACCGCATACATCGGGTTCCGCGCGCCGCTCGTGCCGCCGAAGGACGGGGGCAAGGCGCTGCTCGTGCCCGTCACCAACTTCGACAAGGTCGTGGCGAGCGGCACGAAGCCCGTGTTCGGGACGCCCGTCGAGCTGGACCTCGGCGGCCTTTCGGTGCGCGACATCCGCAAGAACGCCGCGAACCAGTACCTGATCGTGGCCGGCAGCTGGGCCGCCGACGACAACTCCGACCCATACGCCCTGTACCGGTGGGACGGCGTGGCGGGACACGCGCCGGTCAAGCGGATGGACCTGCCGACGAGTGACCCGGGCGGCTGGGAGGCCGTGGTGAGCGTCCCCGACCTGACGCAGTCCGGCGCCCGCGCGCAGCTCCTGACCGACAACGGCTCCGCCGACCTCTACGGCGACGGCACCGAGGCCAAGGACCTCACGCACCCGGAGTGGAAGAAGTCCAGGGCCGCCTGGTTCGACGTCACCGGCTGATCCGCCGGTACGACGCGCGTGGCGCGGGCCCGCGCGGCAGACTGGGCGTCATGGCTTCTTCGCTGTACCAAGTCGTCGTGAACGCCCACGATCTGCCCGCGCAGGCCCGCTTCTGGTGTCAAGTCCTCGACTGGAAGGTGCTGTTCGAGGCCGAGGACGAGATCGTCATCGGCGCCGACGCGACCACGCTGCCGGGGTTCTGCTTCGTGCCGGTGGACGACGCCAAGACCGTCCACAACCGCCTGCACATCGACCTCAGCCCGGATGACCGGGACGCCGAGGTCGAGCGCATCGTCGGCCTCGGGGCGCGGCGCGTGGACGTCGGGCAGGGCGAGGACGTCACGTGGGTCGTCCTCGCCGACCCCGAGGGCAACGAGTTCTGCGTACTGCGGCCGAAGAAGACGCTCCTCGACTGAGGCGCAGACCCTAAGGCCTAGGCGTCGGACCGGGCCGCGAGCTCCAGTGAGTGGGCGAGGCCCTCCCTGCGGATGCGCTGGTCGATGTAGAGCAGCGCGGTGACCAGCGGCAGGAACACCGAACTGACCAGCTGCACCAGCAGATTGCCGATCATGGACAGGGCCATGACCACGCCCAGCTTCGGCAGCATCGCCTCGAACACGTCGGAGGCGGTCTGCCCCGGCTCGTACGCCTGCGGAGTCGTGTCGGGCATCGCGATCTGGAGCGGTACACGCACCGCGAGCGACACGCCCGCCATGATCACGCCGGCCAGCAGGGAGATGCCGAACGTGCGCCACCAGGCGCCCCGCACCAGGCGCGCCGAACGGCGCAGCGCCTGGATCGGCCCCGCCTCCTCGAGCGTGGCGGCCGCGGGGCCGAACAGGAACAGGACGTATACCCAGACCACGAGCGGCACCGTCACCGCCATGAGCAGGAACAGCAGGCCCACCGGCGCGACCGACTGTGTGAGCAGCATGACGAAGACCGACACCATGAACGCCACGGCCAGGCCCGCCGGGATCAGCGCGATCAGGCCCATCAGCAGGCCCACGCCGAGCACGGAAGGCGTGCGCGACCAGGCGCGCCGCCACACCGCCCCGAACCGCGCGGGACGGCCGAGCACCGCCTCGCGCAGCACCACCGTGCACGCGGACTGGATGAACGCCGAGCTGACCGTGAGCGCCAGCATGCCGACGGCCCACACCACGCCGAACGCGACGAACACCGGCCGCGCGTGGCTCCAGGCGAACTCGGTGTCCCGGTCCAGGAGCGCCCGTACGTCGTCCGAGACGGCCGCGTAACCGAGCGCCAGCGCGCCCGCCATGAGGACGGCGAGCACCGCGTACACGATGAGGACCGTGCCGAACAGCGGCTTCGCGTAGCGGCGCATCGTGGTGAACGCGCCGCCGAGTATCCGGTCGGCGCCGAGCGGGGCGAGCGGGATGACGCCCGGCTGGGGCGGGGGCGGCGGCCACGCACCCCAGCCGCCGTAACCGCCCGGTCCGTGTCCCGGTCCGTATCCGGGCACAGGACCCGGCCCCCATCCCTGCCCCGGCCCCTGACCTGGCCCCTGTCCCCACATGTCCGTCATCTCGCCGCACTCCCGGGAGTAGTTCGTCCCTGTGGCCCCCCACAGTGATCGCGACACGATAGCCCGACGAGCCGCACCGCGGTGTGTACGGTTGTACGCAACGATGCGTACACTCGTACACATGGGATACGTACTGCTCTCCGGCGCCATCGCGGCGGAAGTGGCCGCCACCACCGCCATGAAGTACAGCGAGGGATTCAGCAGGCTCTGGCCCTCCCTGATCACCGTCTCCGGCTATCTGATCGCCTTCGCGCTGCTCGCCCAGACGCTGAAGACCGTGCAGGTCGGGACCGCGTACGCGATCTGGGCCGGCGTCGGCACGGCCGTCATCGCCGGGATAGGCATGCTCTTCCTCGGCGAGGCGATGACCGCGGCGCGGCTCGCGGGCATCGCCCTGGTCATCGGCGGCGTGGTGCTGCTCAACATGGGCGGCGCCCACTGATGGCCCGGCGCTACGACCCCGAGCGGCGGCAGCGCATCATCGACGCCGCGATCCGGGTGGTGGGCGAGAAGGGCATCGGCGGACTCAGTCACCGCAGCGTCGCCGCCGAGGCCGACGTGCCGCTCGGCTCGACGACGTACCACTTCAAGACCCTCGACGAACTGCTGGTCGCCGCGCTGCGCCAGGCCAACGAGGGCTTCGCGAAGGCCCTGGCCGGCAGTGCCGTCTTCGAGGCGCCGCGCTCCCGGCTCGCCGCCGGGCTCGCTGCGGTCCTCGGCGAGTGGCTCGCCGGTGAACGCACCGGCGTCGAGCTCGAGTACGAGCTGTATCTCGCCGCCCTGCGCAAGCCCGCGCTGCGGTTCGTCGCCGCAGAGTGGGGCGAGGGCATCGCCGAAGGGCTCGCCCGCCGCACCGACCCCGTCACCGCCCGCGCGCTGGTCGCCCTGATGGACGGAATCTGCCTCCAGGTGCTGCTCACGGACGCCGTCTACGAGGAGGAGTACGCGCGCGACATGCTCGCGCGGGTCATCGACGGAGCCCCCGGCGGCTGAGGCCTCTCGATCGGACCGTGCCGGGCTCCCCGGGCCTGGCACGCCGACCTGCGGCGTTGTCGTCGGCACCAGCCGTCGCCGGCCTGCGCCGACCGGTCGAGGCCACCGTGCGCGACCTGATCCGCCGGACAGACCCCAGGCCGACCCGCGGCCGACCGGTCGGGGCCGCGCGGCGCGCCCGGTACCTGAGACACCGGGCGCACCGGTTCGCCCCCGCGGCGCACCTCCGGTTAGGTTTCACCCATGTCTGACTCTCCCGCCAGCACCACCGCTCAGCGCACCACCGGAGCCGTCGCCGCAGGCCTCGCCACGCTCACCGCGGACGGCACCGTCCTCGACACCTGGTTCCCCGCCCCGTCCCTCCAGGACGAGCCGGGCCCGGCCGGCACCGAGCGGCTCTCCGCCGAGCGCGCCGCCGAACTGCTCGGCGAGGGCGCCGCGAAGGCCATCGGCACCGACGCCCGCCGCGGTGTGGAGACCGTCGCCGTGCGCACGGTCATCGCCTCGCTCGACGACAAGCCGCTCGACGCGCACGACGCGTACCTGCGCCTTCACCTGCTCTCGCACCGACTGGTCAAGCCGCACGGGCAGAACCTGGACGGCGTCTTCGGCCTCCTCGCCAACGTCGCCTGGACCTCGCTCGGCCCGGTCGCCGTCGACGACGTGGAGAAGGTGCGTCTCAACGCCCGCGCCGAGGGCCTGCACCTCGCCGTGACGTCCATCGACAAGTTCCCCCGCATGACGGACTACGTCGCGCCGAAGGGCGTCCGCATCGCCGACGCCGACCGCGTACGGCTCGGCGCGCACCTCGCCGAGGGCACCACCGTCATGCACGAGGGCTTCGTCAACTTCAACGCCGGCACCCTCGGCACGTCGATGGTCGAGGGCCGCATCTCCGCCGGCGTCGTCGTCGGCAACGGCTCCGACATCGGCGGCGGCGCCTCCACCATGGGCACGCTCTCCGGCGGCGGCAACGTCCGCATCACGATCGGCGAGCGCTGCCTCGTCGGCGCCGAGGCGGGCGTCGGCATCGCGCTGGGCGACGAGTGCGTCGTCGAGGCCGGTCTGTACGTCACGGCCGGTACGCGCGTCACGATGCCCGACGGTGAGATCGTCAAGGCCCGCGACCTGTCCGGCGCCTCGAACATCCTTTTCCGCCGCAACTCGGTCACCGGCGCCGTCGAGGCCCGCCCGAACAACGCGGTGTGGGGCGGCCTGAACGAGGTTCTGCACAGCCACAACTGATCACAGGCGGCCGCAACTTGCGGCCGCCTGATCGATCAATACTTCTGACCTGCTGCTGAGCACTCTGACCTGCTGCTGAGCTGTCGGCAGTTGTCGACGTCGGTCACCAACGAGCGCCCTTCCATGGCCCAGGACGGCCCGGGAGGGCGCTCGTGCGTGAGCGGTGCTCGTGGACCCGCTGGTGCCGCTGCGGCATGCCGGCCGGGAGCCGGCTGCGGGACGTGGGCAGGTCAGCCGGTGCAACCGGCCACGGGAGACGGGCTGCCGACGCAGTTGGTAGGAAGGTTTCCCGTGATGGGGGAGTGCTTGTTCACCACGACGTCTCCGATGTCGTTGAACACGCCTCCGGGGGCACTGCCCGCTTTGTTCTGGGTGACGGAGCTGAGGTTGAGGACGAGGTAGGTGCCGGCGTCGACGTTGTAGATACCGCCGGCCTGCAGACCGGCGGTGTTCTTCGTGATGGTGCTCGAGTTGAAGGTGGCTCTTCCGAGCTGTGCGTTGGTGACGCCGCCTCCGTGGTCGCTGGCGTTGTTGTCGGCGATCTTGCTGTCGTTGACGGTCATCTGGAAGTTGTTCCAAAGGCCGCCGCCGTCGCCTTCCGTAACCCTGTTGCCGGTGATGGAGCTGTGGGTGATGGTGATCATGTTGTCGTTGAACACGCCGCCACCAAAGAATCTGCTGGCCGAGTTGCCGTCAACCGAGGTGGAAATGACGGAGGCGGCGCCTTCGCTGGAAATCCCCCCACCGGAGCGTGCGGCATCGTTGTCGGTAACCCTGGACCGAATGAGCCTCAGGGTTCCCATGTTCTCGATGCCGCCGCCGTTGTTACTGGCGGTGTTCCCCTTGACGAGGAGATTCGTCGCGTTCAGTGTCCCCCCGTTTTGGACGAGGAGGCCCCCGCCGTCGCCGGTCACGTTGCCATTCTCGATTTTGAGATTGCTGAGCGTCACCCTTCCACCGGTTGCGACGTCGAGAAGGCGGAAGAGGTTCGAGGTAGTACCGCGCCGGAGAGTGGCGCCGTTTCCGTCGACGGTGACGGGCACCGTGATGGGAGGTGTCGCGTCATCACCCGAGAAGGGTGCTGTGAAGTCGTAGACGCAGCCCTTGGCGAGACTGAGTTCGCCAAAACCTTGGGCGTTGGCTTTGGTGATGGCGGCAGTAAGAGCACTCTTCGTGCACTGCACACGCTCAGGGGTGTGGGCGGCTGCGGGGACAGAGGTGAAGGCGGTGAAGGCGGTAGTAACCGTGGCAATCGCGGCGGCACCGGCAAGAACTCGGAGTGCGGTCAAGGCGGCATTCCTGCTTTCGGATCGACGGGCTCCAGGCTTACGACCTGCATGGGCGCGCAACACGAATACGCGACAGCGTTGAGAATGTGCCTTTCCGATTTTCGGCACATGGAGCCACGCTGGGTGTCCCCTCGTTCGGTCGGCGAGGACAACCCGAAGAGACCTGCTACCCGACGCCCGGTGGCAGTGGCCGACGGGCACGGAGGACGCGCCTGTGCGGCCGGGGGCCCGGGGGCTGTCCCCCGGGAAGGCACAGCACTATGCGTTGACGCAGCTCTCGTACGCGGACAGCAGTCCGTCGGTCACCTCGTGGCCGGCGGGCCGCAGCGGTGCGCGGACCGGGCCGCCCGGTAGGCCGAGCGCGCCGAGCAGCGCCTTCGCGGTGACCGTGCCCGGCAGGCCGGACGCCATCATCAACTCCACGAGCGGCGCCGCGAGTTGCTGGCGCCGGGCCGCCTCCCCGGTGTCACCCGCGTCGAAGGCGTCAAGGACCGCCCGCAGCGCGCGCGGCGCCACGTTCGCGACCGTCGACACGAAGCCCGCCCCGCCCACCGCGTACAGCGGAAGCGCGAACTCCTCGCAGCCCGCGTAGTACGCGAGACCGGTCGCGCCGAGCACCTTCTGCGTACCGAGCATGTCGTACGCGCAGTCCTTGACGGCCACGATCCGGGGGTGGGACGCGAGCCGGATCAGGGTGTCCGGCTCGATGCGCGTGCCGGTGCGGCCCGGGATGTCGTACAGCATCACCGGCAGTCCGGACGCGTCCGCGATCTCACGGAAGTGTGCCTCCAGAGCGTCCTGCGGCGGGCGGCTGTAGTACGGGCTGACGACCAACACGCCGTCCGCGCCCGCCTTTTCGGCCCCGGCCGCCAGCTGCACGGTGTGCCGGGTGTCCGCCGTGCCGACGCCCGCGACGACGGGGACCCGCTCCCCGACGGCGTCCTTCACGGCCCGCACGAGCGCGGCCTTCTCGCCGTCCGACGTCGTCGGTGACTCGCCGGTGGTGCCGGACAGGACCAGACCGTCGCAGCCCTCGGCCACCAGGTGGGACGCCAGGCGCTGTGCGCCGTCCAGGTCCAGGGTGCCGTCGTCGGCGAACGGCGTGACCATGGCGCACAGGGCGCGGCCGAAGGGCGGTTGGGGGAAGTTCGCGAGGCTCATAGGTGCAGTCTCGGCGCCCCCACCGTGCAGCTCCACTTAATTCTTCTACGAGGTAACGGCAAGGCTTGCTGAACGGTTGAGGGTGCGTGGCCGAGTTCCGACGGGAGATTGGCCGGGGGCGACCTTCAGGAAGTGCGCCCGGATTCCGAGATATCAGGGAGAAGTCGCACGTATGCGTAGACATATAAAACGTATAAGGATCCTTCCGTGGTGCGTGACATCGTCCTGGCCCTCGCCGTTCCCCTGCTGATCTGCGCGAGTGGCGTCTACGCCGCATGTGACGTGTGGTGGCGCCGCAGTCACCCCGCACCGGACCCGCACTCGCACGCGGGGCGCCGCCTCGCCGCCGAACGGGCGGTGTCCGACGCGGAGGCGATCGTGGCCGACCGGTACGCGATCCTCGCCGAGGCGGAACGTGGCGCCGCGCGCCTGGGCGGACAGCAGTAGGGCGGGGCGCTCACTCCCTGCCGGTGAGTGAGCGCCCCGCCCTTGTACGTTCCCGTGCTCAGTGCTCAGTGCTCAGTGCTCAGTGCTCCGTGCTTCCTGCTCGGTGTTCGGCTCTCAGTTCTTCGGGGTGCCGTTGTAGAGCGAGCGCGACCAGGCGTAGCCCAGTACGGCGAGACCCACGCACCAGCCCACGGCCAGCCACCCGTTGTTGCCGATCTCGGTGCCGAGCAGCAGTCCGCGCAGGGTCTCGATGGCCGGGGTGAACGGCTGGTACTCGGCGATCGGCTGGAACCAGCCCGGCATCGCGTCGACCGGCACGAAGGCGCTGGACAGGAGTGGCAGGACCATCAGCGGCATGGCGTTGTTGCTGGCCGCCTCGGCGTTCGGGCTGGACAGGCCCATCCCGACCGCGATCCAGGTGAGCGCCAGGGAGACGAGGGCCAGCAGTCCGAGCGCCAGGATCCACTCCAGGGCGGTCGCGTCTGTGGAGCGGAAGCCGATCGCCACGGCGACGGCCCCGACGAGCACGACGCTCATCACGCACTGCAGGACGCTGCCGATGACATGCCCGATGAGCACCGACCCGCGGTGGATCGCCATCGTGCGGAAGCGGGCGATGATGCCCTCGGTCATGTCCATGGAGACGGACACCGCACTGCCGATCGTGGTGCCGCCGATGGTCAGCATCAGGATGCCCGGGACGAGATACGCGATGTACGCGGAGCGGTCCGCGTGACCGCCGCCGATGCCCGCGCTCATCACGTCGCCGAAGATGTAGACGAAGAGCAGCAGCAGGACGACGGGCGTGAGCAGCAGATTCAGCGTCATGGAGGGGTAGCGCCGCGCGTGCAGGAGGTTGCGGCGCAGCATCGTGGACGAGTCGCGCACGGCGAGGGACAGGGAGCTCATCGGTCAGCCTCCTTGGGCTGGGTCGGCAGGTTGGGGACGCCGGCGCCGCCGGTCAGGGCGAAGAACACGTCGTCGAGGTCGGGGGTGTGCACCGTCAGCTCGTCCGCCTCGATGCCCAGCGAGTCGAGCCAGTCGAGGATGGAGCGCAGCTCGCGCTGGCTGCCGTCGCTGGGGAGTTGCAGCGTGAGGGCCTCGTCGTCCCCGTGTGCCTCGCGCAGCGAGACGGCGGCGGACCGGTAGGCGCCCGGGTCGGTGAAACGGAGCCGGATGTGGCCGCCGGGGATGAGCCGCTTGAGCTCCTCGGCGGTGCCTTCGGCGGCGATCTTGCCGTCGTTGAGCACGGCGATGCGGTCGGCGAGTTCGTCGGCCTCGTCCAGGTACTGCGTGGTGAGGAAGACGGTGACTCCGTCGGAGACCAACTCGCGGATGATGCCCCACATGTTGTGCCGGGCGCGCGGGTCGAGGCCGGTGGTCGGCTCGTCGAGGAAGATGATCCGCGGGCTGCCGACGAGCGTCATGGCGATGTCGAGGCGGCGCTTCATGCCGCCGGAGTAGGTGGAGGCGGGCTTCTTCGCCGCCTCGCTCAGGTCGAAGCGCTCCAGGAGGTCGGCGGCGACGCGCCGCCCCTCGCGCTTGGGCAGGTGGTGCAGGTCCGCCATGAGGAGCATGTTCTCCTCGCCGGTGATCAGCCCGTCGACGGCGGAGAACTGGCCGGTGACGCCGATCGCGGCGCGTACGCCGTCGGGCGCAGTGGCGACGTCGTGGCCCGCGACCTGGGCCTGGCCGCCGTCGGCCGAGATGAGCGTGGACAGGATCTTGACGGCGGTGGTCTTGCCGGCGCCGTTCGGCCCGAGCAGGGCGAACACCGAGCCGGTCGGGATGTGCAGGTCGATGCCGTCGAGGACGGTCTTGTCGCCGTACGACTTGCGCAGGTCGACGGCGGAGACGGCGGCGGGCGGCTGCTGGTCGATGCCCAGCTTGGGCGTGGGCATGACAGACGAAGGCATGGGGCCCTCCATTCGAAGGCGTGGTGAGCGGCGAAGTGGTGAGCGGTGAAGTGGTGTGTGGCGTAAGGGGCTTCGGGCGGGTCAGGCCCGGGCGCGGCGGATGTCGATGTTGCCGAACTTGGTCCGGGCGCGGACCTCGACGGTTTCCTCGCTCTTCTCCGGGCTGTCGGACGCGGTGAGCGTGTTGCGCACCTGCCCGTTGCCCGAGCCGGCGTCGAGCCAGGCGGCCGTGCCCTCGCGGATGCCGACGTCGATGGCGCCGTAGGAGGTCTCCAGCTGGACGGTGCCGCGGGCCACGTCGCCCACGCGCAGGGTGCCGTGGGCGGTGGTCGCGGTGACCGAGCTCTCGGCGCGCCGGATGTCGATGTCGCCGTTGGCGCCGCTCACCCGCAGATCGCCGATCGCGGTGCCGACGGTCGTGGAGCCGTGCGAGTTCTTCAGGACGGCCGGGCCGTCCACGACACCGACGCGCAGGCTGCCGGAGCTGGTGGTGATCTCGGCCAGGCCCTCGACGTGGTCCACAGTGATCGAGCCGTGCGACGCGGTCAGCTGGAGCGGGCCCGTCACGTCCAGGCGGACGTCACCCGACGACGTCTTCACGCGGACCTCGCCGAGCCGGCCCTCGCCGAGCACCTGGGTCCAGGAGCCGGTCGTGTCGATGTGGGAGCCGGTGGGCAGTTCGACCGTCACGTCGACGCTGCCGGTGGGACCGACGAGGTAGCGCCCCTTGGGCGTCCGGATGGTCAGCACGCCGTTCGCGTACGTGACCTCGGTCTGCTCGGCGACCCGCACGTCCTTGTCCTTCTTCGGGTCGCGGGGCCGCAGCTCGACGACCGTGTCGAGGCGGTCGCTCGCGGAGAACTGGATGGAACCGGCGGCCACGTTTGCGGTGACCGAGATCGGCTGGGGAGTGTCGAAAGAAGGCATGGCTGTCCCGTCCTCTTGGGTCTCAGGGTGAAATTCCGGGTGAATTCGGGCGGGCTGGGTGCGCGGCTAGCGCACCCAGCCCGTGAAGCTCTGTCCGACGCTGCGGGTGGTGCGGGTGGCCTGGGGGCTTCCCGGCGCACGTGACGGGGTGCCGCCGTCGACCGCGGCCGACACGGCTCGTACCAGCCACGCGTTGACCGAAAGGCCCTCGCGGCTCGCGGCGTCCTCTGCGCGCGCCTTGAGGTGGGCGGGCAGGCGCAGGTTGACGCGGGCGGTGCCGCCGTCGTCTCCGTCGGCCGGGGCCGGGGCCGGCGCCTTGAGCGGCTCGGCCGGCCCGCTCCTGTCCTCGTACGCCTCGTCGCCCGCCGGCCGTGTCACCACGAAGTCGGGGTCGAGTCCGCGCAGTCGTACGTCGACCGAGCCCGGGGCGAGTTCGCGGGTGATCTCGCCCATCGCGGCGGAGAGCACGTTGAGCATCGTCAGGCGGGTCGCCGACTCCAGGGGAGCGGTGAGCCGCTCGGCCAGCTCGCGGGCTTCTTCGCCGCCGGCTTCGGCGGCCACCGCGAGTTCGCGGCGGAGGTTGTCGACATACGGCGTGAGGTCCATGACGTCATAGTGGCACCATGGTGGTGCCATGCGCAAGCGCATGGGGGGATTGAATGCGGGTCGGGGGTGAGGTGGCCTTTCTGACCTGCGGAAACGTGCCGAGATTGGGCTGCGTCAATGCGGTGCCATGTGGCGTCTCGGCCGCTCTGACGTCTCTGGTGGTGCCATGTGGTGCCATGTGGTGCCTCGTGGCGCCACGCGGCGCGTCGTGGTGTCACCGTGACCGACCCGCGCGGATCCTTGGCCTCAACTCTGGGTGGATCACCCGGTGGAGGGCGCCCGGCGATAGGTCGTCCAGTGGCAGGTCGCCGGGTCGGTCGCTCCGTGACGCACCGAACAATCGAGCCGCCTGGACAAAAAAAGTTGTCGGTGGGACGATGGAGTCATGTTGGACGTCACCGTGATCGAGGACCCGGCGGCAGCCGCGGTCTCCCTCGACCCGATCAGGGCCCGGCTGCTCGCGGAGCTGGCCGCAGGACCCGCATCCGCCGCGATGCTCGCCCCCAAGGTCGGCCTGCCGCGCCAGAAGGTGAACTACCACCTCAAGGCGCTGGAGAAGCACGGCCTGGTCGAGCTGGCGGGGGAGCGGCGCAAGGGCAATGTCACCGAGCGCCTGATGCGGGCCACGGCCGCCTCGTACGTGATCTCACCGGTCGCGCTCGGCGCCGTGCAGCCCGACCCGGACCGGGCCCGCGACCAGCTCTCCGCCCGCTGGCTGCTCGCCGTCGCCGCACGGCTCGTACAGGACGTGGGAGCGCTGCTGACCGGGGCCGCCAAGGCGAAGAAGCGCCTGGCCACCTATGCGCTCGACGGCGAGGTGAGGTTCGCGTCCGCCGCGGACCGGGCCGCGTTCATCGAGGAGCTGACCCAAGGGGTCGGCGCGCTCGTCCGCAAATACCACGACGGATCCGCGGAGGGCGGCCGCGACCACCGCGTGGTGATCGCCGTGCATCCCACGGTGAAGGACCCGCAGCCCCGACCGCCCCTCGAAGACCGACCGCACTGAGACCGACCGCACCAAGGAGTTACCGCCATGACGAACGAACCCAGGGAATTCGAGATCGCCCGCGAGTTCGAGGTCGACGCCACCCCCGAGCAGGTCTGGGAGGCGCTCACCTCGGGCACCGGCGGCTGGCTGTGGCCGATGGAGTACGAGCCGAAGGAGGGCGGCCGGGGCCCGCACGGCGCCACGATCACCGCCTGGGACCCCGAGCACCGGCTCACCGCCCGCTCGGACAACCCGGACGCGCTGCCCCCGTTCCAGACCCTCAACCAGCTGGACCACGTCATCGAGGCCCGCGACGGCGGCCGCCGCGCCTGGGTCCGCTACGTCCACAGCGGAATCTTCACCGACAACTGGGACGACTACTACGACGGCGCCGACAAGCACACCGACTTCTACCTGCACACGCTGCGCCAGTACCTGACGCACTTCGCGGGCCGCCCCGTCGCCTTCTCCATGTTCGACGGTCCCGCCGCTTCGGCGAACCCCGAGGCCCTCGCCGCCGTCGGCCGCGCCCTCGGCCTGCCCGACGACGCCGTCGAGGGCACCGAGCTGCGGGTCCAGGGCCCCGGCGGCGAGACCCTGGAAGCCGTACTCGACTACCGCAATCCGTACTTCATCGGCCTGCGCACCGACGACGCCCTGTACCGCGTCTTCGGCCGTGGCCGCTGGGGCGCGCCCGTCGGCATCGTCGTCCACGACTTCGCGCCGGACGCCGACGCCGCGCAGGACGAGGCGGCCTGGCGCGCCTGGCTGGACGGGGTCTTCGCCTGACCGACCCCGCCCGCCGGACGGCCCGCAGGTGCTGCGTACGGAACCGCAAGGGCTACGCACAGACCCGCAGGTGCTACGGACGGAACCGCAGCACCTGCGGGTCATGGTCGCTGATCTGGTCGTTGAACTCGCTGTTGATGTGCACGCTGTCGTACGCGAAGTCGTCGTGCCGGATCGACGGGCTGATCAGGATCTGGTCGAGGACCTGGCTGTTGCCCTGGTAGTCGTACGTGTAACGCTCGCTCCTCGGCAGGGACTTGATCGCCGACCACAGGGCGCCGCCGTCCTCCAGGCGCTGCGCCGTGCCGGAGAACTCGAAGTCGTTGATGTCGCCGAGCGTGACGACGTCGGCGTTCTTCTGCGCCTTGAGGATCTCCTTCACGAAGCCGTTCACCGCGTTCGCCTGCGCGTGGCGCTGGGTCTCCGAGCTGCGCGCCGGCGGCTGGTACTGGGCCGTCAGGCCCTGGTCGCCGCCCTTGGACGCGAAGTGGTTGGCGATCACGAACACGGTCTTCCCGCGGAAGACGAACTCGCCCGCGAGCGGCTTGCGGCTGTTCTTCCACGCCTCGTCGGCCGGGGCGATCCGGCCCGGGGACGCGGTCAGCGCGGCCCGCCCGTGCGTCCGTGTCACGCCCACCGGCGTCGTGGAGTCGCCGCCCGCGCGGTCGGTGAACGAGACGCGCTCGGGGTTGAAGAGGAACACCTGGCGGATGTTGCCGCCGGGCTCGCCGCCGTCCTGGTCGTTGACCGGGTCGACGGAGCGCCAGTCGTACTTCGGGCCGCCCGCGGCGACGATCGCGTCGATCAGCTTGTTCACCGTGACGTCCGCGGCGACCGTGCCGTCGTCCTTCGCGCCGTTGTTGTCCTGGATCTCCTCCAGGGACACGACGTCGGGCGACTGCAGGTGATCGACGATCGCGGCCGCGTGCGCGGCGAAGGTGCCGTCGCCCGGGTCCAGGTTCTCGACGTTGTACGTGGCCACGGCCAGCTCGCCGCGCTTCTGCTGCCGCGTCGTCTCCCGCTCGATGCCCCCCTTGCCCAGGGTGCCGAGCTCCCGCGCGACCAGCGTGTAACCGCCGAACTGGTTGTAGTCCAGGGGCCCTTCGGTCCGTCCCGCCAGGGTGTCCCCGACGTTCGCGGCGGGGAAGTCGGCGACCGTGCCGAGCGACTGGATCTGCAGACGGCCCGTGTTCTGGGACCCGTACGAGCCGTAGACGGTGCCGCCGCGGCGCGTCGGGTTCTCGTGCGGCTTGACCGTCACCCACAGCTCGGCGTACGCGTCGGAGGCGGTGACGACGCGGGAGGAGCCGACGCGTACGTTCATGCCCTCCAGGGACTCGTAGAGGTCGAGGGCGTACTTCGACGGGCGCAGCGGCAGGGCGTTGACCGAGCCGTTCGCCGCCGGGTCGCCGGCCGGGGCGTACGCGGCGGGGACCGACTTCGCGTCGATGACCGTGGCGGCCGGGAGCGCGTTGCCCGACGAGACGACCGTGACCGTCGGCTTGGTGATCTCCGTGACGGACTGGTTGCCCGACGAGGCGCCGCCGGGGACGTACTCCGAGACCGTGCCCGAGACCGTCACCGCGTCACCGGCGGTGGCCTTCGGGGCCGAGCTGGTGAAGACGAACACGCCCTCGCTCGTGGCAGGGTCGGCGTCGGGCGCCGTGTCCTGGATCCAGAAGCCCTTGGACGAGCCGTACGTTCTGACGCCCGTGACCACCCCGGCCACGTCCGTGACCTGTTTCCCGGCCAGCGGGGACGTCCGGGTCGCGCCCTGGATGTCATGGATGCGTATCGCGTCCGCGTGTGCGGGCGAGGTCAGGACGACGGCGGAGACGGTGGAGCAGACGGCGGCGACGGTCAGCGCGGCGAGGCGCGACGAGTTCTTGCTCGGCAAGGGGTCCCTCCGGGGACGTGCGTGAGGCGCCGGGACGAGGGTGGAGCGAGTGGTCGCTCCGTACTCTTCTACGCGCGTAAATGTCTTGTGGAGCAAGGGGAGTTGTCAAGGTTTCACCGGTGTACGGTTTCTGACGGGTACATGAACCGGGCGGCATGATGGCAAATCCGTCTAGGCTGAGCGGTCGCACAACACGTCCGGAGGAGAACAAGGCGATGTCAGACAGCTCCCCCCTGCCGCCGGCGAGGCTGCACTCCGAAGCGGAGCTCGCGCGGGACGCCCTCGCCACCCCGCTGCTCTCCCGCGCGGTCCGGCTCGCCCGCTGGGCGGGACCCGCGACCCGGGTCGGCGCGGGCGGCGAACTCGTCGAGGAACAGCTGCCCGCCGCGGCGCTCGAACTCGGGCTCGGCGCGGACTCCGACGGGGCCGCGGACGCGAGCGAGGCCTGGCGGGTCGCCGTCGACACCGGACTCGTGGAGATCGTGGACGAGGAGGAGGGCACCGTCGCCGCGGGCGAGGACCTCGCCGTCGTCACCTCCGGCAGCCCGCAGGACATCCTCGGCCTCTGGCTCGGCGCCCTGGACACCGCGCTCGCCGACGCGAGCATCCCGGACATCGAGGACATGGACCACCTCGTCGACGTCCTGGAGGAGACCGGCGAGGTCGACTTCTCGCAGCTCGACTGGGACCCCGAGGCGGAGGCCGAGTTCCTCGAAGGCGTCCTCGGCAACCTCTATCTCCTGACCGTCACCGAGGGCGGCGCCGGCGACGAACCCGTCCCGCTGCCCGCCCTCGCCGCGTCGATGATCGTGCCCGACGACATGGGCGAGCCCACGGACGACGTCCTGGAGCAGGTGTCGGACGCGATGCTGAAGCTGGACGACCAGTTCCGGCTGCTCACCCCGGTGGGGCTCGTCGAGTTCCAGCCGGTCGACGAGGCGCTGATGGCGGAGATCGAGGAAGGCGACGGGATTTCCGAGCCCGACACCTTCGACGACTCGGACGTCACGCGGTACGGCATGGTGCGGCTCACCCCGCTCGGGCTCTACGGCGTTCGCGCGCGCATGATCGACGCGGGCCTCGACGCGCCCGTCGTCGGCGACCTCGCGGACAAGGGCGCCGACACGCTGCTCGACGGCACGTCGTCCTTCCCGCAGGCCGCCGCGCAGGCCGAGATCGAGCAGTGGCTCGCACAGCGCGAACAGCTCGCGGCGGCACGGGAGTTGCTGGCCGCGGCGCGCGGCGCGGACGCCGGGGCGCCGCTGCGGCGGCTGCGCTGCCAGCAGGCGCTGTCCCTGGTGGGCCGCGAGGCGGAGCCGGCGCTCAGGGAGGTGCTCGACGACGCGGAGCTGGGCGGTCTCGCGCGGGTCTGGCTCGCCGAGCACGGGGCGAGCGACGTACCCGCGCCGCCGGAGTCCCTGATCTTCTGGCTCACCGTCGACACGATCGCCGCGCAGCTCGCCCTGGAGGGCAACTCCGACGAGCTCCAGGGCCTGGTCGAGGGGCTCGCGGCCCAGCACCGCGGGTTCTTCGCGGCGGCGTGGAAGGTGGACCACCCGGCGACGGCGGACGTGCTGGAGGCGATGGGCCGCCTGCACCCCGACAAGAAGGTGGCCAAGGAGGCCCGCAAGGCGGCGTTCAAGGCGAGGTCCGCGCAGGGCGGATAGCGACGGCGGGGCAGTGAGGGGGCGGGGCGCGCGGGCGCCCCGCCCCCTTCGCGTACCGCCTCTCCGCACCCACCCGGCCACCGGGCCCGCCGATGACCGTGAACGTGTTCGCTCTGCCTGCGTCGTACGGAGTTCAGCCCCCGTTCAGGCATGGCAGGGAACGTGTGGCCGAAACGCCAACAGCGCCAGCTCCACCGCCACCGTCACCGCCACCCGGTCACAGGAGACACCATGTCGCTCACCCGCAGGGACTTCACGAGACGCTCCGCCGCCACCGGCGCGGGCATCGCCCTGACCGGCACCGTCGGCGCGCTCGCCACCGCTCCCGGTGCGCTGGCGGCCGAAGGCGAACATGAGGACATCGCGCACACCGAGGGCCACGAAGGTCACGAGGACCACGACGGGCACCACCACGGTGTCGGCTACGGCCCGCTCGTGGACGACCCGAAGGGCCTGCTCGCGCTGCCCGCCGGATTCTCGTACCGCGTCATCACGTACACCGGAAAGACGACGCTGGAGTCCGGTGAGTCGACGCCGTCGAACCACGACGGCACCGCCACCTTCGACGGTCCCCGCGGTACCACGCTGCTCGTCAACAACCACGAGATCGGCGGCGCCCGCACCAAGGCGAAATACCCGGTCCCGCTGGCCGAGGGCCTCGTCTACGACCCGGCCGCCGCCGGCGGCTGCACCGTCGTCGAGGTCCGCCGCGACGGACACGTCGCCGAGTGGGTCGGCATCGCCGGCACCGCCACCAACTGCGCGGGCGGACGCACCCCTTGGGACACCTGGCTGACCTGCGAGGAGACCGAGGACAAGGCCGGCGCCAACGGCATGACCAAGGACCACGGCTACGTCTTCGAGGTCGATCCCGCGGACAGCCGCGCGAACCGCGCGCCCAAGCCGGTCAAGGCCTTCGGCCGGTACGCCCACGAGGCCGTCGTCATCGACCCCAAGCGCGGCCACGCCTACCTCACCGAGGACGCGGCGGGCCCCAACGGCCTGCTCTACCGCTGGACCCCGCCCAAGGGCTTCCAGCACGGCCGAGGCAAGCTGCGCACGCTCGCCGACGACGCGGGCGTCCTCCAGGCCACCAAGTGCTTCGACTCCGGCGGCCGCTTCGTCGACGACCTGTCGCGTGCCACGCGGATCGGCACGGTCTACGGCGTGGACTGGATCGACGTGTCCGACCGCGACGCCAGGACGGTCTCCGTGCGCAAGCAGTTCGCCGAGGGTGAGGTCACCCGCGCCCGCAAGCTCGAAGGCATGTGGTGGGCCGACGGCGGCACGTACATCGTCTCCTCGTTCGCCCGTGAGGAGAGCCCCGTCCAGCACGACGGACAGGTCTGGTTCTACGACCCCAAGCGCCGCACCCTGACGCTCAAGGTCCTCCTCGGCGTGAACGCGGACCCCTCCAAGGACGGCGCCTTCGACGGTCCGGACAACATCACGGTCTCCCCGTACGGCGGCCTCGTCATCGCCGAGGACGGCAACGGCATCCAGCACCTGTTCGGCGCGACCGACAGCGGACGCACGTACCCGATCGCGCGCAACGAGCTGAACATCGGCAGCGAAGAGGAGCCGGAGTACAGCGAGTTCACCGGCGTCACCTTCTCGCCCGACGGCCGGACCCTCTACGCGAACATCCAGACCCCGGGCATCATGCTCGCCATCACGGGGCCCTGGAAGCGGCAGCGCTCGAACTGATCACGCTCCACCCGAAGCGGCTGACGGCTGACCTCCGGCCGACGGCTGACGACCGTCTTCCGGCCGACGCGCACGCACCTGCCGTGCGCGTCGGCCGCGGTCGTCCCCGGATCAGTCCTGTTCCTGTTCCTGCTCCTCCGCCACCAGCCGCTCCGCGAGCGACTCCTCGTGGACGTGGATGAGGGCCGCGACCTCCTCCTGCTCCCACCAGGGGTACGGCGTAGCCCGCGCGACGCACCACGCCAGGACCTCGGGAACGGTCGGACGGGCGTAGGGGGACTTGGCCAGGCAGCCGCCGAGGAACGCCTGCCACTCCTGGTCCGGTACGCCGACGAGATCCGGCTCCTCGTGCAGCGTGCGGTGGATGACGTGCGGGGCGTTGCCCGCGCCGTGCGGATTGCGGCCCGTCGCGCAGAGGCCGAGCAGCGCGCCGAGCGCGAACACGTCCGCGGGGGCGCCGGCCGGGACTGCGTGGGTGATCTGCTCGGGCGCCATGAAGCCCGGGGAGCCGGCCGGTTCGCCGGACGTCCCGTGGCCCGGGACCGCCGCCTTCGCGACGCCGAAGTCGATGACCTTGGGCCCGGTGGCCGTCACGACGACGTTCGCCGGCTTGAGATCGCCGTGCACGAGCCCCGTCGCATGGATCGCCGTGAGCGCCGCCGCGAGCGAGGCGCCGATCGCGCCCAGGGCACCCGGGTCCGGCAGACCGAGCGCCGCCACCGCCTCCGACAGCGAGGGGCCCACGCAGAACTCGGCCGCGAGCCAGGGCACCGCCGCCTCGGGGTCGGCATCGAGGACGACCGCCGTGAAGGGCCCCCGCACGGCCCGCGCCGCCTCGGTCTCCCACCGGTACCGCGCCCTGAACAGCGGCTCGGCAGCGAGAGATTCCCGCACCGCCTTGACCACCACGACCTGGCCCGCGGGGGAGCGCGCCAGGTGGGCGGTCCCCGTGCCGCCGTCGCCGAGCTGACTGACGAGGCGGTAACCCGCGAGACGCACCATGGAACGGCATCCTCCTGTACGGCTTCGAACAGCGGTACCGCGGCTCGCCGCCGGCGGCCAGGGAGACCCGGAAGACCCGGGCCGCGAGAACCGCCGACGATCACTGCGACGCAAGGCCGGCACCCGGGGGTTCCCGCGAAGACTATTGGTATCTAACATTTCAGTTCATGGCGGCCATCCGAAGGGTGCAGCGCACCCTCCTGAAAGACCAGGCCTGTACGGCGATCCGTGACGCCATCGTCGGCGGGGACATCGCGCCGGGCGCGGTCGTACGTGACGCGGATCTCGCCGAACTCCTCGGCCTGTCCCGCGCGCCCGTCCGCGCGGCGTTCTCGCGGCTCGTGGACGAGGGGCTCCTGGAGACCAAACCGCAGAGCCACACCCGGGTGACCCCCCTGGTGGCGGCCGACGTACGGGACGCGGCCGCCGTCGTGCGCGCCATGCACGAGCTCGCCGTCCGCACCGCCGTGCCCCGCCTCACCCGGGCCGACACCGACGCGATGCGCGAGGCCAACGGGCGGTTCGCGGCGGCCGTCGCGGCCGGTGACGTGGACGCGGCCCTGCGTGCGGACGACGAGCTGCACGGCGTCCTGGTCCGCGTCTCGGGCAACCGTGCCGCGGCCGGCACCA
Source organism: Streptomyces sp. NPDC045026 (assembly GCF_056432625.1). Lineage (NCBI taxonomy): Bacteria > Bacillati > Actinomycetota > Actinomycetes > Kitasatosporales > Streptomycetaceae > Streptomyces > Streptomyces sp. NPDC045026. Next base: position 41,165 of record NZ_JBWKIS010000021.1, read on the forward strand.
TCGCCCGCTACACGCCGCTCATCCGCCGCCTGGAGCGGCGCCGCTTCGGCCAGGGCGCCGCGTGCGGCTCCGCCGAGCCGCACGCCCGCCTCATCGACGCCTGCGCCGCGGGGGACGTGGCGGCCGCGGTACGGATCACGACGGAGATCTGGCGCGTACTGGAGGAACTGGCCGACGACGAGGCGTAGCCGGCCGGCGCGCAAGGCGGGCCCCGCACCCGCGGCCCCGAACCGACCGAACCGACTGAATCGACCGAATCAATCGAATCGACCGAACCGACCCCGGGAGGTCCCGTGACGATCGACGCGTACGAGCGCTATCCCCTGCTCTTCGGCCCCTCACCCGTGCACCCGCTGGACCGGCTCACCGCCGACCTCGGCGGGGCCGCGCTCTGGGCCAAGCGGGAGGACTGCAACTCCGGGATCGCGTACGGCGGGAACAAGACCCGCAAGCTGGAGTACCTCGTCGCGGACGCGCTCGCGCAGGGCTGCGACACGCTCGTGTCGATCGGCGGGGTGCAGTCGAACCACACCCGCCAGGTCGCGGCCGTCGCGGCCCGGACGGGCCTCAAGTGCGTTCTCGTGCAGGAGAGTTGGGTGGAGTGGCCGGACTCCGTCTACGACAAGGTCGGCAACATCCTCATCTCCCGGCTCGCGGGCGCGGAGGTGCGTCTGGTGCGGGCCGGGTTCGGCATCGGCGTCAAGGAGAGCTGGGAGCAGGCCGTGCGCGAGGTGGAGGAGGCGGGCGGCCGCCCGTACGCGATCCCGGCCGGCTGCTCCGAACACCGCCTCGGCGGCCTGGGGTTCGCCCGGTGGGCTCACGAACTGGCCGATCAGGAACATGAGTTGGGCGTCTTCTTCGACACCGTCGTCGTCTGCTCGGTCACCGGGTCGACCCAGGCGGGGATGATCGCGGGGTGCGCGGCGCTCGTCGAGTCCGGCGGCCGTCCCCGGCGCATCCTCGGCATCGACGCCTCCGCCGAACCGGCCCGCACCCGCGAACAGATCCTGCGGATCGCCCGGGGCACGGCCCGGCTCATCGGCGTACGGAGGGAGCTGACGCAGGACGAGGTCGAGCTCGACGAGCGGTACCACGCGGGGACGTACGGCGTCCCCGACGAGGCCACGCTCGACGCGATGCGACGGGCGGCCCGCACGGAGGGCATGGTGACCGATCCCGTGTACGAGGGAAAGTCGATGGCCGGGATGATCGACCTGGTCGCCCGGGGCGAGATCGGCCCCGACGCGACCGTCCTGTACGCCCACCTCGGCGGCCAGCCCGCCCTGAACGCGTACAGCGCGCTTTTCCAGTGATCTGCGTCGCTGCGAAAAGCCCGTGCCGGAGGGGCTCAGGCGCAGGTGAGCGCAGGTCGCGAGGGGTGCTTCACGGACATCGTCACCGAAGTGTGAGCACGTAGGCGTGGTGTCCGCGGGGGCGCGGGGCGCATACTCATTGAATGACAAGGCCCCCCAGTACGCGCCGCCACCTTCCGGGCAGCCCCTTCAACGTTCCGGCAAAGCCCGCTCCGCCGGTAGAGCAGTTCGCCGTGGGCGACCGCGTTTCCCATGATCAGTACGGCCTCGGCAGGATCATCGGGGTCGAGGGCGACGAAGCCGTGCTCATCGACTTCGCCGGGCAGCAGGGCCGATTCCTGAGCCCGTTCTCCAAGCTGTCCAAGCTCTGACGTATCCGACGCTTCGGACCCGGCGCCCTGGATTCGGGGGTCGTGTCCACGGTTTCGGAGGCTGACGCCAAGAGGCGGTCGGCAACACGGGTTTCCGTGCCGCCGACCGCCTCTGTCCTGTCCGCCCGTCACCCCTCGTGACGCGCCGGATCCCGGCGGCAACCCCTCGCTCGCATGAGCGAGGGACTGCGCGCCTCGGTGCGCCCGCGCGTCAGGCCGTTCTCGGAGTGCCTGCGCGTCACGTCGTTCGCTCTCAGAGTGCCTGTGCCGCCGACTTGACCATGCCGCGTACCGTCCGCGACTTCACGAAGTCGCCCATGGCCGTCATGTCCCACTCGCCGGAGAACTGGCGGACGAGCTTCGCCATCATCACGCCCGTCTGCGCCTCCGCGTTCGTCAGGTCGAAGCGGACCAGCTCCTCGCCCGTCGCCGCGTCGATGAGACGGCAGTACGCCTTGGCGACCTCGGTGAACTTCTGGCCCGAGAACGAGTTCACCGTGAACACCAGGCCCGTCACCTCCTGCGGGATCCGGCCCAGGTCGACGACGATGACCTCGTCGTCCCCGCCGCCCTCGCCCGTGAGGTTGTCGCCGGAGTGCTTGATCGCGCCGTTCACGATCGAGAGCTTGCCGAAGTAGCAGCTGTCCACGTGGTTGCGCTGGGGGCCGAAGGCGATGACCGACGCGTCCAGGTCGATGTTCTTGCCGCGGAAGGCGGGCTCCCAGCCGAGACCCATCTTGACCTGCGAGAGCAGCGGCTGCCCGCCCTTGACGAGAGACACCGTCTGGTTCTTCTGGAGGCTGACGCGGCCCTTGTCCAGATTGATCTTCCCGGCGCCCGGCGCGGGTGCGGCGGGCGCCGCTGCCGGGGCCGCGGCGGCCGGGGCGGGCGGTGCCACGCGCGGGTCGACCGGGGGAGTGGTCGGCGCGGGCATGGCCTGCACGGGCTGTGCGGGCTGTACAGGCGCGTGCTGTGCCGGAGCGGGGGCCGGTGCCGGGGCGGCGGGCTCCTCGACGCTCACGCCGAAGTCCGTGGCGATGCCCGCCAGACCGTTCGCATAGCCCTGGCCCACCGCGCGGGCCTTCCACGCGCCGTTGCGGAGGTAGATCTCGACGATCACCAGGGCCGTCTCGGTGCCGAGCTGCGGCGGCGTGAACGTGGCCAGCACGGAGCCGTCGTCGACACCCCGGATCGTGGCCGTGGGCTCGATGCCCTGGAAGGTCTGGCCCGCCGCGTCCGGGCTCGCGGTGACGACGATCTTCTCGATGCCCGGCGGCACGGCGGCCGTGTCCACCACGATCGCGTCCGGTGCCGTGCCGCCGCCGGAGCGGTAGGCCACGCCCGGGCCCGAGGGCTGGTTGTAGAAGATGAAGTCGTCGTCGGAACGCACCTTGCCGTCGGCGGTGAGCAGCAGGCCCGAGACGTCGAGCCGCACCGGGGCGGCGACGTCCACCGCCACGCGGGCGGTGGACAGCGGGATGTTCGAGCCGGGGGTCATAGCGGTCATGCCGGGGTAACGAGCGATACGGCTTTGCCGTTCCCTTACCTGCCGACGACTTCGCACCGATGGCTCACGGCACCACCACGATCTTGCGTCCCACGCCCGACGCGAACTGGTCGAGCGCCTGCGGATACGCGTCGAGCGGCAGCCGGTCGCTGATGAACACGTCCGGGTCGAGGACACCTGCCGCGAACAGTTCGGCGGCCCGCTCGTAGCTGTGCAGGACGGCCATCGAGCCGGTGATGGTGATCTCCTGGTTGTAGATCCGGTACGGGTCGATGGACACGCGCGTCGCGTAGTCCGCGACGCCGAACTGGAGGAACGTTCCGGCCTTCGAGACCCGCTCCAGACCGTCCTGGATCGCGCCCGCGTTGCCCGTCGCGTCGATGACGACGTCCCAGCCCTGCGGCCGGTCCAGCTCGTCCGCGTTCGCCCCGGACCCCGAGACGCCCAGCTTCCGGGCGGTGGCGAGCCGGTCCGCGTTGAGGTCCACGACGTCCACGCTCGCGGCGCCGGTCCGCTTGGCGAGCTCCAGCATCATCAGGCCCATCGTCCCGGAGCCGTAGATCAGCACGTGCGAGCCGAGGCGCGAGTTCAGCACGTCGTAGCCGCGCACGGCGCACGACAGGGGCTCGATGAGGGCCGCGTCCTGGGTGCGGACGTGCTCCGGGAGGCGTACGCAGTTGGCCACGGGCGCGACGGCGTACTGGGCCGCGCCGCCGGCGGTGGTGACGCCGATCGCGGCCCACCGCTCGCAGAGGTTGTTGTGGCCCGAGCGGCAGTAGCGGCACTCGTGGCAGTACAGGGAAGGGTCGACGGCGACGCGGTCGCCGACCGACAGTTCGCGGACGTCACGCCCGAGGCCGACGACCACGCCCGCGAACTCATGGCCGGGGACCACCGGCAGGGTCGGCGCGAACTCGCCCTGGAGGATGTGCAGATCGGTGCCGCACAGCCCGCACGCCGCGACCTCCACGACGACGTCACGTGGTCCTGGCGTGGGGTCGGGGACCTCCGTGACCACTGCCTTGCCGACGGACTCGATGACGGCGGCCTTCATTTCACAGCTCCCAACGACAGGCCCTGGACCAGTTTGTCCTGGGCGGCGAATCCCGCGGCGAGTACCGGCAGGGAGACAACGAGGGACGCGGCACACACCTTCGCCAGGAACAGGCCCTGGCTCGTGATGAAGCCGGTCAGGAAGACGGGCGCGGTCTGGGCGACGACACCGCTGAGCACGCGCGCGAAGAGGAGTTCGTTCCAGCTGAAGATGAAGCAGATCAGCGCGGTCGCGGCGATGCCCGGCATGGCGATGGGGGCCACCACGCGCGCGAGGAGGGTCGGCAGGCGCGCCCCGTCGATCCGCGCGGCCTCGATGACCGCGATCGGGACCTCGGCGAGGAACGACTGCATCATCCACACCGCGATCGGCAGATTCATCGACGTGTAGAGGATGACCAGGAGCCAGATGTTGTCGAGCATCCCGGCGTTCTTGGCGAACAGGTAGATCGGCAGGAGGCCCGCCACGACGGGGAGCATCTTCGTCGACAGGAAGAAGAACAGGACGTCGGTCCACTTCTTCACGGGCCGGATCGACAGTGCGTACGCGGCCGGCAGGGCCAGGACCAGGACGAACAGGGTCGAGGCGAGCGACGCCACCGTCGAGTTGACGAGCGCGGGCCACGGGCTCGGGCCGCCCGCCGTGCCGAAGAAGTCGCGGTAGCCGTCGAGGGTGAGGGAGGCCGCGAACGAGGGCGGGTTGGTGGCGGCGTTCTCCTCCGAGTGGAAGGACGTCAGCACCATCCAGGCGATGGGCAGGAAGAACAGGATGCCGGCGAGCCAGGCGACGAGCCCGAGCCCTTTGACACGCGGTAGACGGAGATTCATGCGCGGGACGCCTCCTCACGGAACAGCGACGACACCACGCGCAGCGCGAACGTCGCGATGATGATCGAGCCGATGACGACCAGGACGCCGGCGGCCGACGCGAGGCCGTTCTCGTGGGCCTGGTAGAAGCTCTGGTAGACGGTGTACGGCAGGTTGGCGGTGCCGAGGCCGCCCGAGGTGATCGTGAAGACGGCGTCGAAGTTCTGCACGATGTACACCGAGCCGAGCAGGGCGCCCAGTTCGAGGTAGCGGCGCAGGTGGGGCAGCGTCAGATACCGGAAGACCTGCCAGTTGCCGGCGCCGTCCATGCGGGCCGCCTCGATGAGTTCGGGGGAGCGGGACTGGAGGCCCGCGAGCAGGATCAGCATCATGAACGGCGTCCACTGCCACACCAGGGCCGTCTCGACGGCGAGCAGCGGGGTGTTGGAGATCCAGTCGGGCTGGGGGCCGCCGACGTAGTGCAGCAGGCCGTTGAGGAGCCCGTACTCGGGGTTGTACAGGACGTGCTTCCACAGCAGCGCGGCGGCGACGGGGACCAGCAGGAACGGTGCGATGAGGAGCGTGCGCACGAGGCCCCGGCCGCGGAACTTCCGGTCGAGGAGCAGCGCGAGGCCGAGTCCGACGACCAGGCTCACGATGACGACCGTCGCGGTCAGCAGGATCGTCGTCAGGACGGACTTGCGCAGGTCCGCATCGGTGAGCACGTCGCTGTAGTTGGCGAACCAGGCGAAGTGCCGGGCGTCCGGATACAGGGCGTTCCAGTCGAAGAACGAGATCACCAGCGTCGCCACGAAGGGCAGCTGGGTCACCACGATCATGAACACGAGTGCGGGCAGGAGCGGGGCCCTGGTGGCCCAGGCGCGCAGCCGGCCGGGGGTTTTGGCGGTGCCCACGCGCGCGTGGGCGACGGGAACGGTCGTGGTCGCGGTCATCGTCCCTCGTACTCCTTCGCGATCTCGTCGGCGAGCTTCTGGGACTTCCTCAGGGCCGTGTCGACCGACTGGCGACCGGCGATGGCCGCGCTGATCTCCTGCGAGACCTTGGTGCCGAGATCGGTGAACTCGGGGATGCCGACGAACTGGATGCCGGGCGCGGGCCGCGGCTGGACGCCCGGGTCGCGGGGGCGCGCCCCTTCGATGGCCGCGCGCATGACGTCCTGGAAGGCGCCGGCCTCCTTGCGGTACTCGGGGTTGGCGTAGGTCGAGGCACGCTTGCCGGCCGGCACGTTCGACCAGCCGATCTCCTTGCCGACCAGGTTCTCGTAGCCCTTGCCGGACGCCCAGGAGACGAACTTCCACGCCTTGTCGGGGTTGCGCGAGGCGTTCTGCACGCCCCAGGCCCAGGTGTAGAGCCAGCCCGAGCTCCCGGTCTTCTCGACCGGCGCGGGTACATAGCCGATCTTGCCCTTGACCGGGGACTTCGCGGCTTCGAGCGAACCGGCGGCGGCCGTGGCGTCGTACCACATGGCGGTCTTGCCCTGGGTGAGGTTGTTGAGGCACTCCGCGTAGCCGGACTGGGCCGCTCCGGACTCGCCGTGCTTGCGGACGAGGTCCACGTAGAAGCGGGTCGCCTTCTCGAATCCGGGCGAGATGAGCTGCGCCTTCCAGTTCTTGTCGAACCAGGTGCCCCCGAAGGTGTTCACCACCGTCGTCAGCGGCGCCATGAGCTCGCCCCAGCCGGGCAGACCGCGCAGGCAGATGCCCTTCATCCCGGGCTCGGCGCCGTCCGCCTTCGCGGCGAGGTCGGCGACCTGCTGCCAGGTGGGGTGCGCGGGCATGCGCAGGCCCTTCTTCGCGAAGACGTCCTTGCGGTACATGAGGAAGGACGACTCGCCGTAGAACGGCTGGCCGTATAGCTTGCCGTCGTCCCCGGTGAGCGACTCTCGCATCGGCTTCAGGATGTCCCGCTCGTCGTACGCGGTGTCCTTGCGCGCGTACGAACCCAGCTCGTGCAGCCAGCCGTTGCGGGCGTAGATCGGGATCTCGTAGTTGCTCAGGGTCGCGACGTCGTACTGGCCCGCCTGGTTGGCGAAGTCCTGGCTGATCTTGTCGCGGACGTCGTTCTCCGGCAGGACGGTGAAGTTGACCTTGATGCCCGTCTCCTTGGTGAAGTGCGCGGCGGTCAGCTTCTGCAGCTCGGTCATCTGCGGGTTGTTCACCATCAGGACGTTGATGGAGTCACCGCCCGAGCCGGTCCCGCCGGCACCGGCCCAGCAGCCGGAGAGCAGTGGGGTGAGCAGCGTCCCTGCGGCGGCCGCAGCGCACAGCGCGCGCGGCCTCCGTCGGCTCTGGGTTCGCATGAATGCTCCTGAACGTGTGAGGCAAATGGGGAGAAAGCGGGAGGAAAGGGGTACGCCTGGGTGTGCGGAACCCGTCGGAGTACGCAGGCAGGGGGTGTCAGACGCGGATGACCTGGGGCCCCTGCAACGCATAGCGGTGAGCCTCGGACGCGGGCAGCAGCAGGCTGGTCACGATCGCCTCCATCGAGGAGACCGTCGCGAACCGGCAGAAGCTGACCGCGCCGAACTTGGTGTGCACGCCCGCGAACACGGTGCGCCTCGACGCCCGCACGGCCTGCGCCTTGACCTCGCTGACCGCGGGGTCGGGCGTGGTCAGGCCGTGTTCACGCGAGATGCCGTTGGCGCCGATGTACGCCAGGTCGATCACGAACCCGGCGAGCATCTTCGTCGTCCAGTGGTCGACCGTGGCGAGGGTGCCGGACCGCACCCTGCCGCCGAGCAGCAGCACCGTCATGTTGTCCGCCTCCGCGAGCGCCCCCGCCGTGGCCAGCGACGCGGTGACCACGGTGAGCGGCCGGTCCCGCGGCAGGGCCTCGGCGATGAGCTGGGGCGTGAACCCCTCGTCGACGAAGACGGTCTCCGCGTCCCCGAGCAGCTCGGCCGCCGCGGCGGCGATCCGGCGCTTCTCCGGGACGTGCATGGTGGTGCGGAAGGCGAGCGTCGTCTCGAACCCGGCGCTCTCCACGGGATAGGCGCCGCCGTGCGTGCGCCGCACCAGCCCGTGGTCCTCCAGGGCCCGCAGGTCGCGCCGCACGGTCTCCTTCGCGACGCCCAGTTCGGCCGCGAGCACGGTGACGTCGACGGAGCCGGTGCGGCGTGCGGCGCGCACGATCTCCCGCTGGCGTTCCTCCGCGCTCATGCTGTGCACCTCTCTGTGCGGGTCCTTGCTGTGCGGTCCGGGCTGTGCAGCCCAGGTTGTGCAGTCCGGGCCGTGCAGTCCGGACTTGTGCGGTCCGGGTTGTGCGGCTCTGCCCGGTGTCCGGTTCCGCCGCCCGTTCGGGCCCTGCGATGACTCTGGGAAATTTGTACAGCGGGCCCGCGGCCGTGACCAGGTTCGTTACCGGTCCGATGCTGCCCGTCTGTGCCCGTTCGCACCGGCGTCTGCCCGCCGCGGACCTGGGGCGGCACGCGTAAGCGGGCACGGCGATGCCCGTTCGGGGGACCGCGGCCGCCCGTTCGCTGCCCGCCTGCCGCGTTCGCTTTGCGTCAAGGAGTGCCGAGAAGGCGTCAACAGCGCGTCATCGGCGGGGCCGGAGAGGGGCCCGGTGGGCATAACGTCACTGCCGGAGCGCCCTTTCCTCGGACGGCGCTCTCTCGTCATCACCCAGGAGCAGCCGTGAACGACCGCATCGAAGCCGACGACGCCGAGCCCTGCGAACCCACCCCGGTCGGACCTCTGTTCGTCCCCGTCCGGCCGGGACCCGGGACCTGCGCGACCCGCCTCTTCCGCACCGCGCTCGGCGGCCGCACCGCTGTCGCATTCACCAGCGAGCGCCTCCTCGTCGACGTGCTCGGCCCTCAGCAGCCGTGGATCAGGCTCGCCGAACCCGCCCTGCGGGCCCTCACCGGACCCGTGGGCGTCACCGAGCTCACCGTCGACCCGCACCCGGCGGCCGCGACCGCCGGCCGCCGCGGCTGAGGGGCCGGTCCACATGGCCGTCACCACCGTCGCCACCACCATCCCCGCGCAGTCGCCCGACGATCTCTCCGTCTGGCCCGCCACCACCGTCCGGGGCCCGCACGGCGACCCGACCGTCTCCGGGGTCGAACTCCTCGACGTGGCCGAGCAGTTCGGCACCCCCGTCCATGTACTCGACGAGACGGACGTGCGTGAACGCTGCCGTGCCTACCGCAGCGCCTTCCCCAACGCCGACGTCCTCTACGCGGCCAAGGCCTTCCTGTGCCGCGCGATGGTCCACTGGGTCCACGAGGAGGGCCTCGGGCTCGACGTGTGCTCGGCGGGCGAGCTGGAACTCGCCGTCATCGCCGGCCTGCCGCCCGAGCGGATCGTCTTCCACGGCCACGCCAAGAGGCCCGACGACCTGCGCGCGGCCCTGCGGCAGGGCGTGGGCCGCATCGTCGTCGACTCGACCTCCGAGATCGCCCGCCTCGCCGCGTACGTCCCCCGGGGCACCCGGCAGCGCGTCATGGCGCGCGTCGTGCCGGGCGTCGCCGCGGGCGGGCACGCCGCGATCCGCACCGGGACGGACGACCAGAAGTCCGGCCTGTCCATCGCCGACGGCTCCGCGATGCACGCCGTGACACGCCTCGTCGAGCAGCCGGGGCTCGAACTGACCGGACTGCACTGCCACATCGGCTCGCAGATCGACACCGTGAAGCCGTACGTCGTCGCCGTGCGCCACCTCGTCGGCCTGATGGCCCGCATCCGGGACCGGCACGGGATCACGCTGCCCGAACTCGACATCGGCGGCGGCCACGCGGTCGCCCACCGGCCCGGCGAGCACCCGCTGGACGTGCCGGAGCTGGCCCGCCGCGTGCGCCGCGAACTCGCCGACGCCTGCGCGCAGTCGGACCTTCCCGTGCCGCGCCTCGCCGTCGAGCCGGGCCGGGCCGTCGTCGCCCGCGCGGGTGTAGCCCTGTACCGGGTGCTCGCGGTGAAGCGCACCGGCGCCCGCGTCTTCGTCGCCGTCGACGGCGGCATGAGCGACAACCCGAGGCCGGCGCTCTACGGCGTCCGTTACGCGCCCCGCCTGGTCGGCAGGCGTTCCACGGCGGCCACGCGCCCCGTGACGGTCGTCGGCCGGCACTGCGAGGCGGGCGACGTGCTCGCCTCGGACGTGCCGCTGCCCGACGACGTAAGGCCCGGGGACCTCCTTGCCGTGCCCGTGGCGGGTGCCTACCACCTGTCGATGGCGTCCGGCTACGACCTGGTGGGACGGCCGCCCGTCGTCGCCGTGGCGGACGGGCGCGCCAGGCTCCTGGTGCGCCGCGAGTCGGCGGAGGACCTCAGGAGCCGCGACATAGGGCTGTGAACTGCCCCCTCAGTACGGCCAGATGGGCGGGTTCGTCACGAAGTGCCCGCCCATCCGCGTGTGGTCGGGGTTGGCCGGGTCCAGCTCACCGAACTCGGCGAGCAGCTTCTCGGCGTACTGCTCCGAGTCGTCCTGCGGCTCGTAACCGAGTGCCCGCGCCGAGGAGAGGTCCCACCACACGCGCGTGTTGTCGGACGAGCCGTAGACGACGGCGTGCCCGACGCCCTCGGCCCTGATCGCGGCGTCGAAGAGCCTCGCGCCGTCGCCCGGACTCAGCCACACGGACATCATCCGTACGTTCGTCGGCTCCATGAAGCACGAGCCGATGCGCACGGACACGGTCTCCTGGCCGAACTTGTCCCAGTAGAACTGCGCGAGGTCCTCGCCGAACGACTTGGACAGGCCGTAGTAGGTGTCGGGGCGGCGGGGCGTGTCGATGGGCACGCGCGGTTCGCCGTCCGTGGGGCGGGGCGTGTAGCCGATCGCGTGGTTCGACGAGGCGAACACGATGCGGCGCACGCCTTCCTCGCGCGCGGCCTCGTAGAGGTTGTAGAGCCCTTCGATGTTCGCCTTGAGGATCTTGTCGAAGGTGGACTCCAGGGAGATGCCCGCGAGATGGATGATCGCGTCGACGCCGCGCACGGCCTCGCGCAGGGCGTCCCGGTCCGCGAGATCGGCCGTGATCGCGTCCGGCTCGCCCTCGATCGGGCGGGCGTCGAGGAGGCGCAACTCGTAGCCGTAGGCCGGGAGCAGTCCGCGCATCAGGGTGCCGAGGCCGCCGGCGGCTCCGGTGAGCAGGACGGTGCGGGGAGCGGGCATGCGGGGGTCTCCTCGGATGGTCAGCCAGATGGCCGTATTCATGCACGGAATTCACAACCGTGGACACGCTAAAGATTGCCTCCGGGGGGAGTCAAGGCCCTCGCGGAGGCTCGAAATCCGTTGCCAGGATGCGAGTTTGCGTGCTTGACCCACGCCCCGGGGGCGGATTAGCGTGAGCGTGTTCAGAAATATAGACGCAAATCAGAACCGTGCACGCACAGGGAGAGCCCGTGACGTCAGCCCCTCTCGCCGCTCGACTCAGCATCCCCAGCGGGCCGCTGTTCTTCCCGGTCACCGCCTTCGGGCCCGACGGCACCCTCGACCTCGACACCTTCCGCACTCATGTGCGCCAGGGCGTCGAGGCCGGTGCCGCCGCCGTCTTCGCGTGCTGCGGAACGGGCGAGTTCCACGCCCTGACCCCCGAGGAGTTCCAGGCGTGCGTGGCCGCAGCCGTCGAGGAGACCGCGGGACGGGTGCCGGTCGTCGCGGGCGCCGGGTACGGCACGGCCCTCGCCGTGCGCTACGCGCGCCTCGCCGAGGAAGCCGGCGCCGACGGGCTCCTCGCGATGCCGCCCTACCTCGTGGTCGCCGGCCAGGAGGGCCTGCTGCGCCACTACTCGGAGCTGGCCGACGCGACCTCCCTGGAGATCATCGTCTACCAGCGCGACAACGCCGTGTTCACGCCGGCGACCGTCATCGCCCTCGCCCGCCACCCCAAGATCCTCGGCCTCAAGGACGGCCTCGGCGACCTCGACCTGCTCCAGCGCACCATCAGCGCCGTACGCGCCGAGGGGCTCACCGACTTCCTCTACTTCAACGGCCTGCCCACCGCCGAACTCACCGGCCTCGCCTACCGCGGCATCGGCGTCGGCCTCTACTCCTCCGCCGTGTTCTGCTTCGCCCCCGACATCGCCCTCGCCTTCCACACGGCCCTGCGCACCGGCGACGACACCACGGCCAACCGCCTCCTCGACGGCTTCTACCGGCCGCTCGTCGAACTCCGCAACGAAGGCCGCGGCTACGCCGTCTCCCTCGTCAAGGCCGGGGTCCGGCTCACCGGCCTCGACGTCGGCGAGGTCCGCCCGCCCCTGCACGAGCCCACCGACGAGCACGTCAAGCAGCTCGCCGCCATCGTCGAGCGCGGCCGCGCGCTCCTGGCGGAGACGGGGGACCAGGCGTGAGGGCGTCCGCCTTCGTCTACCCCTGGGACGTCAACGGCGACCCCGAAGCCGCCTGCCGCATCGCCGGCCTCGGCGTCCAGCAGGCCACCCTGGCCTCCGCCTACCACTCCACCCGCGCCCTGACGCCCCGTCACCCGCACCACCGCGTCGTCACGGCCGAACACGCCGCGGTCCTCTATCCGCCGGGCGGCCGCTGGCAGGGCCGGGACCTGCGGCCGTACGAGGCGGGGGACTGGGCGCCCGGCGACGCCTTCGGGCGGGCCGCCGAGGCGCTCGCGGGCGCCGGGCTCGACGTCCACACCTGGGTCGTCCTCGCCCACAACTCCCGCCTGGGCGCGGAGCATCCGCACACCTCCGTCGTCAACGCCTACGGCGACCGCTACCCGTGGGCCCCCTGCATCGCTCAGCCCGCCACGCGCGCGTACCTCGTCGACCTGGCGGCGGAGGCGGCCGTGCGGCCCGGCGCGCAGGGCACCGAACTCGAATCCCTCGGCTGGTACGGGCTCGCGCATCTGCACGCCCACGACAAGACCGCGGGCGTCGGCCTCGGCGACGCGGGCCAGTACCTGATGTCGCTCTGCTTCTGCCCCTCGTGCCGCGCCGGATACGGCCGGCAGGGCCTGGACGCCGAGGAGCTGGCGGGCGAAGTCCGGCGCGCGCTGGAACCCCTGTGGCGCGGGGACGGTACCCAGGACGGCGGCTGGGAGGCGATCGAGAAACTGCTCGGGGTGCGCGCGGCGGCGGGCACGCGCGCGTGGCGCGACGGTGTCGCCCGCACCCTCCAGGAGGACGCCGTCGCCGCGGTCCGCGCGCAGGCCCCGGACGGCTTCCGGATCCTGCTGCACGCCGACCCGGCGTCGTACCACTGCGGGGCGAACGCGGGCGTGGACCCGGCGCACATCCTCGCCGTCGCGGACGGCGTGGTCGTGCCGTGCACCGGCGGCCCCGGACTCATAGCCCCCTTCGCCGCCCAGGGCAGGGGAGTCGTGGCCGCCAACCTCACCGTGGTCGCCGGGATGGGCGGCAGCCCCGGCACGCTCGCCGCCGACGCCCGGCGCGCCGCCGGACTCGGCGCCGACGAACTGCGGCTCTATCACGCCGGGTTGGCTTCGGACAGTGATCTGGAGCTGATCGCGGAGGGCCTGTCGGACCTCGCCTGAAAGCGGTTACCATCCGCGCACCACAATCGACGCTTCCTACGGAGGGGACACGAGGTGCGCGTGCGTAACGAGGGGCGGAGCCAGGGCCGCAGACAGGCTCGCGGTCAGGTGCGTAGTCAGGGGGCAGCCGCGCTGCTGTGCGCGGGGATGATGGCGGGCGCGGCGGTGCTCGGCGGGACGCTCCCCGCGGCGGCGGCACAGGCGGACGTGGCCGGTACCGCCGCCCAACAGGAGGACATCCAGGCACAGTTGGCGGCCATCCCCGGAATGTCGGTCGTCTCGGTGACCGACAAGGAGGGCTACCCCTTCTACACGCTCACCTACGCGCAGCCGGTCGACCACCGCAACCCGAAGGCGGGCACGTTCACACAGCGCCTCACGCTCTGGCACAAGGCGGCCGCCAAGCCCACCGTCTTCTACACCGGCGGCTACACCCTCTCCTCCAGCACCCGCGAGATCACCAAGCTGCTCGACGCCAACCAGGTCTCGATCGAGCACCGCTACTTCGCCGAGTCCCGCCCCGGGGGCGCGGCGGGCGACGACTGGTCGAAGCTCACCGTCTGGCAGGAAGCCGGCGACGAGCACCGCGTCACGCAGGCCCTGCGCACCATCGAGAAGGGCAAGTGGCTCGGCACGGGAGGCAGCAAGGGCGGCATGACCGCCACGTTCCACGAGCGCTTCTACCCGAAGGACCTCGACGCCGTCGTCGCGTTCGTCGCCCCGAACGACGCGAACAACAAGGACGACAGCGGCTACGAGAACTTCTTCAGGACCGTCGGCACACCCGAGTGCCGCGCCGCCCTGAACGCCGTGCAGCGCGAGATGCTGGTGCGCCGCGACGCCCTCATCCCCAAGTTCGAGGCCGACGCGGCGGCGGCCGGTGACACCTTCGAGGAGACCCTCGGAACCACCGACAGGGCCTACGAGTTCGCCGTACTCGACCAGGTCTGGAACTTCTGGCAGAGCGGCACGATCGACGACTGCCCGACCGTGCCCGATGCCAGGAAGGCCACCGACGACGAGCTCTACACCTGGTCGAAGGGGCACGGCTTCAGCGTCTACCAGGACGAAACCCTCGGCACGAACGGCACCGGGCCCTACTACCGGCAGGCCGCCACCCAACTCGGCTGGGCCGACCTCAAGTTCAAGCACCTCAAGGACGTCCGCCACTACCCGGACATCTACCAGCCCAACTCCGTCCTGCCCGCCGCGATGCGCGGCACCTACGACGGCTCGGCGATCTCCGGCGTCGACAAGTGGGTGAAGACGCGCGGCGAGCGGATGATGTTCGTCTACGGGCAGAACGACCCGTGGAGCGCCGAGAAGTTCACCCCGAGCAAGCACGACTCGTACCGCTATGTCGTGCCCGGTTCCAACCACGGCGCGTCCATCGCCAAGCTGCCCGCGGACGAACAGGCCGAGGCCGTCGCCACGATCAAGCGCTGGGCCGGCGTGCAGTAGCGCACGCGAGCACGAGTCCGGCCGCGCCGAGCAGCGGCAGCAGGACGCGGTGGTCCACGACCGCGACGAGGCCCGCGCCCATCGCCAGGGCCACCGCGTTCGGCGCGAACATCAGCGTGTTCGCGGTCGCCACGGTGCGGCCGACGAGCGCGTCCGGGGTCTCGCGCTGGACCGCGGTGAGCGCCGCGATCAGGACGCACGGCAGGCCCATGCCGATCGCGGCGCTGCACCCGAGCGCCACCGCGTCGCAGGGGAGCGCGCGCAGGCCCGCGCCCGCCGCGAACAGGGCGATGCCCGCCGCCGCGAACCCGCGCTCGCCGAGCCGCCGCAGGAGCCCTCCCGCGGCGAGCCCGGCCACGACCGACCCGGCGCCCTGCACCGCGTACAGGACGCCCGCGTACGAGGGGGAGCGGCCGAGGCCGCCGTCGACGACCGCGTAGAGCGCGGCGCCGTTCAGGCCCGCCAGCAGCATGGTGACCGCGGCGGCCAGGACGAGGGGGCGCAGCTGCTCCTGCCGCCACAGCGCGCGTACGCCCGCCGAGGTGCGGGCCCACACGCTCGCGGCGGGGCGGGCCGGCGCGGGCTCCCGGACCCGGAGCCGCGCGTACACCCCGGCCGCGGCGGCGAAGGTCGCGGCGTCGAGGAGGGCCACGCCCGCACCCCCGTACACCGCGAAGAGGCCCGCGCCCGCGAGCGGGGCGACGAGTTTCATGCCCTCGTTGGCCGTCATCCGCAGCCCGTTGAAGCCGCCGAGCGACTCCCTGCCGACGACGGCCGGTACGAGGGCGGCCTCGGCCGCGTCGGTGACGACCCCGCACGCCCCGTACACCACGAGGACCGCGAACAGGATCCACAGCCGGCCCGCCGAGTCGACGGCGAGCAGCGACAGGAGCAGCAGTCCGAGGCCCAGGTTCGCGGCGACGAGGAGCGGCCGTCGGCGGGTGCGGTCGGCGACCGTGCCGAGCAGGGGACCGGCGAGCGTGGGCGCCCACAGTGCGAAGGCGCACAGCGCGGCGAGGCTGTCCGAGCCGGTCAGATCCTTCACCCAGATCCCGGCGGCCAGCCACATGGCGGACGTCCCGAATCCGGAGACGACGATGCCGGCGAGGAGCAGCCGAGAGGCGCCCCGTGTAGTGGTAGGAGAGGACGTCATGCCAGGTCATCGTGGTGCTAAGGCCCCCGGCGGTGGATCGGGAGGATGCCTTATGCGGGTGCGGCGATGAGTTTCGGGCGGCGCCGGGGTCTACAGGTAAGTACGCAATGCAAGTCCTGTGAGTACGCAATGCGAGTCCTGACATTGCGAGTCCTGAATCAAGGAGCCGGCATGACCGACGCGACCGACCGGACGGCGCAGCAGATGGTGGACTTCGGCCCGCAGACACGGATCGTGGCGCGCCTCGCGGACGGAGTGGGCGAGGACCAGCTGGGCCTGGCCACCCCGTGTCCGGAGTACCAGGTGCACAACCTGCTCGGGCACATCCTCGGACTGACCGTCGCCTTCAGCGACGCCGGACGCAAGAACCTGGGACCGACGACGGACACGAGCCCCACGGCGTACCTGCCCGACATCACGGACGGCTGGCGCGACGCCCTGGCCAAGGCGCTCGACGAACTCGCGGAGACCTGGCGCGACCCGGAGGCCTGGCAGGGGATGACCCGGGCCGGCGGGGTCGACCTGCCCGGCGCGGTGGCGGCGCTCGTAGCCCTGGACGAACTCGTCGTGCACTCCTGGGACCTGGCGAAGGCCACGGGGCAAGAGTACGCACCTGACGAGGCGGCGCTGCAGGCGGCTCACGCGTTCCTCGTCCAGTCCGCCGAAGGTCCCCGCCCCGCCATCTTCGGCCCGGTGGTCCAGGTGGACGACGCCGCGACTCCGCTCGACCGGGTGGTGGGCCTGAGCGGCCGCGATCCGGGGTGGAAGCCTGCCGCCTGACGTCAGGGGAGTTGTGTCCGGCCCAGTTGGCCGGGGCTTGGCCGGATCAGATATCGATCGGGCAAAGTGTCTCGCGTTCGTGCGTGTGACGCGCGTAGAAACCTGTCATGCATAAGACCACACGCATCTCCGCCGCCGTCGCGGCCTCCGTGGCTCTCGCGGGTATTGCCCTCTACGGGACAGGGGTCGCCACCGCCGGGTCGGCCTCGCAGCACGCCACCGCCGAGCCCAAGAACATCGGGCAGCTCGTGAAGGAGATCGACTCCTACTACGGCACCTCCCTCGACGGGGACGGCGTCTACCAGGCCTCTCCGTCCAGCCAGTACGCCCAGGACCTCGGTCGCATCGAGGCCGGGGCCAAGAAGCAGATCGCCAAGGCCGCCGCTCGGCACCACCACAAGGGCGACAGGGCCGCCGTCGTCTTCGACATCGACGACACCCTTCTCCTCAGTCTCGACTACGAGAAGAAGACCAACTACGTCTACAACGACGCCACTTGGAAGGAGTACGTCGCCAAGGCGGACCGGCCCGCCGTGTTCGGGACGCCCGGACTCATCGCGTACGCGCAGTCCAAGGGCGTCGAGGTCTTCTACAACTCCGGGCTGAGCGAGGACCAGCGCGCCGCCGCCGTGGAGAACCTCAAGAAGGTCGGCATCGACGTCAACCTCGACGCCGCCCACATGTTCCTGAAGGACAAGGCCAACCCGCCCGCGTACCTGAACGGTTGCGCCACCGCGGGCGCCTGGAACTGCACGACCGTGCAGTACAAGTCCGGCACCCGCAAGCACATCGAGTCGCTCGGCTACGACGTCGTCGCCAACTTCGGCGACCAGTACTCCGACCTCGAGGGCGGCTACGCCGACAAGACGTACAAGTTCCCGAACCCGACGTACTACGTCAGCTAGTCGCACAGCAGCGAGCGTCGGCGGTGCACCGTGTCGGCTACCGGTACGCGCCGCCGGCGCTCCTGTGGGTCGCGGCAGCTACGCGGTCGGGACCCTGTGCCAGAAGTGGTCCACGATGTCGTCGAGATAGCGCTGGCCCGCCTCGCCCGAGGCGACCGAGCCGCCTGCCCGGCTCAGCGTCGCCGTCATCAGGGTCTGGTACTCCTGGTGCATCTCGCGCAACGCGCCGTCGAGGTCACGGCGCTCCATCGAGAGCAGCTTGGCGATCGCGCGGACGTGTGCCTGCCAGCGGGTGCTGACGGCGTCCCGCAGCAGCCGCGCCAGGTCGTCCTCGCGGCCCGTGACGGTGATCAGGTCCCTTGGGGCCAGGGAGAGTACAGAGGCCAGCGCCGCGGACTGGCGGTTGTTGCCACCCCACTGACCGGTCGCCTCCATCTGCTGGTACGCGCCGACGTCGAGGCCGACGCCGCGGGCCACGTCCTCGACGGCCAGACCGCGGGCAAGACGATGCTCCCGCAAGGTCCGCGGGGCGCCGATGAGCTGGTTGGGCGCGCACCACAACGCACCCGCCAGCGCGGTGAGTTCGGTCGAGGTGGGCAGCGCGGTGCCGCGCTCCCAGGCGGTGATGTGGTCCGCGGTGACGTGACTCATTCCGTACGACGCGCGCATGCCGTACGCCACGTGACCTGGAGCCATCCCAAGGCTCTCCCGCATGGTGCGTGCGGCTCGGGCGTTGAAGGGGGGTGTCGGATCCGCTGTCGGGTGACGATGCACCAGCACAGAGTAAGGAGTGTTCTCTTGGCCGGTTTTCGACTGTTCCACTGCAATCACGACTTAGGCGGACAGCGGAAACAGGATTTCGTAGGAACCGACAGGAGATGGGGGCGGCTCGGGGGATCCCAGGGAGTTCTTTTGGCGGAATGTGATGCTCCGTTGTCGGTAAATACCCTGAACAAGTGCCCCTTCGGCGGGAATTCGGTCCCCGTAAGCGCGCGTATGATCCGGTCTCGCCCGTGTGGGTGTTCACCCATGGCTCACACGGTGCGGTGATGGGTGAATCCCACGAGCGAGTTGTCCCTGGCGTGCGGTACGGCACGCCGGATCCCTGGATCTCTGGATCCTCAGATCGCTGTAGAGCCTGGAGAAGTCATGCAGACCAGCGCGACCGGCCCGGTGAATTCCGCCACCGCGCCCCCCGCGGGATCGGGCAGTGCCGTCAACCGCTACTTCCGTATATCGGAGCGCGGTTCGACGTTCGGCAGGGAGATACGCGGCGGATTCGCCACGTTCTTCACGATGGCGTACATCCTCGTCCTCAACCCGATCATCCTCGGCAGCACCAAGGACAAGTTCGGCGACCAGCTCGATCCGGTCCAACTCGTCACCGCCACGGCCCTCGTGGCCGCGGTGATGACCGTGATCATGGGCGTCGGCGGCAATCTGCCGCTGGCCCTCGCGGCAGGCCTCGGGCTCAACGCCGTCGTCGCCTTCCAGCTCGCGCCCCAGATGTCCTGGGACGACGCGATGGGGCTCATCGTGCTCGAGGGCCTGCTGATCTGTGTCCTGGTCCTGACGGGCCTGCGCGAGGCGGTCATGCACGCCATTCCGCAGCCGCTCAAGCAGGCCATCAGTGTCGGCATCGGCCTGTTCATCGCCTTCATCGGTTTCGTCGACTCCGGTTTCGTCACCCGCATTCCGGACGTCGCGAACACCACCGTGCCGGTACAGCTCGGCACCGGCACCCTGACCGGCTGGCCCATGCTGGTGTTCTGCGCCGGGGTGCTCCTGACGATCGTGCTGCTCGCCCGCAAGGTGAAGGGCGCCATCCTCATCAGCATCGTGGCGATGACACTGGTCGCCATCGCGGTCAACGAGCTCGCCGACGTCAAGTCCTGGGGGCTCACCGTGCCCCAGGTGCCGGACAAGCTCGTCGCCACTCCGGACTTCGGCCTCCTCGGTCACTTCGATCTGTTCGGTGCCTTCGACCAGGTGGGCGCGCTCACGGTCGTGCTGTTCGTCTTCACCCTGATCCTGTCCGACTTCTTCGACACCATGGGCACCGTCGTCGGCATCACGGCCGAGGCCGGACTGCTCGACGAGCGCGGCCAGGTGCCGAACGTCGGCCGGGTGCTGTTCATCGACAGCGTGGCCGCCGTCGCGGGCGGCGCCGCCTCCGCCTCCTCGGCGACCACGTACGTCGAGTCGGCCGCGGGTGTCGGAGAGGGCGCGCGCACCGGCTTCGCGAACCTGGTCACCGGCGGCCTGTTCGCCCTCGCCCTGTTCCTCACCCCGGTCCTGACGATCGTGCCGATGCAGGCCGCGGCGCCCGCCCTGATCGCGGTCGGCTTCCTGATGATGACGCAGGTCAAGCACATCGACTGGGAGCGGTTCGAGATCGCCATCCCGGCGTTCCTGACCATCGCCGTCATGCCGTTCACGTACTCCATCACCAACGGCATCGGCGCGGGCTTCGTCTCGTACGTCGTCATCAAGGCGTCCCTCGGCAAGGCGCGCGAGGTGCACTGGCTGCTGTGGGGCGCGGCCGCGCTCTTCCTCGTGTACTTCGCGATCGACCCCGTGGAGCAGCTGCTCGGCGTCAAGTGAAGCCAAGTGCAGCCAAGTGCAGCCAAGTGAAGGTGTAGGGCCGTGATCTAGGCTCGTGTGTCGTGACCGGCTATCTCGACCGCCTCGCGGAGCTGCTGCGCGAGGCGCACGGGCTTGCACCGGACCATGTCGCGGCTGTCGTCGCCGATCTCGCGGCGTATCTGGCGCGGTCCGGGGGAGCGGACCCGGAGATGGCGTTCGGCCCGGTCGACGCGTTCGCCCGGCGCCTCGCCCCGTCCGGGTCCGCCGTCCTCGCCGACGAGCACCTGGAGACCTGGCGCTGGCTCGCCGACACCTACGCCGACGAGGACCTGCTCAACCGCTTCGGCGAGGAGGGCTGGGAGGTCGAGCGGGTCGACCCGCTCGGCCGTTTCGTCAGTCATCGCGACCCGGAGCGGCCGCGGCGCTGGGAGTACCGGCGCGAGCTGGTCACCCGCGAGCTGGTCACCGGGGTCGGCGAGCGGCTCGCGCCCGACGGCTGGGAGCCGTGCGGCAGCTGGGTCGTGTACGCGTGGTTCAAGCGTGAGAAGGCGGTCGGCGCCGGCCCGGAGCCCGCGCCGACCGAACCGCCACCGGCCCCGCGGCGCCCCACGTTCCCGGGGCGCCGGCGCGGCTACGTACTCCTGGGCGGCGCCCTGGCCCTCGTCGCCGCTGCCGTGGTGGCGGCGAGCACCGGCACAGGCTTCGGCGTCGGTCTCGCGGTGGGTCTGCTGGTGGGAGCGCTGGTGCCGCCGGTGACGGCCTGGGCGGTACGGGGCCGGCGCCGTTAGCCGACACGGCGGTGGGCCGGAACACGTGTTCCGGCCCACCGCCAAGCCCCCGTCTACCCCTTGAGCGCCGCCGACATCATCGCCTTCGCGATCGGCGCCGCCAGGCCGTTGCCGCTCACCTCCGAGCGGGCCGCGTTCGACTGCTCCACCACGACCGCCACCGCGACCTCCTTGCCGGTGGAGTCGTCTTTCGCGTACGACGTGAACCAGGCGTACGGCGTCTTGCTGTTGTTCTCGCCGTGCTGGGCCGTACCCGTCTTGCCGCCCACCGTGGCGCCCGCGATCTGCGCGTTCGTACCGGTGCCCTGCGTGACGACCGTCTCCATCGCGGACTGGAGCTGCGAGGCCGTGGACGTGCTGACCACGCGCGTGTTGTCACCGTCGGCGAAGCTCTTGATCGCGTTGCCGTCGGCGTCCGTGACCTGCGAGACCATGTGCGGCGAGGCCTGCTCGCCGCCGTTGGCGATCGTCGCCGAGACCATCGCCATCTGGAGCGGAGTCGCCGTCACGTCGAACTGGCCGATGCCCGACAGGCCTGTCTGCGCCTTGTCCATGTCCTTCGGGTACACGCTCTGCGAGGCCCTGACCGGCATGTCTTGCTCGGCGTCGTTGAAGCCGAACTTCTCCGCCATCGCCCTGACCTTGTCCTGGCCCAGGTCGACGGCGATCTTCCCGAAGACGTTGTTGCAGGAGTACTTCAGCGCCGTGCGGATCGAGGCGTCCTCGCAGGGCGCGGACGCGCTCTCGTTCCTCAGGTCGGTGGTCGTGCCCGGCAGCCGGAACGGATTCGGGCTGTCGGTCTTCGCGTCCACCGACGAGTAGAGCCCGTCCTCCAGCGCGGCCGCCGCGACGACCAGCTTGAACGTGGACCCGGGCGGCAGCGCCTGCTTGATCGCGCGGTTCAGCGTCGGCTGGTCCTTGTCCTTCGACAGCGCCGTCCACGCCTTGCCGTCCGTGGACGAGTCCGAGCCGCTGATCTTCGACGGGTCGAACGACGGCGTCGAGACGAGACCGAGCACCTTCCCGGACTTCGGGTCGATCGCGACGGCCGCGCCCTTCTTGTCGCCGAGCGCGCGGTACGCGGCCTTCTGCACCGCCGGGTCGATGGTCGTGACCACGTCACCCGGCTCGGTGTGCTTGCCGGTGACCGCGTCGACGGGGTTCTTCAGCCGGGTGTCCGTCCCGTCGAGGATGTCCTTGTAGATGCCCTCGAGCTGCGTCTGCCCGTACACCTGCGAACTGAAGCCGGTCACACCCGCATAGAGATCGCCGTCCTTGTACGTGCGCTTGTACGCGAGGTCGCTGCCGCCGCCCGTTCTCTTCGAACCGGTGACCGCCTCGCCGCCCACGATGATGTCGCCCAGGGGATACGCGTACTGCTCCATCACGTTCCGCCGGTTGTCCTTGTTGTCCGCGAGGGCCCGGCCGTCGTAGAACTGCACCCACGTCGCCCTCACCAGCAGAGCGAGCACGAGGAGCAGACAGAAGACCGAGGCGCGTCTGATCGTCTTGTTCATCCCGCACAGAAGACGAGCGAGCGAGAGCGAATCGTTCCGTTCCGGACCGGTTTCTCAGTGAATCCTCATCAAGAGATCCGTGTCACGCCGGCCCGGACGCGGCCGCCGCCGCGAGGCTCACGCCTTCATGAAGCCGCCCTCGTAGGCCGCGATCACCGCCTGCGTACGGTCCCGGGCTCCGGTCTTCGCCAGGACCGCCGCCACATGCGTCTTCACCGTGGCGGGGCCCACCTCCATCCGCCGCGCGATCTCCGCGTTCGTCAGCCCCGCCGCCATGTGCCGCAGCACCTGGCTCTCGCGGCCCGTGAGTCGCGCCACCCACGCCGGTGCCGCGGGCTCGGCGCGCCCGTACTCCGCGGCGAGGGCACGCACCGCCGCGGGGAACAGCAGCGAGTCGGTCCGCGCGACGAGGCGCACCGCCTGCACGAGCGCGTCCGCCTCGGCCCGCTTGAGGAGGAACCCGGAGGCCCCGGCGCGCAGCGCCTCGTACACGTACGCGTCGTTCTCGAAGGTCGTGACCACGACGATCCGCGGGGGCTCGGCCATCGACCTGAGGATTTGTTCCGTGGCGCGGATGCCGTCGACCCCCGGCATCCGTACGTCCATGAGGACCACGTCCGGCGCCAGCTCGCGCACCACGGACACCGCCTCGGCGCCGGTCGCGGCCTCGCCCACGACCTCGATGCCGTCCTCGGCGGACAGGATGGCGCGCAGGGCGCTGCGCACCATGCGCTCGTCGTCGGCGAGGACGACACGGATCGCGGTGATCCCGGTGGTCGCGGTCATGGGGTGGTTCCTCTCCCTCTCATGCGTTCGCCTTCAGGGGCAGCCGTACGGACACGCGCCACGCACCGTCCGCAGGGCCGGCCTCGGTGATGCCGCCCAGCAGCCGGGACCGGTCCGCGATGCCGCGCAGCCCGTGGCCGCCGCCGGGGCGGGCGTGCGGCGGGTGCGGCGGCAGCGGGTTCTCGGCGGTGATCAGCAGGTCGTCGCCGTCGCGCGCGAGGCGCAGCGTGAGCGGCGTGCCCGCGTGCCGCAGCGCGTTGCTCAGCACCTCCTGCACGATCCGGTACGCCTCGCGGGACACCAGGGGCGGCAGCGCGGCCGGGTCGAGGGCCGCGACATCCGTCTGTACGCGCAGGCCGCCGGCCCTCGTGCGGCTCAGCAGCCCGTCCAGGTCGGCGGCGAGGGTCGGCGCGGGCTCCGTGGACGCGGGGTCGCCCGCCTCCCTCAACACGCCCAGTACGGCGTCGAGTTCGCCCACGGTGCGCCGTGCGGTGTCCTCGATCGCCGCGAGGGCCTCGCGCACGAACTCCACGTCGTGGCCGAGGACGCGGCGGGCCGCGCTCGCCTGGAGGGTGACCGCGCTCAGGGCGTGGCCCACCGAGTCGTGCAGCTCGCGGGCGAGCCGGTTGCGTACGGCGAGGTCGGCGGCGCGGCGCTCGGCCGCGGCGAGCCGGTCGGCCGGGGTCGGCCCGAGGAGCGCGGGCGCCCACCGCGCCAGCAGGCCGCCGGCCACCGCGGCGCAGCCCGCGAGCGCCACCAGCATCGCCACGCCCGCGACGGGAGCGAGCGCCAACGCCCAGGGGCGGTGCAGGACTTCGGGCAGTTCGAGGGCGGAGTCACGCAGCCCGGCGAACAGGGGAAGGGCGATCAGCGTCACCGCGAACGGGGGCACCGAGAGCGTCATCCCGCTGAGCACCCCGCCGACCCCGAGGTGCAGCGTGAACCAGGCGGCGGTCCGCCCCCGCGCGGCGCGACTGCGGGGCGGCCCGTCGGCGAGCGCGTCGGCCGGCACCCCGCACAGCGCGCGCACCGCCGCCACCGAGATCGGCCGGGTCAGCGGGAACAGCGCCGTGACCGCGGCGAGCGGTAACCCCACGGCGAATGAGCCGAGTTGGAGCGTCAGTGAGGTGAAGACGTCGCTCACGCCGGTGAGCGGCCCGATGATGACGGAACCCACCAGAACGTAGGGCATGGCCAGCGCGCCGCCGAGGATCAGATGGATCCACCGCCGGCGCGCCCGCCGCCCCGACAGGGCGTTCCAGAAGGCCCTCATGGCGCCGTACGTCGCTCCGCGCGGCCCGCGAGGAAGCGGATGCCGACGGCGACGACGAGGATCCCCGCGATCATCTGCACAGCGTAGGTGAGGTTCATGACCGGCGTCGGCCGCCGGGTGAGGTCGTCGACGCCGGTGAGGGAGGCGAGCGCGAGCCAGCCGCCCCAGCAGGTCACGGCCCCGGAGCCGAGCCACGCGAGGGCCAGCGGCAGCTTCACCGGCAGGCCGCCGCCGCGCCGGAAGGTGAGGGACAGCGCGCCGAGCACAGCGGCGGCGAGGAAGGCCACGTCCGTGGCCTCGAGGACGTAGAAGTCACTTGAACGGTCCGCGATCCGGGCGGAGTTGAGGCCGGTGGTCGCGCCGCACGCCCACAGCAGGTGCAGGGTCACGGGGAACAGGGCGAGCACGGCCGCGGCGACCGCGAGAATCCGCCGGGCGGCGTCGGCCGGGGGGCGCGGCAGCTCCCGGACGGGGCCGCGCCATGTGTGGCCCCAGCGGTCACGCGCGTACAGGGCGAACAGGGTGCCGAGGGCGAGCCCCTGGAGGATGAAGCCGGTGTAGACGACCCCGAACACCCACTCGTCGAGGAAGGGCGCGCCCGTGGACCCGCCGTGGTTCACGGAGCCGCCGAACGCCCTGACGAGCAGCTGGAGCGGGTACCCGGTCATGATCGGGGTGAGCAGCCCGGTCGCCACCCACATCGGGACGACGAGGAGCCAGGCCGGGACGCGCCGCCCCCACGGCCGGGTCAGCAGCAGCGCGAGGACGATCACGAAGCTGTCGAGCAGCACGCTGAGGCTGTTGGCCACGATCATCGACGCGCGGTGGTCGAGGAGGGAGCTGCCGTCGGGGATCCCGAGGTGACTGCCCGCGATCCAGGCGGCCTTGAGGCCGAGATAGGGCAGACAGGACACGACGGCGACCGCCCGAAGTACGCGTCGGAGCCGGTCGATGCGGGGTGCGGAGGCGGGAGCGGGACGGGGCGCGGAAGCGATCGTGTGCGTCATACGTCCACGCTCCCGCCCCGGCCCCCGCCGCACGTCGTGCCCACAGCCGATCCGCCTCCGCCGCACGGGGGAGACCACGGCCGCCGCAGGCGCACGGGGCACCCGCCGTGTACCGCTTACGCGTCGAGCACCAGCACGTACTCGGGAATTTCCTTGCCGCGCGCGTGGGCGAAGCCCGAATCCTGGCCGGTGACACGGAAACCGCACTTCTCCAGGACGCGCAGCGAGCCGATGTTGTCGGTCGCGGCGCGAGCGTGCAGCGGGCGCTCCGGGACCTCGGCGAGCAGCGCGCGGAGCGCCGCCGTGGCGAGCCCGCGCCCCCAGTGCGGGCGGTCGATCCAGTACGTGACCTGGAGATCGCCCGGCTCCCCGTACACGGCCGCGCTCCCCACGAGTTCGCCGTCGGCGACGACGGCGCGTACCACGTCGGACGACGAACAGATCCGCTTCCAGTGCGCCTCGAAGTGGCCCCAGTCGGACCCCCTGGGGGAGACGAACGCGGCGACGCGGGCCGCCTCCGGGTCGTTCATGTGCCGGAAGAAGGCGCGGACGTCACTGTCCTCGACGGCCCGCAGCGCGACCTCCATCAGAGCCTCCGCGTCGCCAGGGTCAGCCGGTCGCGGGCGTCGAACAATGCGTCCTTCACCATCTGCTCGTGCGCGGGAGTCAGGCGCGCCACCGGCACCGAGCAGCTGATCGCGTCGCGCGCAGGAGTGCGGTACGGGATCGCGACGCCGAAGCAGCGAAGGCCCAGCGTGTTCTCCTCGCGGTCCACCGCGATGCCCTGCTCGCGCACCGCGTGCAGCTCCTCGATGAGCTTCTCGCGGTCGGTGATGGTGTGCTCGGTGAGCGCCGGGAGCGTCTCGGGGAGCATCTTGCGGACCTGCTCGTCGGTGTGGGTCGCGAGCAGCGCCTTGCCGAGGGACGTGGAGTGCGCGGGCAGCCGGCGGCCGACGCGGGTGAAGGGCCGCAGGTAGTGCTGCGACTGGCGCGTGGCGAGATAGACGACGTTCGTGCCGTCGAGGCGCGCCAGGTGGATCGTCTCCGTGGTGTCGTCGGAGAGCCGGTCGAGGGTGGGGCGGGCCGCGGCCACCACCTCGTCGCCGTCGATGTACGACGTGCCGACGAGCAGGGCGCGCACCCCGATCCCGTACCGCGTGCCCGTCGCGTCCGTCTCCACCCAGCCGAGCTCGACGAGCGTGCGAAGGAGCATGTACAGGCTCGACTTGGGGTAACCGACCGCTTCCTGGACGGCCGCCAGGGAGTGCATTCCGGGCCGGCCCGCGAAGTATTCGAGCAATTCCACGGTCCGTACCGCGGACTTGACCTGAGCCCCGCCGCTCGTCTCACCTGCCGACATTCCCTTGACCCCTTCGTTCGACCAGAATTAGTGTCCTGAGTCCGTAGCGTATTCATCATCAGGAACAGCGTTCAGCATATCGAACAGCTGCTGTTCGTCGTCAGGTGAGCGGCACAGATCTGGAGGAACCCGCGGTGGCAGCAGCACCAGTCTGGAGTGTCGACCCCCGAACCGGGAAGCAGCGGGAGCAGGTTGCGGTGGAAGCCACAGCCCAGGAGGTGGACCAGGCGGTCCGCGCCGCGCGCGCCGCGACAGGAGCCCTCGCGGACCGCACCGTGCGCGCCGCCTTCCTGCGCAGCGCCGCCGAACTCCTCGACGCCTCCAAGGACCATCTGGTGGAGGCCGCGGACGCGGAGACCGCGCTCGGTCCCGTCCGCCTCACCGGTGAACTCGCCCGCACCAGCTACCAGTTGCGCGCCTTCGCGGACATCGTCGACGAGGGCGCCTTCCTGGGCGTCGTCATCGACCACCCCGACGACTCGGCGACCCCGCCGATCCCGGACCTGCGCCGCTACAAGGTGCCGCTGGGCGTCGTCGCCGTCTACTCGGCGTCGAACTTCCCGTTCGCCTTCTCCGTGCCCGGCGGCGACACCGCGAGCGCGCTCGCCGCGGGCTGCCCCGTCGTCGTCAAGGCGCACCCGGATCACCCGGCCACCTCCGAACTGGTCGCCTCCGTGCTGCGCCGGGCCGCCGACCGGCACGGCATCCCGGAGGGCGTGCTCGGCCTGGTCCACGGCTTCGAGGCGGGCGTCGAGCTCGTGAAGCACCCGCTGGTCTCGGCCGCCGGATTCACCGGTTCCGTACGGGGCGGACGCGCCCTGTTCGACGCGGCGGCCGCCCGCCCCGTGCCGATCCCCTTCCACGGTGAACTCGGCTCCCTCAACCCCGTGGTCATCACGGCGGAGGCCGTGGCCGAGCGCGCCGAGCAGATCGGCGCCGGACTCGCGGGCTCGATGACGCTCGGTGTCGGCCAGTTCTGCGTGAAGCCCGGCCTCGTCTTCGCGCCCGTGGGCGCCGACGGCGACCGCCTCGTCAAGTCCCTCACCGACGCCGTCAGCGACACCGACGCGGGCGTACTCCTCGACCACCGCATGCGCGACAACTTCGTCGCGGGCGTCGCCGAGCGCGCGGCGCTGCCCGACGTGGACGCCCCCGTGACCCCGGGTGCGGGCAGCGAGCACACCGTCAGCCCCGGCTTCCTCACGGTCCCCGCCCAGCGCCTGGCGACCGACGGCGGCCACGACCTCCTCCTGGAGGAGTGCTTCGGTCCGGTCACCGTCGTCGCCCGCTACGAGGACGACGCCGAGGTCACCGCCGTGCTCTCGCGGTTGCCCGGCAACCTCTCGGCCACCGTCCACCTGTCCGCGGGCGAGGCCGCGGGCGAGGGGCGCGGCGCCGAGATCCTCGCCGAGCTCACCCCGCTCGCGGGCCGCGTCCTGGTCAACGGCTGGCCCACCGGCGTCGCCGTCGCCCCCGCCCAGCACCACGGCGGCCCGTACCCGGCCACGACGTCCACGTCGACGTCCGTGGGCGGCACCGCCGTCGAGCGCTGGCTGCGGCCGGTCGCGTACCAGAACACCCCCGAGGCGCTTCTGCCGCCTGAGCTGCGCGACGACAACCCGCTGGGCCTGCCGCGCCGCTACGAGGGCCGTCAGGAACTCTGAACCCGACCGCCCCTCACAGGGAAGTCGGCCCCTCACAGGGGAGCCCGTCCCTCACGGGGAAGCCCGCCCCACACCTGGAAAACTGACCCGATGGACATCGAACTCCCCGAACTCCCGTTCCCGCTGCGCACCTACGGCCCCGATGGGCACTGGTCGTACGAGGACGGGGTGCTCACCGGCCGGGCCGGACCCCGCCAGGACCGCTTCGTGCCGCCCACCGGCACGGCCCTGGACCCGGCGTCCGACGCGCCCCGCCTGCTCGGGGCGCCCGAGGGCGACTTCCAGCTGCTCGCCCGGGTCACGGTCGGCTTCACCGCCGCCGCCGACGCGGGCGTGCTCTATCTGCACGTCGGCGAGCGCGAGTGGGCCAAGCTCTGCCTGGAGCGCTCGCCCGACGAGCCGACGGTCTGCACCGTCGTCACGCGCGGCCGCTCCGACGACGCGAACGCGTTCGTCGTGGGCGGCAGCACGGTGTGGCTGCGCATCAGCCGCACCGGTTCGGCGTTCGCCTTCCACGCCTCTCCGGACGGCGAGAAGTGGATCTTCGTCCGGATCTTCTCGCTGGGCGACGAGGAGTCCGCGGGCGCGGCCCTGGTCGGCTTCATGGCGCAGGCCCCGCTCGGCGACGGCTGCGTCGTCCGTTACGAGGACATCGAGTTCCGCCCGAGCTGGCCGCAGGGCCTGCGGGACGGTTCCTGACACCCCGGGAACCGGGCCGGCGGGGGAACCCGGGAGCCGGCGGGGACGTCTTTTCCGGCGTGATCAGAACAGCCGTCCCCGCCGACGCCCCCGCACTCGCCGCGCTGCACCTGCGCGCGCGGGCCACCTACTATCCGGAAGGGTTCCCCGACGACGGCACCGACTGGGTGCAGGCGTGGGGGGAGGCGATCGCCCGCCCCCGCTCCCACATCCTGGTCTCCGTGCGGGACGGCGCCGTCGTCGGCCTCGCCTCCTTCCGCACGCCGGAGGGCGAGCCGAAAGACGTGGTCAAGCTCTTCCAGTTCCACGTCAGCCCCGACCACTGGCGCCAGGGCGTCGGCTCCGGGCTGCACGCGGCCTGCGTCGAGGAATGGCACGCGGACGGGGTCACCCAGGCCTGGCTGGACGTCCACGGAGACAATCAGCGCGCCCAGGCCTTCTACGCCCGCCAGGGCTGGATCGACGAGGGATACGGGGACTTCGGCGGCAGCCATCGGCGGATGCGGCTGCGCCTGACCGCCCGGCCCGGGGAATGAGCCGCCGGAGGCGGGCGTTGAAAGGGGTCGCAGGGCGCACCCTGCGCCGTACGAATCTGGAGTGACCCCCATGCGCGTCGAGATCTGGTCCGACATTGCCTGCCCCTGGTGCTACGTCGGCAAGGCCCGCTTCGAGAAGGCCCTGGCCGCCTTCCCGCACCGTGACGGCGTCGAGGTGGTCCACCGCTCCTTCGAGCTCGACCCGACGCGCGCCAAGGGCGACAGCGGACTCGTCATCCCGATGCTCGCGCAGAAGTACGGCATGACCGAGGACCAGGCGCGGGCCGCCGAGAGCAACCTCGGCGAGAACGCCGCCTCCGAAGGCCTCGACTACCTCACCGAGGGCCGCGACCACGGCAACACCTTCGACATGCACCGCCTCCTTCACTTCGCGAAGGAGCAGGGCCGCCAGGACGAGCTCATCGGCCTGCTGTACCGGGCGAACTTCGCCGACGAGCGGTCCGTCTTCGCCGACGCCGACGAGTATCTGATCGGCCTCGCCGCCGAGGCCGGACTCGACGCCGACGAGGCCCGCGCCGTCCTCGCCGACCCCGCCCGGTACGCCGACGACGTGCGCGCCGACGAGCGTGAGGCCGCCGAGCTCGGCGCGAACGGCGTGCCCTTCTTCGTCCTCGACCGCAAGTACGGCGTCTCCGGAGCCCAGCCCGCCGAGGTCTTCGCCCAGGCGCTGGAACAGGCGTGGGACAGCCGCTCGCCGCTCCAGGTCATCGACAGCGGCGACGCCGAGGCCTGCGGCCCGGACGGATGCGCGGTCCCGCAGAACTGACACACGCCGCGGGAGCAGCACTTATCAGAACCGCTGAAGCAGCACTTATAAGAGACGCTTAGGGGTACTGCTCAACAACTCGCAATGGACCGATAGTTGGCGAGGCGGCACAGTGGACTCATGGAGACTCTCGATCACGCGCTCGTGCGCGCCGAGTTCGCACCCGTCACGACCTATCTGAACACCGCGAGCACCGGGCTGCTCCCGTCCCGCACGGTGGCGGCCATGCGGGACGCGGTCGACTCCGTCGCGGCCGGCCGCCCCACCGACATGTTCGCGGACGTCGAGGCCGCCCGCGCCTCCTTCGCCCGGATCGCCGGAGTCCCGGCCGACCGGGTGGCGGCCGGCGCCTCGGTGGCCGTCTACACGGGCGTCATCGCCGCCTCGCTCCCGGCGGGCGCCGAAGTCCTCACCGCGGAGGACGACTTCAGCTCCACCGTGAACCCCTTCCACGTACGCGGCGACCTCAAGGTCCGCACCGCGCCCCTGGAGCGGATCGCCGACGCCGTGCGGCCCGGCACCGCGCTGGTCGCCGTCAGCGCGGCCCAGTCCGCCGACGGACGCGTCGCCGATCTGCCCGCCGTCCGCGAGGCGGCCCGCGCCCACGGCGCCCGCACCTACATCGACTGCTCCCAGGCGGCGGGCTGGTTCCCCGTCGACGCGGACGCGCAGGACTACACGTCCGCCGTCGCCTTCAAGTGGCTCCTGTGCCCGCGCGGCGTGACCTTCTTCGTCGTACCGCAGGACCTGGGCTCACTCACCGCGGTCTTCGCGGGCTGGGTCGCGGGGGAGCGTCCGTGGGACAGCTGCTACGGACCCGTCCAGGAGCTCGCCCACTCTGCGCGGCGGTTCGACGAGAGCCCGAGCCTCTTCTCGTACGCGGGCGCGCGGCACTCCCTGGCGCTCATCGAGGAACTCGGCGTCGACGCGATCCGCGCCCATGACCTCGCCCTGGCCGACCGCTTCCGTGCGGGCCTGGCCACGCTCGGCCACGCACCCGTGCCCGCGCCCGGTTCGCCCGTGGTCTCCGTCCCGGGCCTCGGCGTACGGCAGCCGGAACTCAGCCGCGCCGGCATCGAGGTCTCCGACCGCGCGGGCAACCTGCGGGCGGCCTTCCACCTGTACAACACGGAGTCCGACGTCGACCGGCTCCTCGAGGCGCTTTCGGGCTGAACCTCCCGGGCCCGACCGGCCGACCCGGCCTGTCCGTCGGGCCCGCTCCGGCCTCCGCCCGTCCGGGGCGGGGCACGGGGCGGGCTCGCCCGCTATGGCGAGGTCACCCGTCGGTCGGCCCCGCCTCCGGGCAGCCCGCCGGATCCGCGCACAGGTTCGCCTCGACCTTGGCGAGCAGCCGCAGGAGTTCGGTCTGCTCCTCCTTGTCGAGGCCGCGCAGCGTGTGGTCCTCCAGCTCGCCCCATTGGTGCTGCACGTCGCCGAGCAGGCCGCAGCTGGCGTCCGTGGTCTCCACGAGCACGGCCCGCCGGTCGCGCGGGTCGGGACTGCGCCGCACATGGCCGGCCTGTTCGAGCCGCTGGAGCATCTTCGTCACCGTGGACGGGTCCAGGTCGACCGCCTTGATGAGCTCCGACTGACGCACGGGCCCCTTGTCCCACAGGTGCATCATCAGGAACTCCTGGCCCGGATAGAGGCCGAGCCCGCGCAGCAGCTTGCCCGCGGCGGTCCGGTGCAGGCGGGCGACGCGGGAGAGCGCATGGCTGACGGGGCCGCAGCGGGCGGCCTCGGGCAGGTGCTCACTACAAGGTGGCTCGTCCGTCATGGCGACTCCTGATCGGTTCGGCCTCGCCGTGGAGTCCGGTCTCTCCACGGGTTCGGTCTCTTCACACAGAGATTACCTTGGTCGGCCAATGAATCGGCTACAGTGACACACGGCTCGATTACTTGGCCGACCACATATTGGTCGGCGCTGCCTTGCCTGCCCTTGGATGGAGTAGCCATGACCACCGCCTTCGACCCGATCGACCTCTCCGGCGTCCAGCTCGCCAACCGCATCGCCATGGCCCCGATAACCCGCAGCCGGGCCGGCGAGGGCGGCACCGCCACCGACCTGACCGCCGAGTATTACGCGCAGCGCGCCTCGGCCGGCCTGATCATCACCGAGGGCATCCAGCCGTCCGCCGCCGGGCAGGGCTACGCATGGACCCCGGGCCTGCACAGCGACGAGCAGATCGACTCCTGGCGCAAGGTCACCGACGCCGTGCACGCCAAGGGCGGCACGATCTACGCGCAGATCATGCACGCGGGCCGGATCAGCCACCCGGTGCTGCTGCCCGAGGGCCGGACCCCGGTCGCCCCGTCGCCGGTCGCCCCGGCCGGCCAGGGCTTCACCCATGAGGGCATGAAGGACTTCGTCACCCCGCGCGCGCTGACCGGCGACGAGATCCGCGCGACCATCGCCGACTACGCCACCGCCGCCCGCAACGCGATCGAGGCAGGCTTCGACGGCGTGGAGCTGCACGGCGCCAACGGCTACCTCATCCACCAGTTCCTCGCGCCCAACACCAACCTGCGTGACGACGAGTGGGGCGGCAGCGTGGAGAACCGCATCCGCTTCGCCGTCGAAGTCGTCAAGGCCGTCGCCGCCGAGATCGGTGCCGAGCGGACCGGTCTGCGGATCTCGCCCGCGAACGCGTACAACTCCATCGAGGAGAGCGACCCGGCGCCGACGTACACCGCGCTGGTCACGGAGATCGAGCCGCTCGGCATCTCCTACCTGCACGTCCTGGAGAGTTCGGACATCCGAGAGCTGACGCTGGCGCTGCGCAAGCAGTTCTCGGGCACGTTCGTCATCAACGTCCTCAGCGACGGGCCCACGGGGCACGGCGACCTCTCCGTGATCGAGGACGGCATCGCCGACATCATCACGTTCGGCGCGCTCTTCCTCGCCAACCCCGACCTGCCCGCCCGCCTGAAGACGCAGGGCCCGTACAACACCCCGGACCCGGCGACGTTCTTCGGCGGCGACGCGAAGGGCTACACGGACTACCCGGCGCTGTAGCCGCACATGTGAGTCGGTGCGGGACCGTTTCCGGTCCCGCACCGTAATTGACCTGCGATCACAGGTCACTTCACCGGAGTCACCTTGGCCGCCGCGAACAGCCGAGCTGCGGCTCGGCGACTCGCACGGCGTCGCGCTCCCGACTGCCCCCTACGACGGGACGGTCACGGGTCGCATCCGGCACACCGGGGTGTGCCGCGGGACGGATGACAGAGCCCCACGCGCGGACATTGCTGCCCGGCGACCCCAGCCCGGTCGATGGCCTGCGTAAACCGGGTCCACCAGCAGAAGCTGGATCTGTGCCTTGAAGCCTCGCGTGCTGGCGTCAGCACGTTACGGGCTTGCTTGCGCACGAGGGGCCGATTTCACTGAAAGTCACACGATAGGCGTGAAGTCCCGCGCCCCAATGAACTCGGGCCGTCGCACCGGAGCCGCGAACGGCTCCACCGCCGCGTTCTCCACGCTGTTGAACACGATGAAGACGTTCGAGCGCGGGTACGGGGTGATGTTGTCCCCGGAGCCGTGCATGGCGTTGCAGTCGAACCACGTCGCCGAACCCGCGCTGCCGGTGAACAGGCGGATGCCGTGCCGGTCCGCGAACGCGGTCAGCGCCTCGTCCGAGGGTGTGCCCGCGTCCTGCATCTGGAGGGACTTCTTGTAGTTGTCCCTCGGCGTCTCGCCCGCGCAGCCCAGGAACGTCCTGTGCGACCCCGGCATGATCATCAAGCCGCCGTTGGTGTCGTAGTTCTCGGTCAGCGCGATCGAGACGGACACGGTCCGCATGTTCGGCAGGCCGTCCTCCGCGTGCCAGGTCTCGAAGTCCGAGTGCCAGTAGAAGCCACTCGCCCCGAAACCGGGCTTGACGTTGATCCGCGACTGGTGGACGTAGACGTCCGAGCCGAGGATCTGGCGGGCCCGGTCCACGACACGCTCGTCGCGCACCAGATTCGCGAACACCTCGCTGAGCCTGTGCACCTCGAAGACGGACCGCACGTCCTGCGACGTCGGCTCGACGATCGAGCGCTTGTCGGCCTTGATCGCCGGGTCGGTGATCAGCCGGTTCAACTCGGCCTGGTACACGCCGATCTCGTCCGGGCCGATCAGTTCCTCGATCGCGAGGAAGCCGTCCCGTTCGAAGCCCGCGAGGTCCGACTGACGGATCGGACCCCGCGCCCCCGGCGGCGACCAGACGACCGGGTCGACGCGCGGGGTGGCCACCTCAACAGCGCCGCGGGTCGGGTACAGGTCTGTGACGTCAGGGTCCGCAGAAAGGGCGGTCATGGGGGATCAGGCCTCCTCGGGCTCGGTCAGCAGCGGGTAGACGCCGTTCTCGTCGTGGTCCTCCCGCCCGGTGACGGGCGGGTTGAACACGCACACGCAGCGGAAGTCCGTCTTGGGCCGCAGCGTGTGGTGCTCGTGGCCGTTCAGGAGGTACATGGTGCCCGGCTCGATCCAGTGCTTCTCGCCGGTCTCCTCGTTGGTGAGCTCGGCCTCGCCCTCGACGCACAGCACGGCCTCGATGTGGTTCGCGTACCACATCCTCGTCTCCGTACCCGCGTAGAGGATCGTCTCGTGCAGGGAGAAGCCGACCCTCTCCTTGGCGAGCACGATGCGCTTGCTCTCCCACGTGCCGGACGCGGCTTTCACGTGCCGGTCGGTGTTCTCGATCTCCTTGAACGAACGGACAATCACGGTGAGTTGCTGCCTCTCTCTTCTGCGTTCCTGAGGGGTGTCAGGCGGTCTCGCGCACGGCCCTGGTGAGTGTGCGCAGCCCCTCTTCCAGCTCCTCGGGCGTGATCGTCAGCGCCGGAAGCAGCTTGACGACCTCGCTCTCGGGGCCGGAGGTCTCGATGAGCAGACCGAGCTCGAAGGCGCGCTTGGCCACCTTGCCCGCCCGCTCCTTGTCGCGGAACTCGATGCCCCACACCAGGCCGCGGCCGCGGTACTCGACGGTGTCGTGCGGGTACTCGGCGCGCAGCGCGCTCAGGGTCTCCTCGATCTGCTGGCCGCGCGCCAGGGTCTGCTTCTCCATGGCGGCGCCGTCGGTCCAGTACGTCTCCAGGGCGGCGGCGGCCGTCACGAACGCGGGGTTGTTGCCGCGGAACGTGCCGTTGTGCTCGCCCGGCTCCCAGATGTCGAGCTCCGGCTTGAACAGGCACAGGGACATGGGGAGTCCGTACCCGCTGATGGACTTCGAAACGGTCACGATGTCCGGCGTGATGCCCGCCTCCTCGAAGGAGAAGAAGGCGCCGGTGCGGCCGCAGCCCATCTGGATGTCGTCGACGATCAGAAGCATGTCCCAGCGCTTGCACACGTCGGCGAGCTTGCGCAGCCACTCGGCGCGGGCCACGTTGATGCCGCCCTCGCCCTGCACCGTCTCGACGATCACGGCGGCGGGCGTGTTCAGGCCCGAGCCGGAGTCCTCGAGGAGGCGCTCGAACCAGATGAAGTCCGGCGTCTGCCCGTCGAGGTAGTTGTCGAACGGCATCGGGGTGCCGTGCACCAGCGGGATGCCGGCGCCCGCGCGCTTGAAGGCGTTGCCGGTCACCGCGAGGGAGCCGAGCGACATGCCGTGGAAGGCGTTCGTGAACGACACGATCGACTCGCGGCCCTTGACCTTGCGGGCCAGCTTCAGCGCCGACTCGACGGCGTTGGTGCCCGTCGGGCCCGGGAACATGACCTTGTACGGCAGGTCACGCGGGCGCAGGATGATGTTCTGGAACGACTCCAGGAAGGCGCGCTTCGCCGTCGTCGACATGTCGAGCCCGTGCGCGACGCCGTCGCGCTCCAGGTAGTCGATCAGGGCGCGTTTGAGGACCGGGTTGTTGTGCCCGTAGTTGAGCGATCCCGCGCCTGCGAAGAAGTCGAGGTAGTCGTGGCCGTCCTCGTCGAACATGCGGCTGCCCTGCGCCCGGTCGAAGACGACGGGCCAACCGCGGCAGTAGCTGCGCACCTCCGACTCAAGGGTCTCGAAGACGCTCAGGTCCGGCTGGGTGATGGTCACAGCGAATCTCCTGGGAGATGGAAGTGGGGGATGGCTTGGAACAGGTCGGGCGATGGAGCAGTCACCGTCACGCGGTCTCGCGGTGACGCGGTCTCGCGGTGACGAGAAGTGATGGGGGGCGGGGCCGGTCGTGGGTCAGACGATCGGCCCGATGCGGTGGAGGACCTCGGGCTCGTGCCCGTCGTCCGGGAAGAGGCCCGCGTCGAACAGCACCGTCTGCGCGACCTCCGCGCCGTTGCGCCGCGCGAACGAGGCGAACAGCCGCTGCGAGGCGGTGTTGTCGGGCGAGATGGTCGTCTCGAGCACGGTCGTCGCGCGGTCGGCGGCGACCTTCGCCCAGAGCCCGTCGAGCAGCGCCCCGGCCAGACCGCGCCCCCGGTGCGCATGGTCGACGGCCACCTGCCACACCACGAGGGTGCGCGGGTTCTCCGGCCGGATGTACCCGGTGATGAACCCGGCGACGGAGCCGGCGGCGTCGCGTGCCACGACGGACGTGGCGGCGAAGTCCCGGCACCACAGCAGATAGCTGTACGAGGAGTTGAGATCGAGCACCTTCGAGTCGCGGGCGATGCGCCAGATAGCGGCTCCGTCGGCCACCTCGGGCCGGTCGATCCGCAGGCTCTCGGGCATTTCCAGGAATTGCGCGGTCATGTGAATTCAATTTACCGAGCAATTTCTGGGATTGCATCGGGGGAGAGGGTTACGTAAATGCTCGTCCTGTGTTATCGCGCGGGGGTGGGCGCGCACGCGAAATCTCGGCGGTATGCGTAGATTTGCCTGGGGCGAAGTACGCAAAACGACTTCGGTGTGGAGTGCGTCACAGGCGCGTAACCCGCGCGAGACGCGTCCGAATTACGCCGTTTCCCGTTGTTGAAATCTTAGTGTTTACGTCCCCGGAAAGCGGGCAGAAGAATATGGGAAGCTGCGCTGAGAAATGCGTGAGAATTGGCCCGGAAAATAAAAGAAGGGCGCCACCCCCATTGAAGGGGCGGCGCCCGCCTTTGTGAAGTCGCGGGACCGCGCGGGTTACCCCCAGGCCGCCGCGACGGCCCGGCGCGCACCCTCGAGGTCCACCGGCGCGCCGGACCCCTCCAGCTCGGCGAGCGCGCCGCCGAGCGCGGCGAGCGAGGACTGCACGACGCCCCGGGTGGCCTGCGGGCCGTAGTGGTTGACGCGGATCATCTCCTTGGCGAGCGCCCCGCCGCCGGCCACCAGCGGCAGGACCGGGTCCACCGCCAGCGCTCGCGCGACCAGCTCCGAGGCGTCGATCCCCGCCGGGGCGCGCAGTGTCGTCGCCACCGGCGCCGCGTCCCGCGCCTCGTACACGTACGGCTCGATGCCGCCGCCCAGGGCGAGCGCGCCCGCCCGGGTGGCCGCGGCCGCGCCGGCGTGACGGGCCATCAGCGCGTCGAGGCCCTCCGCCTCGATGCGCTCGGTGCACGCCTCCAGGGCCAGCATCTCCAGCTGCGCCGGCGCGTGCAGCAGCGCCTTGCGCCCGCCGTCGATCCAGCGGTGCTTCCAGTCGAGCAGCGACAGGTAGGAGTGGCGCGGCGCCTGCGGGTTGGACTCCATCCGCTCCCACGCCCGCGCGCTGACGGACACCGCGGAGACGCCCGCGGGGCCGCCCATGGCCTTCTGCGCGCCGATCACGCACAGGTCCACGCCCCACGCGTCGGGCAGGACCGGCTCGGCGGCGATCGACGCGACCGCGTCCAGGTAGAACAGCGCGCCGTGCTCCCGCACCACCTCGCCGATCTCGGCGACCGGGTTCGTGTTGCCGGTCGCCGCCTCCGCGTGGACGAGCGAGACGAAGTCGGTCTCGGGGTGCTCGGCGAGCGCGGCACGCACCTGTTCGGCCGTCACGGCGGTGTGGAACGGGACCGCCAGGTCGTAGACCGTCGCGCCGCTGTCCCGCAGCCAGTCGCCGAAGGTCTGGCCGTAGGGGCCCGTGATGATGTTCAGGGCCACGGTGCCCGGACGCGCGGTGCCGCGGATCGCGCCTTCGAGGGGCAGCAGCGCCTCGCCCTGCATGATCACGACGTCCTGCGAGGTGTCGAGCAGCCCGGCCACGCGCCGCTCGATCGAGGCGAAGTGCTCGGCGCTCAGGGGGGCCAGGTCAAGAAAGGGGTGGGTCACGATCGTGCTCTCTTCGCTCTCTGGGCTCACGTCGCCCGTGATCTTCGTTCACGAGTTCGTACGGCGGGCTGCCGTTCCGAGCGTACCCACCGGCCTCATAGGCTTCTGACATGAGTGAGCGCACGGTGCTGCACGTGAAGGGGCGGGTCCTGGTCGGGCCCGACGACGTCCGGGACGAGCTGTGGGTCGTGGGCGGGCGGGTGACGTACGACCGTCCGGCCGGGCCCGGCCTCGACATCACAACCGTCGACGGGTGGGCCATGCCCGGCCTCGTCGACGCGCAC
The DNA here is from genome assembly GCF_056432625.1 of Streptomyces sp. NPDC045026. NCBI lineage: Bacteria > Bacillati > Actinomycetota > Actinomycetes > Kitasatosporales > Streptomycetaceae > Streptomyces > Streptomyces sp. NPDC045026. The sequence continues at coordinate 80,431 of NZ_JBWKIS010000021.1, forward strand.
TGCCATGTCGGCCTGGACACACACGGCCCGGTGGCCGCCGACGTCGCCGAGAAGCAGGCCCTCACCGACCGCGAGGCCGGCACGCTCCTGATCCGCGACGCGGGCTCCCCCTCCGACACCCGCTGGATCGACGACCGCGAGGACCTGCCCAGGATCATCAGGGCCGGGCAGCACATCGCCCGCACCCGCCGCTACATCCGCAACTACGCGCACGAGATCGAGCCGCCCGAGCTGGTCGCCTACGTGGCGCGGGAGGCGAAGCGCGGCGACGGCTGGGTGAAGCTGGTCGGCGACTGGATCGACCGCGACGCGGGCGACCTGACCGCGTGCTGGCCCCGCGAGGAGGTCGAGGCCGCGATCACGGAGGCGCACCGGCTCGGCGCCCGCGTCACGGCCCACTGCTTCGCCGAGGACTCGCTGCGCGACCTCGTCGAGGCAGGCATCGACTGCATCGAGCACGCGACGGGCCTCACCGAGGACACCGTCCCGCTGTTCGCCGAGCGCGGCGTCGCGATCGTCCCGACCCTCGTCAACATCGCCACGTTCCCGCAGATCGCGGCGGCCGGCGAGGCCAAGTTCCCCCGCTGGTCGGCCCATCTGACCCGCCTGTGGGAGCGCCGCTACGACACGGTGCGCGCGGCGTACGACGCCGGGGTGCCGGTCTACGTCGGCACCGACGCCGGCGGTTCGCTCGCGCACGGCCTCGTGGCCGCTGAGGTCGCCGAGCTACTCAAGGCGGGACTCCCGGCCGTGGACGCGCTCTCCGCGACGGCGTGGGGAGCCCGCGCCTGGCTCGGCCGCCCCGGCCTGGACGAGGGCGCTCCGGCCGACCTCGTGGTCTACGAGTCGGACCCCCGCGCCGACGTACGGGTCCTCGCCTCGCCCCGGCGCGTGGTGCTGCGCGGCCGCATCGTGGGCTGAACCGGCCGCAGGCGGACGCGGGTTGACGGAACGTGACGCCGCGGCCCGTGCGCTCGTTGCACACCATCTGTGTGCGCCCGCGCGGCCGACCGGCGCGTTCGACGCGCACCGGTCGGCCGCGTGACAACAGAGGGGCAGCAGAGGGAAAACAGAGGAACAGGCGAACAATCGAGCCCGGAGATTCGAAGACCAGCTCGGAAACCTCACTTTGGAGTGAACTCGCGTCAGGTTGCCGCCCGTTCACTCTCAGTGCGTAAAGATTCCCTCCATCGAGGCCGACGGCGCGCCCCAGCGATGTCCCCCATGGCGGGGCGGGGCCGACGGCTCCATTTCTCTCGTGGGGGTCCCATCAGCATGCCCAGCACCACCTTCCGCACGCCCGCACGCCGCCTCGCCGCGTCGGCCGCTGCCACGGCCCTGGCCGTCGCCCCGGCGCTGCTCGCCACCGCGGGCACCGCGCACGCGACGGGCGGTCACGGCGGCAAGTCGAGCGCTGTCGTCCTGCGCACCGGCCTGAATGTCTCCCTGCTCAACAAGACCGTGAACGTCCCGCTCACGGCCACGCTCAACGAGGTGCAGGCCCCCGCCAGTGCCGAGAAGACCGCTCTCACGGTCAAGCTGGACGGCGTCGACGGCGGGCGGCCGTTCAGCGTCCTGCGGGCGGACGTGGCGACCGCGAAGGCCACCGTCGACGACCACAAGGCGCAGGGGTACAGCAACCTCGCCCACGCCAAGGTCCACATCCCGGGCCTGCCGCTGCTCTCGCTCATCGAGGTCGGCCAGGTCACATCGAAGGCGGTCTGCGAGACGGGGAAGCGGCCCGTCGCCGAGTCGAACGTCCTGGGCGCGGTCACGGTCCTCGGCAAGAAGGTGACCCTGTCGGCGGGCGGTACCACCGAGGTGAAGGTCCCGGGCGTGGGCGAGGTCCGGCTCGACCTTTCGAAGACGCACACCACGTCCCGTACGGCGGCCGCCTCCGCGCTCGAACTGAAGGTGTCCGTCAACCCGCTCAAGCTGAACGTGGCGGAGGTGGAGGGCACGGTGACCCTCGCCGGCGCGACCTGCGAGACGCCCAAGGCGGCGCCCGCGCAGAAGCCCCCGGCCAAGCCTGCCGACGACGTGAAGCCGCAGGGCGGCGCCGCCGAGCCGATCGCCAAGCCCGCCGCCAAGGCGGACCTCGCGGAGACCGGGGGGAGCTCGATGACGCCGTACATCGCGGGCGGCGCCGTCGTGCTGCTGGTCGCGGGCGGCGGGGCCGTCGCCGTCGCGCGGCGCGCGCGTTCCTGACCCGAGGGGCCAGGACCCGAGGGCCCGAGGGGGGACCGGAGGGGAGCGGGTGGGCGGGAGTGCAGGGGACACTCCCGCCCACCCGCATGTGTCCGTCAGTCGCTGATCAGCGCCTGGTCGAGCGCCTGGAGGAACCGGCCCGTCGTCGCCCTGTCCCGTACCGCGAGACGCAGCCACTCCGTGCCGAGGCCCGGGAACGTGTCGCCGCGCCGCACCGCGAACCCCCGCTCCCGCAGCCGCGCGCGCAGCGCCGCCGCCCCCGGGACCCGTATCAGCACGAACGGACCTTCCGCGGGACCCGCCACCGACACGCCCTCCGCGGCGAACTCCGCGAGCCCCGCGACCAGATGGGTCCGGTCCGCCGCGATGCGGTGCGCCGCGTGCGCCGCCTCCGCGAGGGCGCGCGGCGACACACACGCCTCGGCCGCGGCCAGCGCCGGCGTGGACACCGGCCACAGCGGCTGCGCCCGCTCCAGCTCCGCGACGGTGTCCGGATCCGCCAGTACGTAGCCGATCCGCAGCCCCGCGAGCCCCCACGTCTTCGTCAGGCTGCGCAGCACCACGAGCCCCGGCACGTCGCTCCGGCCCGCGAGGGCCTCCCGCTCGCCGGGGACCGCGTCCATGAACGCCTCGTCCACCACCAACACCCGCCCGGGGCGGGCCAGTTCAGCGATGAGGGCGGCCGGGTGCAGAACCGACGTCGGGTTCGTCGGATTGCCGATCACGACCAGGTCCGCGTCCTCGGGCACGGCCGCCGGGTCGAGCCGGAAGCCGTCCTCCTCGCGCAGCAGGACCCGGTCCACGGCATGCCCCGCGTCCCGCAGCGCCGCCTCCGGCTCCGTGAACTGCGGGTGCACGACCACCGGGTGACGGACCTTCAGAGCGCGCGCGAGCAGCACGAACGCCTCCGCCGCCCCCGCCGTGAGCAGCACCCGCTCCACGGGAAGCCCGTGCCGGCGGGCCACCGCCTCGCGGGCCGCCCGCCCGTCCGGATACGCGGCGAGCCCGCCGAGCGAGTCCGCGATGTGCTCGCGCAGCCACACCGGCGGAGTGTCCGAGCGGACGTTCACCGCGAGATCCGTCAGGTCCGCGCCCGTGCCGCGGACCTCCGCGTCACCGTGGTGGCGCAGATCGTGACCGTCGTCAGTGCGCATGCGAGTGGGAGTGCCCGTGGCCGTGCGAGTGCCCGTGACCGTGGTGGTCGCCGTCGTCGTCCGGGTGGAAGTGCGGCTGCTGCGGAAGCCCCACCTTGTCCTCGAACCCCGGCAGCGCGATCCGGTACACGCAGGTGTCGCAGTTCATCCGCAGATCGCCGCGGACGGCCTCCTCGTACCGCTCCATGACCAGGTCGATCAGCTCCGGCTCCGGGCCGATCACCGCGGCGGAGAGCACCTCGACGTCCGGGTGGGCAGACGCCCAGCCCTCCGTCTGCTGCCGCACCCGGTCCGGCAGGATCCCCGTGAACAGGAAGTACGGCAGGACGACGATGCGCCGCGCGCCGAGCTTCACGCACCGGTCGAGGCCCGACGGCACGTCCGGCGCGGCCAGCGACACGAACGCCGTCTCCACGCCCGCGTAGCCGCGGCCCTCCCACAAAAGCCGCGCCGCCTTGTGCACCTCGGCGTTGGCGTCCGGGTCCGTCGAACCACGGCCCACGAGCAGGACCGTCACATCGGCCCGGTCCTCCGGCGTGCGGACCCCGCCGCCCAGCGCCTCGTCGAGACGCCGCTCAAGGACCTGGAGCAGCGACGGGTGCGGACCCAGCGGACGCCCGTACGTGTAAGAGATCCCCGGGTGCCGCTCCTTCTCGCGGGCGAGCGCGGCCGGGATGTCGCCCTTGGCGTGCCCCGCCGACACCAGCATCAGCGGCACCGCCGCGAACCGGCGCACCCCGCGCTCCACGAGCTCGCCCACCGCCTCCGTCAGGGGCGGCGGCGACAGCTCGATGAAGCCGCCCGCCACGGGCAGGTCGGGACGGCGGCGGCCGAGCTCCCTGACGAAGTCGCGGAAGGCTTCGGCACCGGCCTCGTCGCGGGTGCCGTGTCCGGCGATGAGCAGAGCGGGCGGGGTGGTCACGAGGACTCCTTACGGGTGGTGCTGTTGCTGGTGGTGTTGGCGGTAGCGGGACTGGCAGGGGTGTCGGAGGGCCGGTGCTGCCAGCGGTAGCCGCGCGGGGTGACCATACGGCCCGCGATCCGCCGGGTGGCCGTGTTGCCGACGGTCACGACGGTCATCATGTCGACCCAGGCCGGGTCGAGTTCGCCCAGGGTGGTCAGTCGGCTCGACTCGTCGGCGCGGGACGCGTTGCGCACCACGCCCACGGGCGTGCCCGGCTCGCGGTGCTCGGCGAGGATGCCGAGGGCCTTCGGCAGCTGCCAGTCACGGCCCCGGCTGCGCGGGTTGTAGAACGTGACCACGATGTCCGCCTCCGCGGCGGCCCGTACCCGGCGCTCGATGACCTCCCACGGTGTGTGCAGGTCGGACAGGCTGATCGAGACATGGTCGTGGCCGAGCGGCGCGCCCAGGATCGCGGCCGCCGCGAGCGCGGCCGTCACTCCCGGTACGCCCACCACGTCGATGTCGTCGGACGCCTCGGCGAGCGCGGGCGACGCCATCGCGTACACGCCCGCGTCGCCGCTGCCGATCAGCGCGACGGCCTGCCCCTTGCGGGCCTCCGCGACCGCCGTGCGGGCCCGCTCCTCCTCGGCGCCGAGCCCGGACTCCAGGATCCGGGTACCGGGCCGGAGCAGGTCCCTGATCTGGTCGACGTACTGGTCGAGGCCCACGAGGACGGACGCGGCGCGCAGTTCGTCGCGGGCGCGCGGAGTCACGAGGTCACGGGCGCCGGGGCCGAGCCCGACGACGGCGAGCCGGCCGCGTGGCGCGGTGCGCACGACGGCACACGTCGCCATCGCGGGCTTCCCGTCGGCACGCACCGACTTCCGCTTGGGGGCGAGGAGTTCACCGCCTCCGGCCAGCGCGGCGGCCTCCGCCACCGACGGCGTACCGACGGCGTCGAGCGGCGCGTCGGACGGGTTCGGCACGGCGACTGCGGCGAGCGTCTCGGCGCCGTACGTCACGACGGGCACGCCCAACTGCTCGGCGGCCTCGACGATGCCCGGCTCACCGGCCTTCGCATCGACGGTCGCGAGGCGCGCCACGGACAGCGGCGAAAGACCCGCGTCCCGCAGCGTGTCGCGCACGAGCCCCAGCACCTCGTCCACGGGCGCGCCCTTGCTGGCGCCGACCCCCACGACGAGCGACGGGGGCCGCAGGACGACCTCGTGGCCGGCGGGCTCCACGGCGCGGTCGGTGACGCGGATCGCGTGATCGGCCACCTGGTCCGGCGCGACATTGTCCGGCAGCGCCGGCAGCGGGTGGGTCAACTCGGCGTGCAGGGCGACCGGTTCACCGTCGAGGAGCGCACGGGTCACCCCGGCGACGTCCCCCTCGGCGGGCAGGCCGAGCGTGTCGAGCCCGGGTACGCCCACCGCGTCCGTCGCCGTCGTCACCACCGGCTCGGCCTCCAGCACGGCGGCCACCTCACGCGCGAGCGCGTTCGCCCCGCCCTCGTGACCCCCGAGCAGCGACACCGCGAACCGCCCGGCCTCGTCGACGCACACCACACCCGGGTCCACATGCTTGTCCCGCAGCAGCGGAGCCACGAGCCGGACCACGGCCCCCGTCGCCAGGAAGCACACCACCTGCTCGCACTCCGTGAACGCGCGCCGCACGGCGTCCCCCACGGAACCCTCGTACACCCGCGTACGCGACGGCCACGCCGACGCGAGCCGGTCGCGGGACACCGCCCCAGCCGCCGTGGCGGAAATCAGGCCGATCACTCAACTACTCCTTCGTTCAAGGAAGTCCACGGACGTTCGGGGAAGTCCACGGAAGTGGCGCTCTGCGCATCTGCATCGGGGCGTACGCCCCACACCAGGAACACCGGGTTGGCCGCGGCGAGCCGCGACACCTTGCCCGGCAGCGGCGCGAGCCGGGACGACTGGAGCAGCACCCCGTCGCTGACGAACCCGGCCGCGCCCAGTGCGTCCCGCACCGCGCCCACCCGGTCCACCGCCGCTACCGCGACCACGACGGACCGTCGCGCTCGCCGCGCGCTCGCCGTCACGATCGCGGCCAGCTCACGCCCGCCCCCGCCGATGAACACGGCGTCGGGGTCGGCGAGATCGGACAGGACGGTCGGCGCCGCGCCGTGCACGACGCGTACGTCGACACCGTGGGCGGCGGCGTTGTCCCGGATCCGGGCCACGCCGTCCGCGGTCTTCTCGACGGCCACGGCCGCGGCGCCGAACCGCGCGCACTCCACGGCGACCGAGCCGGACCCGGCCCCGATGTCCCACACCAGGTCACCCGGGCGCGGCCCGAGCCGCGCGAGCGCGAGCGCCCGCACCTCGAACTTCGTGATCATCGAGTCGCGGTGCGCGAACTCGCCCTCGTCCAGGGCCCATCGGGCCGGTGGACGGCCGGGACCGGCGAGGGTGCGCACCGGGGCGAGCACCCGCTTCTCGTCCAGGCAGAGCACCACGCTCACCGCGTCGCCCCAGTCACGGGCGGCGGCCTCCGACGGCGTGACCCGCTCAAGGCCCTCGTGCTCGGGGTCGCCGAGGCGGGACGCGACGACGAGGAGGCGGTCGGCGCTGTAGTGCGCGAGTTCGGCGCCCAGCTCGGCGGGGCCCGCGCCAGGACCCGTCAGCACGGCGGTCTTCGGGTACGCGCGGCACACGTTGACCGCGGTCCGCAGGTCACGGCCGTGCGCGCTGACCACCGCCGCGTCGTCCCACGGAAGGCCGACGCGCGCGAACGCCGTCGCCACCGACGACACCCCCGGTCGCACGTCGAGCGCCGCGGGCCCGAACCGCTCGGCGAGCGCCCGCACGATCCCGAAGAACCCGGGATCGCCGGAGGCGAGCACCACGACGCCCTGACCCTTCTCCTTCTCGATGGATCGCTCGACCGCGTCCAGCGCCGGAGCCAGCGGCCCGAGCACGACCCGCTCCGCCCCGGGAGCCAGCAGGGCCTCGGCCGCGTCGAGATGACGCCGCCCGCCGACCACCACGGCGGCGGACGACAGGGCCGGATCCGGGGACAGCGGCGCCCCCGTCCCCGTACCGAAGACCGTGATCACGACTGGGCCTGCGCGGATTTCCCGGCCCGCAGCGCCGCCCGCGCCTCGGGGTCGGCCTTGCGGAAACCGTGGAAGTGGCCCGGGTGGTAGAGGTGCGAACGCGTGCCCTCCGCGTCCAGGGCGGGGCCGACCAGGAACAGCGTGTGCTTCCACAGCTTGTGCTGCTTCACGGTCTCCTCCAGCGTGCTGATCGTGCACTTCACGATCAGCTCCTCCGGCCAGGTCGCCTGGTACGCGACGACGACCGGCGTCGACGTCGGGTAGCCGCCCTCCAGAAGCTCACGCACCAACTGCCCGCTGCGCGCCGCCGAAAGGAACAGCGCCATCGTCGTGCCGTGCCGCGCGAACTCCCGGACCTCCTCGCCCGGAGGCATCGGCGTCTTGCCGCCGCCGAGCCGCGTCAGGATCACGGACTGGGCGACCTCGGGGATCGTCAGCTCGCGCTGAACGAGCGCGGCCACCGCTGAGAATGACGAGACACCCGGGATCACCTCCGTCGCGATGCCGAGCCGCGCGCACCGGTCGACCTGCTCCTGCGTGCCGCCCCACAGCGCCGGGTCCCCGGAGTGGATGCGCGCGACCCGCAGCCCGTCGCGGTGCGCCCGCTCGTACACGGCGACGACGTCCTCCAGCGACATCGTCGCCGAGTCCAGGATCTCGGCGCCCTCGCGCGCGTGGTCGAGGACCTCCTCCTGCACCAGGCTGGCCGCCCAGATGACGACATCGGCGTCGGCGATGGCGCGCGCGGCGCGGAACGTGAGCAGATCGGCGGCGCCGGGCCCGGCACCGACGAAGGTCACCTTGCCGGTGGTTGCTTCGGGCATGACTGGGGTCCTCTCGGGGATGGACGTCGTACGCGTGAGGATCACGCGGTCGTACACGGATCGGTCGTACGGAGGTACGGGAGCGGTATCGGACGGGTCGGAACGTGTGGTTCAGCCGGTCCCGGGCGTGCGCGGGGTGTGCCGATCCGCTAGCAAGGGACCATGGCCGTCCTCGTCGCACTTGGCTCGTTCGTGATGACACTCGTCGGCGGCTGGACCGCCCACCACGTCACCGACCGGCGTCACTTGGTGCTCGGATTCGCCGGCGGCCTGATGCTCGGCGTGGTCGGCTTCGACCTGCTGCCGGAGGCCCTGCACGGCGCGGGCAACGAGATCTACGGAGTGCCCGCCGCGCTGCTCCTCTTCGTCGCGGGCTTCCTCGCCGCGCACATCGTCGAGCGGCTGCTCGCGATGCGCCAGGCCGCGCACGGGGCGCAGGAGGGCGAGGAGCAGGTGCCCCAGGTCGGCCTCGGCGCCGCCTCCGCGATGGTCGGGCACAGCGTCGCGGACGGCGTCGCGATCGGCGCCTCGTTCCAGGTGAGCACGACCATGGGTTACACGGTCGCGCTCGCCGTGATCACGCACGACTTCGCGGACGGCTTCAACACGTACACGATCACGCGCGCCTACGGGAACGCCCGCCGCAAGGCACTCGCGATGGTGGGCGCGGACGCGCTCGCCCCCGTGGTGGGCGCCGCGTCGACCCTGCTCTTCACCATTCCGCCGCAGGCCCTCGCCTGCTACCTCGGGTTCTTCGGCGGCGTTCTGCTGTACATCGCGGCCGCGGAGATCCTGCCGGAGGCCGGCCACCACCACCCGGCGCGCTCCACGCTCCTGTGCACGATCGCGGGCGCCGCCCTGATGTGGCTGGTGATCGGCGCGGCGGGGGACCAGGGCCCGTTCCGCCCCCCGGCGGGTCACAGTTTCCCGCCCCGTCCGCCGTCGCGCCGCGCGGGCGCGATCAGCGTCGACAGGTACGGCAGCGCGGCGTCGGTGCCCAGTTCGGAGGCGGGCCTGATGGACTCCTCGGGCAGCCCGAGCGCGGACCCCCACACGGCGTCCTGCGTCCGCCCCGTCTCGCGCAGCGCCGCGGCGACCTCGCCCGCCAGCCGCCCGAACTTGTACGCGACGACGGTGCCGGGCCCCGCGAGCGCCTCCTTGAGCACGGCCGAACTGGCGGTCACCGGCACGAGCGTCAGCGGCTCGGTGCCCTCCGTGAGCACGGCGCCGGAGCGCGCGGCGAGGTCCTGCATGGCGGTGATGCCCGGCACGGTCTCGACGACGGTCCCCGCCACGAGCTCCCCGACGGTCAGGGCGAGATACGTGAACGTGGAGTACACGTTCGGGTCGCCGATCGTGGCGAACGCGACCGAGCCGTGCTCCCGCAGCAGCGCCGCGACGCGCTCACCGGCCGCGTCCCAGGCGGCCTCGCGCCGGGCCCGGTCCGAGCGCTCGTTGAGCGCGAAGACGACGCGGACGACGTTGTCGGCGGGCACGTAGTGCAGGACGGTCGCCTCGGCGCGGCCGGGCTCGCCGCCGTCGGTCCCGTCGGCCGCGGCCATCACCGGTACGACGACGACGGCGGCTTCGCGCAGGGCGTTCACGCCCTTCACGGTCACGAGCTCGGGGTCACCGGGACCCACGCCGACGCCGGTCAGCCGGTGCGTGGTGTTGCTGGTCATGACGGGGTGACTCCTTCGGTTGCCCGCGCGACTTCGGTTGCCTGCGCGACGATGCGCCGCGCCGCCTGGGGCACGGCGGCCCAGTGCACATGCAGGTACGAGGCGTGCACCCCGCCCTGCACAAACCCTTCGACGCGCCGGTCGGGACGCGTGATGCCCCATGCGGGGGAGGCGCCGGCCCCGGGGTCGACGACGGTGCGATGGAACTCGTGGCCGCGCACCCGCGTACCGTTCACGGCCAGCACGCTGTCGGACACGGCCACCGCGTCCCGGTACCCGAGCGTCAGCCGCTCCGACATCCGCGCGTCGGCGTCGAGCACTCCGCACATCGGCTGCCCGTCGAGGGACCGCGCGAGGTACAGCAGCCCGGCACATTCGGCGACGACGGGCGCCCCGGACCGCGCGAGCTCACCGACGGCCTTGCGCAGCGGTTCGTTGGCGGACAGCTCGGAGGCATACACCTCGGGGAACCCCCCGCCGACGACCAACGCCCGTGTTCCGTCCGGGAGTTGTTCGTCACGGAGAGGATCGAAGGGCACGACCTCGGCTCCGGCGGCGGTCAGCAGCTCGGAGTGCTCGGCATAGGAGAAGGTGAAGGCCGGGCCGCCGGCAAGGGCGACGACCGGTGATTTCAGCCCGTCCGGCGTTTGAGGACCGGGGTCCGGGGCACAGCCCCGGTTCCGGGAAGGGGCGGGCTGGGGGAGAGACCCCAAAACCTCAGCCGCATCCCAAGCCGCACCCCCCAACGACGGAGCACTGCGCGCCACCGCATACAGCGCGTCGAGGTCACACCCACTCCGCACCAGCTCAGCCATGGCGGCAACAGCCGCAACCGCCTCGGCCCCCCGCTCGGCCACCGGCACGAGCCCCAAGTGCCGCGAGGGAGTCACCACTTCCCCGCCCCGGCGCAACGCGCCGAACACCGGCACCCCCGACTCGTCCAGCGCCTCGCGCAGGATCGCCTCGTGCCGGTCGGACCCGACCTTGTTGAGGATCACCCCGGCGAGCCGCACTTCAGGATCGAACGAGGCGAACCCATGCACCAGAGCGGCGACGGACCGCGCCTGCGACGAAGCATCCACCACAAGAACCACCGGCGCCCGCAGCAGCTTCGCGACATGCGCGGTCGAGGCCAGCTCCCCCTGACCGGACGCCCCGTCGAAAAGCCCCATCACGCCCTCGACGACGGCGAGATCACACCCCCGCGCCCCGTGCGCGAAGAGCGGGGCCACCAGCTCGGGCCCGCACAGGTACGCGTCGAGGTTGCGCCCGGCGCGCCCCGTGGCGAGCGCGTGGTACCCGGGGTCGATGTAGTCGGGCCCGACCTTGTGCGGCGACACGGCGAGCCCGCGTCCGGCGAACGCCGCCATCAGACCCGTCGCGACGGTCGTCTTGCCGCTGCCCGACGAGGGCGCGGCAATGACGAGCCGAGGCACGGACGTACTCACCACTCGATGCCCCTCTGGCCCTTCTGGCCCGCGTCCATCGGGTGCTTGACCTTGGACATGTCGGTGACCAGGTCGGCGAAGTCCACGAGCTTCTCCGGCGCGTTGCGCCCGGTGATCACGACGTGCTGGGTACCGGGCCGGTCCTGCAGCACGGAGATGACCTCGTCGGTGTCGATCCAGCCCCAGTGCATCGGGTAGGCGAACTCGTCGAGCACGTACAGCTGATACGTCTCGGCGGCCAGATCGCGCTTGACCTGCTCCCAGCCCTCGCGGGCCTTCTCCTCGTTGTCCATCTGCGCGTCGCGCTGGACCCAGGACCAGCCCTCGCCCATCTTGTGCCAGTCGACGCTCCCGCCCTCGCCGCTCGCGCCGAGGACGCGCAGCGCGTTCTCCTCGCCGACCTTCCACTTCGCCGACTTGACGAACTGGAACACCCCGATGGGCCAGCCCTGGTTCCAGGCGCGCAGGGCGAGCCCGAAGGCCGCCGTCGACTTGCCCTTGCCGATGCCGGTGTGGACGACGACGAGCGGCCGGTTGCGCCGCTGCCGCGTCGTGAGCCCGTCGTCCGGCACGACGCTCGGCTGTCCCTGAGGCATTACGCGACCCTCCTGCTGTTCGACTGCAGACCACCCTGTACGTCCTTCACGAGCCCGGCGATGGAATCGGCCCGCAACTCCTCGAGCGTCACCGCCGTCCCGCCCAGTTCGCCCGCCAGCCGACCGGCGAGCCCGAGCCGCACGGGACCCGACTCGCAGTCCACGACGACCGACGCCGTTCCCTCGGCGGCGAGCAGCCGCGCCGCACGCCCCGCGAGCGCCACCGGCTCAGGACCGCCCGTCGCCCGCCCGTCGGTCACCACGACGACGAGCGGCCGGCGCGCCGGGTCCCGCAGCCGCTCCACACGCAGCACGTCGTGCGCCTTCAGGAGCCCCGCGGACAGCGGCGTACGCCCACCGGTGGGCAGCGACTCGAGCCGTACGGCTGCCGCGTCCACCGAGGACGTCGGCGGCAGTGCCACGTCGGCCGAGGAGCCGCGGAACGTCACGAGCCCCACCTTGTCCCGCCGCTGGTACGCGTCGAGGAGCAGCGACAGGACAGCGCCCTTCACGGCGCTCATCCGCTGCCGCGCCGCCATCGACCCGGAGGCGTCGACCACGAAGAGCACGAGGTTGCCCTCGCGGCCTTCCCGGGTCGCCTGCCGCAGATCGTCACGCCGCACCACGAGCCCAGGGCCGGAACGCCCCCGCGCCCGCTGGTGCGGGGCCGCGGCCTGCACGGTCGCCGCGAGGTGCAGTTTGGTGAGCGCGCCACGCGGGCGCCGCGCGCCCGTCGTACGCCCGTGTTCCGTGCGGGCCCGCGAGCGCCGCCCGGCGGCACCCTCACCGAGTCCGGGCACGCTCAGCATCTTCGTACGGAAGGGCTCGGCGGCCCGTGCGGCCGCCTGTTCGCCGCCGCCCGCGGGGGCATTCTGCTCGCCGCTCTCGGCGGGCTCGCCCTGCGCGGGGATGTCGGCGGCCTGGTCGCCGCCCGTGTCCGGGCCCTCGCCCTCGGGGGCATCCGGCGTGGGTTGTCCGCCGCCACCGGGACCGTCGCCGTCCGGGTCGGGCTCGTCGTCGCCGTCACCCTCCGGGCCGTCCTGCCCGCCGAACTCCTCCAGGGTGTCGTCGAGCTTGTCCTCGTCGAGCCCCGGCGCGTCGAACGGGTTGCGGCGCCTGCGGTGCGGCAGCGCGAGGAGCGCGGCCTGCCGCACGTCCTCGGCCAGCACATCCGTGCGGCCCGCCCATGCGGCGAGCGCCGTCGCGGTACGCGCCATCACGATGTCCGCGCGCATCCCGTCGACCTCGAACGCGGCGCACGTCGCGGCGATCTGCCGCAGCGCGCCGTCGCCGAGCCGCACCGAAGGCAGCAGGTCACGGGCCGCGACGATCCGCGCCCGTACGGCGGACTCCTCCTGCTCCCACTTCCCGGCGAAGCCCTCGGGGTCGTCGTCGTAGGCGAGGCGCCGCTTGACGACCTCGACACGCTGGTCGGGCTCGCGGGAGGCGGCGACTTCCACGGTGAGGCCGAACCGGTCGAGCAACTGCGGCCGCAGCTCGCCCTCTTCGGGGTTCATGGTGCCGACGAGCAGGAAGCGCGCGGCATGCCGCACGGACACGCCCTCGCGCTCCACGTACGAGGCGCCCATCGCTGCCGCGTCCAGCAGCAGGTCCACCAAGTGGTCGTGCAGCAGGTTCACTTCGTCGACGTACAGGATCCCGCGGTGCGCGTCGGCGAGGAGCCCCGGCTCGAAGGCCTTGACGCCCTCGGCGAGCGCCCGCTCGATGTCGAGCGCGCCGACGAGCCGGTCCTCGGACGCGCCGACGGGCAGCTCGACCATGCGCGCGGCACGCGAGGTGCCGGGCCCGGTCTCGTGCGGGCCGTCCGGGCACGCCGGGTCCGGGGCGCCGGGCGCACACGAGAAGCGGCACCCGGCAACGACCTCGACCTCGGGAATGAGGGCCGAGAGGGCGCGTACGGCCGTGGACTTGGCCGTGCCCTTCTCGCCGCGCACGAGCACCCCGCCGACGGCGGGGCTGACCGCGTTCAGCAGCAGCGCGAGCCGCAGGTCGTCCTGCCCGACGAGCGCGGTGAACGGATAGGGGGTACTCACTGGTCGTCGCCCTCCAAGTCGCCCTCAAGTTCCAGATACGTGGCCCGCAGCCGCTCCAGCGTCTGCGCGTCCGGCTCGGCCCACAGGCCGCGCTCGGCCGCTTCCAGCAGCCGCTCGGTGATGCCCCGCAGGGCCCACGGGTTGGACTTCTTCATGAAGTCCTGGTTCTCCGCGTCGAAGACGTACTCGGCCGACAGCTTCTCGTACATCCAGTCGTCGACCACGCCGGCCGTCGCGTCGTACCCGAAGAGGTAGTCGACGGTGGCGGCCATCTCGAAGGCGCCCTTGTAGCCGTGGCGGCGCATGGCCGCCATCCAGCGCGGGTTGACCACACGGGCGCGGAACACCCGGTGGGTCTCCTCGCCGAGCGTGCGGGTCTTCACCTGGTCGGGCACGGCGGAGTCGCCGACGTACGCCTCGGGGGAGGCCCCCGTCAGATGCCGCACCATGGCGACCATGCCGCCGTGGTACTGGAAGTAGTCGTCGGCGTCGACGAGGTCGTGCTCGCGGGTGTCGACGTTCTTCGCCGCCACGTTGATGCGGCGGAACGCCGTCTCCATGTCGCCGCGGGCCGCACGCCCGTCGAGCCCGCGCCCGTACGCGTAGCCGCCCCACACCGCGTACACCTCGGCGAGGTCGGCGTCGGACTGCCAGTTGCGGGCGTCGATCAGCGGCAGGAGACCCGCCCCGTAAGCGCCCGGCTTCGAGCCGAAGATCCGGGCCGTGGCCCGCCGCCGGTCGCCGTGCTCGACGGTGTCCTGTTCGACATGGGCGCGTACGTAGTTCTGCTCCGCGCTCTCGTCCAGCGCGGCGACGGCCTGCACGGCGTTGTCGATCAGGCCCACGACGTGCGGGAAGGCGTCGCGGAAGAAGCCCGAGATACGGACCGTCACATCGATGCGCGGGCGGCCGAGTTCGGCGGCCGGCACGATCTCGAAGCCGGTGACACGGCGCGAGGCGTCGTCCCACACCGGGCGGCAGCCGAGCAGCGCGAGGATCTCCGCGATGTCGTCGCCCTGCGTACGCATCGCGGAGGTGCCCCACACCGTGAGGCCCACGGACTTGGGGTACTCGCCGGTGTCGGCCAGATAGCGTGCGACGAGCGAGTCGGCGAGCGCCTGCCCGACCTCCCAGCTCAGCCGCGAGGGGATCGCCTTCGGGTCGACGGAGTAGAAGTTGCGGCCCGTCGGCAGCACGTTGACCAGACCGCGCGTCGGCGACCCGGACGGTCCCGCGGGCACGTATCCGCCGTCGAGCGCGCGCAGGATGTGCCCGATCTCGTCCGTCGTACGGGCGAGCCGGGGCACGACCTCACGGCACGCGAACCCCAACACCGCGACAGCGTCCGGGAGTTCGGTCCCGAGGATGTCCCGGACGAGCGCGGGGACGGCCGCGGCGTCCCAGCCGCGCTCCTCCATGCCCTCGGCCGCGCGCCGGCACAGCTGCTCCAGGAGGTCGATCGCGTCGGCGGCGCTGCGGGCGGGACCGCTGACGAGGTCCGTCAGTTCGGCCGGCACCTTCACCGGGGCGCCCGGCTCGCCGAGCAGCTCCTTCTCGACCAGGCCGAAGTGCTCGGCCAGGCAGGCCCGCAGGCCGGGCAGCGCGTTCGCGGTGCCGCCCCACACCTGCGAGGCGCGCAGCACGGCGAGCACGAGGTTCACGCGCGGCTCGCCGACCGGGCCGCCGCCCAGGATGTGCAGACCGTCGCGGATCTGTACGTCCTTGATCTCGCACAGATAGCCGTCGATGTGCATCACGAACTCGTCGAAGTCGCCGTCGTCCGGCTGCTCGTCGACATGCAGGTCGTGGTGCAGCTCGGCGGCCTTGACCAGCGTCCAGATCTGGGCACGCACGGCCGGGGCCTTCGTCGGGTCCAGGTCCGAGACGAGCGCGTACTCGTCGAGGAGCTGCTCCAGCTTCGCGAGATCGCCGTACGTGTCGGCGCGGGCCATCGGCGGGACCAGGTGGTCGACGACCGTGGCGTGCCCGCGGCGCTTGGCCTGCGTGCCCTCGCCCGGGTCGTTCACGATGAACGGGTAGATCAGCGGCAGCTCGCCGAGGACCGCGTCGGGCGCACAACTCCCGCTCAGACCAAGACCCTTGCCGGGCAGCCACTCCATGGTGCCGTGCTTGCCCATGTGGATGACGGCGTCCGCGCCGAAAGAGTTCTCCAGCCAGCGGTACGCGGCCATGTAGTGGTGCGACGGCGGCATGTCCGGGTCGTGGTAGATCGCGATGGGGTTCTCGCCGAAGCCGCGCGGCGGCTGGATCATCACGACGACGTTGCCGAACTGGAGCGACGCGAGCACGATGTCGTCGCCGTCGACGTAGAGGGAGCCCGGCGGCTCGCCCCACGCCTCCAGCATCCCGTCGCGCAGCTCGGGCGCCAGCTTGTCGAACCAGGCGCGGTAGTCGGCGAGCGGCACCCGCGCGGGCGCCGACGCCAGCTGGTCCTCGGTGAGCCACTCGACGTCGTGGCCGCCCGCCTCGATCAGCCGGTGGATCAGCTCGTCACCGTTGTCCGGGTAGCCGTGGACGCCGTAACCGGCCTCGCGCAGCGCGTCCAGGACGCGGACGGCGGAGGCGGGGGTGTCGAGGCCCACCGCGTTGCCGACCCGCGAGTGCTTGGTCGGGTAGGCCGTGAAGACGACGGCGAGCTTCTTCTCGCCGTTCGGCTTGTGGCCGAGACGCGCGTGACGCACGGCGATTCCGGCGACGCGCGCGGCCCGCTCGGGGTCGGCCGCGTACACCGGAACGCCGTCGGGGCCCTCCTCCTTGAAGGAGAACGGCACGGTGACGATCCGGCCGTCGAACTCCGGGATCGCGACCTGCATCGCCGCGTCCATCGGCGACAGCGCGGCGTCCGACGCCTCCCACGCAGCCTTCGACGACGTCAGGCAAAGACCCTGGAGGACGGGAATATCGAGGTCGGCCAGTGCGCCGATGTCCCAGGCCTCCTCGTCGCCGCCCGCGGACGCCTGCGAGGCGTGCGTGCCGCCCGCCGCGAGCACGGTCGCCACCAGGGTGTCGGCCCCGCCGAGCAGCTCGTACAGGCCGGGGTCGGCGCCGCGCAGCGAACCGCAGTACACCGGAAGGGAGTTGACGCCGCGCGCCTCGATCGCGTCGCACAGCGTGTCCACGAACGCGGTGTTCCCGGACAGCTCGTGGGCGCGGTAGAACAGCACGCCGACGGTCGGACGGCCCTCGACGCGGGCACGGCGGCCGTGCACCCCGTACTCGGGCATCTTCTGCGGCTCGGCGCTGTGCCGCTCCTGCGTGCTCCCGGCCCGGCCGTGCCCGTGGAGTAGCACGTCCTGGACGAGGAATCGGGCCAGCTCGACGAGGTTGCCGGGACCGCCCTCGACGAGATAGCGCAGCGCCTCGGCCACGGCGCCCGCGTGCACGGTGGACTCGGCCATCAGCTCCGCGTCCGGGACGCTCTCGCCGCCGAGCAGGACCGTCGGCACGCCGGACGCCTTCAGCGCCGCGAGCCCGTCCTCCCAGGCGCGCTTGCCGCCGAGGAGCCGTACGACGGCGATGTCCACGCCGGCGAGCAGCTCCGGCAGCTCGCTCTCGACGTCGACGCGGGTCGGGTTCCCGATCCGGTAGGGGGCGCCGGAGGCCCGGGCCGCCAGCAGATCGGTGTCTGCGGTCGACAACAACAACACTGTGCTCATGCGGGCGCTCCCGGTGGAATGAATGGCAGTCCTGACGGAGCGCCGGACTCGATGAGCCGCCACAGCGCGTCCGTGTCCGCGTGTTCTTCGATCAGATCGCCGAGCCGGTCGAGCTGCTCCTCGCGCAGCGCGCCGAACGACGTGTCGGGCGCCGGTACGAAACGGCGGCCCGCGGCGGCCGCGACCTCGCGCAGGAACGCCCGGCGGAAGCCGTCCGCCTCCAGCGAGCCGTGCCAGTGCGTGCCCCAGACGGAGCCGACGCGGCATCCGTCCAAGAAGGCTTCTCCGCCGGTGATTTCGGCGACCCCGTGATGGATCTCGTAACCCTCGACGCGCTCGCCGAGTGCCTCGCCGACGGGCCGGGCGAGGGTCTTCTCGCGCTCGAACCGCACCCGTACGGGCAGCAGTCCGAGCCCGTCCACGGCGCCCGCGCGCGACTCGACGTCGTCCTCGATCCGCTCGCCGAGCACCTGGAAACCGCCGCAGATCCCCAGGACCGGGCGGCCCTCGGCGGCCCGGCGCGCGAGGGCGTCGGCGAGGCCGCGCTCGCGCAGCCACTGAAGTGCCTTGACGGTGCCGCGCGTTCCCGGCACGACGACCAGGTCCGCGTCGACGAGCTCCTCGGCTCGGTCGACGAACCGCACGACGACGCCCGGCTCGGCGGCCAGTGCGTCCACGTCGGTGAAGTTCGACATCAGCGGCACGGCGCAGACGGCGACGCGCAGCACGTCCTCGCCGACCGGGGCCGCGGTCTGTGACTCGCGCACGGAACCGCGCAGCGACACGCGCAGCCCGTCCTCCTCGTCGATGCCGAGGCCGTGCTGGAAGGGGAGCACGCCGTACGTGGCGCGCCCGGTCAGGTCCTTGAGCATGTCGAGGCCGGGTTCGAGCAGGGAGACGTCCCCGCGGAACTTGTTCACCAGATAGCCGGCCAGCAGCTCCTGGTCCTCGGGCGCGAGCAGCGCCGTCGTGCCGAAGAACGACGCGAAGACGCCGCCGCGGTCGATGTCGCCGACCACGAGCACGGGCAGCCGCGCGGCCCGCGCGATCCCCATGTTGACGATGTCGGTGCGACGCAGGTTGATCTCGGCGGGAGAGCCCGCCCCTTCACAGATCACGGCGTCATAGCTGCCCCGGAGTTCCTCCAGGCATCCCACGACGGTGTCCAGAAGTGCCGCCTGCCGTCCCCCGTGCAGCGCCTTCCCGGGGGACACAGCACCTGACAGCGGTTTCGCCGCGGGCCCGGACCCCCCGAAGAACCCCCGGGCACTCAACTCGCCCACCGGCTTGCCCATGAGCACCACCTGACTGCTCCGGTCGCTGCCCGGCTTCAGCAGTACGGGGTTCATCAGGGCGCTCGGCTCGACGCGGGCGGCCTGCGCCTGCATGGCCTGCGCCCGTCCGATCTCGGCGCCCTCGCGGGTCACGAAGGAGTTGAGGGACATGTTCTGTCCCTTGAACGGGGCGACCTTCACCCCCTGCCGCACCAGCCACCGGCAGATCCCCGCCGTGACGACGCTCTTCCCGGCATCGGACGTGGTCCCTGCCACCAGCAGTCCGCCACCACTCACGACTTCCCCCTCTGCAACAGTGCCCGCCCGGCGACGCACACGCCGAGGGCCAGCCAGCTCACGCGCCGCGAGAGCCGCGCCGCCCGCTCGACGTCGGCGGTCCCCACGGACCGGCCCGACGCGTTCAGCACGGGCCGATGCTCGACCCGCCCGCCGTACGACAACGTCCCCCCGAGCCGCACCCCGAGCGCCCCCGCGAACGAGGCCTCGACGACACCGGCGTTGGGGCTCGGGTGCAGCCGCGCGTCCTCGCGCCACGCTCTGAGCGCGCCGCGCGGACGCCCGCCCGCGACCGCGGCGAGCACGCCGGTCAGCCGCGCGCCCGGCCATCCGGCCACGTCGTCGAGGCGCGCGGAGGCCCAGCCGTAGCGGCGGTACCTGGCCGACTTGTGCCCGACCATGGCGTCCAGCGTGTTCACGGCACGGAACGCGACGAGCCCGGGGACCCCGGCGACGGCGCCCCACACGAGCGCGCCCACGACGGCGTCGGAGGTGTTCTCGGCGACGGACTCGACGACGGCCCGCGCGATCCCGTCCGCGTCCAGGGCCTGCGGGTCACGCCCGCACAGATGAGGGAGCCGCTCGCGCGCCGCGTCCACGTCACCGGCGGCCAGTGCGCCCCCGATGGCGCGCGCCTCGCGCCCCAGCGACGTACCGCCGACGACCGCCCAAGTGGCGGCGGCGGTGAGGGCGATGGAGGCGGTGGGGGAGTGGCGCACGGCGCGCGAGGCGAGGCCACCGGCGACGGCGGCGCCCCCGGCGCACACGGCGGTGTGCAGTGCGCCCCACCCGCGGTGGTCGCGCCACAGCACGCGCTCGACGGCGCCCGCGGCCCGCCCGAACGCGGCGACCGGATGCCCGCGGCGCGGATCGCCGAACAGGAGGTCACCGAGGAGCCCGGCGGCGCTGCCGTACGCGAAGACGCGCTCGGCCCGCACGGTCAGCTCGCCGCTACGGCGAACGGAACCCTTGTACTCGTTCTCGGCGGGAGCACCCGCAACTGGCAGCCGCGCATGGCGATATGTCCTCACTCAGGGTGTCCACGCCCTGGTTGGAAGAGACCGGCAGCGAGAGTTCCTGGCTCGCGGGGATCACTCCCCGGTGACAGTGGCGGGACCGCGCCGGATTCGCACCGGCTTCCTCTCCTGCTGCCGTAGATGGCCCCGGAAGTCCACCACGCCCCGCGAACGCCCGTCAACTTGCCGTTGACCTGCGAAGGGAGAGTGTGCTGAGGCACACACGAAGCGGGGTGCGGGACGCCCTCGCGTCCCGCACCCCGCACTCCTGCCGGTTACCTCCGGTCAGGCGACGATCAGGAAGATCCCGTAGCCGACGGCCGCCGCGCACAGGGCGAAGCAGGCGTAGGCGCCGGAGACGGCGAGCGTCGCCGAACCGCCCTGGGCCGCCGCCGACTCCCGCTTGGTGAGGCCGACGATGCCGAGGGTGAACAGGCCCACGAGGGCCACCGTGATCACGAGGCTGACTCCGAACACGGAGCCGAGTGCTGCCCAGTCGATGTGCATAGCGCTGCTGCTTCCTTAGACCGTGGCCGGTCGCGCGGGCTCCGCCGAGGGCGGGGCGGGCGAGGCGGGGATGGTGGTCTTCACGTCGGCCAGGTCGGCGACCGTGCCGGCGGGCGGCGGGGTGACGGCCGCGATCGCGGTGGTCACGACGCCGGCGGGCTCGGCCGGGACCTCGGTGTCGTCGTCGTCCGTGACGTTCGTGTGGTCGACCGAGTTGCGGCGGGACAGCGCCCAGATGGTGCCCGCGCCGGCGATCAGGAGCAGCGCGGTGACGGCGACGCCCCACGAGCCCTGCTTGGTGAGGAACTCGGCGCCCGCGCCGACCAGACCGGCGGCCGGCAGGGTCAGGCCCCAGGCGATGAACATGCGGGTCGCGGTCGACCAGCGGACGACGCCGCCCTTGCGGCCGAGGCCCGAGCCCATCACGGCGCCGGAGCAGACCTGCGTCGTGGAGAGCGAGAAGCCGATGTGCGAGGAGGCGAGGATCGCGGTCGCGGCGCTGGTCTGGGCGGCGAAGCCCTGCTGCGGCGCGAGGTCCGTGAGGCCCTTGCCCATGGTGCGGATGATGCGCCAGCCGCCGAGGTAGGTGCCGAGCGCGATGGCCGTACCGGCCGAGACGATGACCCACATCGGAGGGTTCGAGCCGGGGTTCAGGACGCCGCCCGTGATGAGGGCGAGCGTGATGATGCCCATCGTCTTCTGCGCGTCGTTCGTGCCGTGCGCCAGCGAGACCAGGCCCGCGGAGGCGATCTGCCCGGCGCGGTAGCCCTTGGCGGTCGCCTTCTGGTCGGTCTTACTGCCTATCCGGTACGTGAGCCGGGTGGCCAGCATCGCGGCGATGCCCGCCACGAGCGGCGCGGCGACGGCCGGGAGCAGGATCTTGGTGACGACGGTGCCGCCGTTGATCGACGACCAGCCCATCGACATCACGGCGGCGCCTATGAGGCCGCCGAAGAGCGCGTGGGAGGAGCTGGAGGGGAGCCCCACCAGCCACGTCAGCAGATTCCAGAGGATGGCGCCCACCAGCGCCGCGAAGATGACCTCGGTCTTGAGTCCGTCCTCGTTGATGATGCCGCCGGAGATCGTCTTGGCGACCTCCACGGAGAGGAAGGCTCCGACGAGGTTCAGCACGGCGGACATGGCCACCGCCGTCTTGGGCTTGAGAGCGCCGGTCGAGATGGTGGTGGCCATCGCGTTGGCAGTGTCGTGGAAACCGTTCGTGAAATCGAACACGAGAGCGGTGACGATCACGATCCCGAGGAGAAGCGTGATGTGTTCCATTTACCCAGGCTTCTGTTGGACGTCAGTGGCACGTGGACCGTAGGCAATCTGAGTGAACGGAAGATGAACTGGGGCGGGCGGTGTGGTGACCCGAAGCGGAGTGCCGCCACTCCGTTGGGAACGGGGTGGCGGCACGGGGCCGTCCGCGAAGCGGAACGGTGGCTCAATCAAGCGGAAGTGAGCCCTCCGCTAGCCGCGGGCGAACCTCCGTAACTGGGCCTGTGAACCGTTGAAGAGATTCTGGTCACCCGGCAGCCCGCCGCTGTTGTCGTACTGCCAGAACGTCCAGTACGACCAGCCCGAAGGCAGGGCCCCGGCGGACTCGTCGTAGCGGGCGAGCCAGAGCGCGTGGTTGCCCGCGAAGGCCGTGCTGTTGCCCGTGCAGTTCTTCCACCAGTGGTAATTGGTGTAGATCACCGGCCGGCGGCCCGTCCTGCGGCGCACCTCGTCGCTGAACGACCTGATCCAGGAGACCATCCTCCCCTTGGTCAGGCCGTAGCACTTCTTCGAGCTGTACGGGTTGTACTCGATGTCGAGCGCCGGCGGCAGCGTCCAGCCGTCCGCCCGCCACGCGCCCCCGTTGCTCACGAAGTACGAGGCCTGCGTCCGGCCGGACGACTTGTTCGGGAGCGCGAAGTGGTACGCGCCCCGGATGATGCCCGTGCTCCGCGCTCCGTTGTACTGCTGCTCGAAGTAGGGATTGCGGTAGGTGGTGGACTCGGTCGCCTTGACGTAGACGAACCGTGCGCCCTTGCTCTTGGCCTTCTGCCAGTTGACGTGCCTCTGGTGCGACGAGACGTCGTGCCCCAATGTGTCGCCCGCCGCGGACGCCGGAGCCTCGGCGAGGGCGGTCCCTCCGAGCGTCAGGGCGGCGAGTGATGTCGCGGTCGCGATGTGCGCACGGCGACGGGACGGTTTGTGATCACGAGCCATATTTCCCCCCGAAATGGCGACGTGCATGACAAATCCCGCCGGAGGCTACCGGAAGATCCCGCTATGCCCGTCGATCTCCAGCCAATCATTTCCAGGCGGGCATTCATGCCCATTCGTGAGCTTCCGGACTCCTGGACTCCGCACTAAAGTGCCCCGTCTCCGGATCTACGCGGCCCCGGCCGCCGACTGGCAGGATGCGGCGCATGACGCAGGCAGCGTGGGGATCGGGGCGGGCCGGGAGCGGGCTCGCCCGTGTGTGGGGCGAGCTCGTGGCGACGGCCCGGCGCACCGTCACCGACGGCCTCGTCGTCGGGACCTCGGGAAACGTCTCGGTCCGGATCGGCGACACCGTCCTCGCCACGCCGAGCGGCGTCCCCTACGACGAGCTCACCGCGCGGGATCTCGTCGCCGTGGGGCTCGACGGCCGGCAGCGCGCCGGAACCCTCGCCCCGACCAGCGAACTCCCGATGCATCTGGCGGTCTACCGCGCCACGTCCGCCCGCGCCGTCGTCCACACCCACGCGGTCCACGCCACCGCCGTCTCCACCCTCGTGCCCGAACTCCCGCTCATCCACTACATGGCGGCGGCCCTCGGCGGACCCGTCCGAGTTGCCCCGTATGCGACGTACGGCACCGAGCGGTTGGCCGAGAACGTGCTCGACGCTCTCAAGGGGCGGACAGGCTGCCTGCTCCAGAATCACGGCACCCTCACCTACGGCGACACCCTCGCCGCCGCCTACGACCGCACGGCCCAGCTCGAATGGCTGTGCCGCGTCTGGCTCACCGCGAGCGCCCATCCCCACCACACGCCGACGCTCCTCACCCGCGACCAGGTGCGCGAGGTGGAGGAGAAGCTGCGGGGGTACGGGCAGCGAGGCTGAACCGGCGCCCGGCGACCCTGCGGCCCCGCCCCGCTGGCCGGTCGGTGCGCGGGCGCGGACACTGGGACGGTGCGCACCGCCAGAGCGACGGCCGCTGCCGTCACCGCAGTCATCGGTGCCGGCGCAGCCGCGATCGCGGCCGGCCGGTTCGCCAGTGACGCCGCCCTCAAGGCGCCCGCGGGCCGGCCCCTGCCCACCGAGCCGCGCCTGACCGTCCACGCCACCGCCGCGGGCCGGCTCACTCTCACCCGCGACCTGGCCTCCCTGCGCCCGGGAACCTACGGCCTGAGCGGCGACGGATTCCACGCCGTGGTCGGGCCCGTCCTCGATTCCGAGCCGCGCGCGGCGGACGCCGTCGTACGGCGCCTGGAGCGCGTCACCCACGGCTCCCTCGAACCCGGCGCCAAGGCCTGGCTCACCCCCCAGGTGTACATCGGCGACCCCAAGGCGGCACTCGGCCTCGACCACGCCGACATCGACATCCCCGGCGAACTGGGCGCGCTCCCCGCCTGGTTCGTCCCCGGCGCCCGCGACACCTGGGTCATCACCGTCCACGGCCTGGGCACCACGCGCGAGCACCCCATGGTCCTCATGGATTTCCTGCACCGCCAGCGCTTCCCCGTGCTGGACCTCGCCTACCGCGGCGACCTCGGCGCCCCCCGCTCCCCGGACGGCCTCGGCCACCTCGGCGAGACGGAGTGGCGCGACCTGGACGCCGCGATCCGCTACGCCGTGCGCTACGGCGCGCAACGCGTCATCGTGCACGGCTGGTCGACCGGCGCCGCCATGGCCCTGCACGCGGCGGCGCATTCCGCTTTGCGGCACCGCATCTCCGGACTCGTCCTCGACTCACCCGTCCTCGCCTGGGACGTCACGCTGCGTGCCCTCGCCGAGGCCCGCCGCGTCCCCGGCCCCCTGCTGCCCCTCGCGGTCCGCGCCGCCCAGGGCCGCACCGGTCTGCACGGCGACCGCCTCGACACCGCCGCCCACCCCGACGCGCTGCGGGTCCCCACGCTCGTGATGCACGGCCCCGACGACGAGATCGCCCCCTGGGCCCTGTCCCGCGAACTGGCCGCCCGGCGCCCCGACTTGGTCACCCTCCACACCGTCGACAACGCGCCCCACGGAGCCATGTGGAACGCCGACCCGCAGACGTACGAGGAGACCCTCCGCCGCTTCCTCACCCCCCTCATGTAGCTCCGCCACAGCTCCGTCGGGCCCACGGGGACCGCCCGCCGGCCGCACGGGACAGATGCGCAGGAAGGCCCGCGTAGACCCCCGGCGCACGCCGGTCCGCGGACCCTCCCGCGACCCCCGCAACGAGCCCCGGAACGATTCCGTTTGGGTTTTCGGACCGTCAACCGGAAGACTGCCCCCGTGACGTCCCGTATCCCGCGCGACTCCAGGCTCCGACTCGTCCGCCCGCGCACCCTTGCCGCCGCCCCCGTGCGGACCGACGGAGTGGTGACCCAGACACGTCCGCCCCGCCCGGCGCCCCGCCCGCCGGAGGGCACCCCACCACCGGGGGAACTGGCCCGCATGGCCCGCCGCGGCCTCGCCGACGCCGCCCGCGTGGCCCGCTGGGCCGACGCCGCCCTCAGCCCGGGCAGCGGCCAGGGCGCCCCAGACGGCAGGGGCGCGCTCTCGGCGCCCACCGCCGAACGCGCTGCGGCCGACCTGGACCTGACCCCGCGACAGGTCCGCGCCGACTGGGATACCGCACGCCTCGCGGGCCTCGTCGAGGTGCACGGCGACAGCGCGCGCCCCGGCTGGCGCCTGCGCGCCTGGGACCGCGACGACACCGCCGTGCTCCGCGGCTGGGTCGCGCTGTTCGACGCCTGGTCCCTGGCCCACCCCGCCGACGAGAGCCTGGAGGCCGCCGCGGTCGCCGAGGTCGTCGAGGCGATGCCTCAGGTGCTCTCCCTCCTCCAGCTCTCGGCCGGCCCGGTCCCCGTACCGCAGCTCCTCGATCTCCTCGGCCAGCGCGTCGAGGAACTGCGCACGGAACGCTGCGAGATCCCCTACGGTCCGCAGCCCGAGCCCACCGGCGCAGCCATCGGCACCACCGGCACCACTGGCACCACCGGCACTGCCCTCCTCCCGCTCCTCGACTGGGCCCTGCACGGCCTCGCCGCCGTCGGCGCCCTCACCTATGCCGACGGCCAGGCCACCCTCACGCCGCTCGGCAGCTGGGCGGTCTGGGTCAAGCTGGAGCAGATCTGCGTGGCCGCCCAGTCCCCGGCGGGCAACATCGAGCAGTCCGCCGACGCCATGCTCAGAGGCTGCGCACGGCTGCGCCCGAACGCGGCCCGCGCCGAGTACCGCGCCTGGCTCGCCGCCCGCCCCGTCGGCAGCGCCGTCACCGAGCTGATCGCCGCCGCCCGCGGCGAGGACGCCCTGCTGCGCGGCCTCGCCTTCGAGGCGCTGCGCGTCGTCGGAGCCCCCGCCGAGCCCGTCGTCAGATCCGTCGCCGACGAGCCGCCCCTGCGCCCCTACGCGCTGCTGTGGCTCGCCGAGTACGAAGGCGCCGATCCCGAGGACGTCCACCTGGTGCTGACCCGCGAGGAGACGACCTGGCTGTGGGTGGACACCGCGGCGGCCGTCGCGGACCACGGCGAGGCCCAGCTCCTCGTACGCCATCTGGAGTCCGCCGTGCAGCCCACCGTGCCGGCCCTCCTCGACGAGGTCCGCGCGGCCGGGCATCCACGCACCGTCCAGGTCCTTGTCGCGCTGGCCGCGGCGCACCCGGACCCGGCGCTCGCCAAGGCCGTCCGCCGGGCCGCCTTCCAGGTGCACACCGGAGGCGTGTGACGCCGCGCCCCCGCGATCAGGCCGGTATCTCCGGCGCGTACGTCCCGAAGCTCCACACATTGCCCTCGGCGTCCTTGGCCATGTAGTCCCGGGAGCCGTAGTCCTGGTCCGTCGGGGGCATCAGGATCTCCACGCCGTGCTCGACGGCCCGGCGGTGATGGGCGTCGACGTCGTCCACGACGACATAGATCCCGGTCGGGCCCGCGCCCTTCATGGCCTCGTCGAAGCGGCCTCCGCGGCCCTTCGAGCCGAGCATCACCGCGCCGTTCCCGTACGTCAGCTCGGCGTGCATCACCGAGCCGCCCTCGCCCTCGTGCACGGCCGCGGCGGTGAAGCCGAACGCCGAGGTCAGCTGCTCGATCGCGGCCTTCGCGTCGGCGTACAGCAAGGACGGGTAGAAGCTCGCGCGCCCCTCGCCCTTCGTACCGCTCACCGTGCTCACTCCTTCTTCGCCGGTCCGGAATGTGCTGCCCGATCCAGACTGGCACCCGGCACTGACAATTCGCCCCGCGAGCCCGTCCCGCTCACCGGAACGTGTTGCACTGCGCCATGTCGCCGGTGCGGTAGCCCTCGTAGAACCACTGCTGCCGCTGCTGGGCCGAGCCGTGAGTCCAGGTCTCGGGCGTCACCCGGCCCTGGAACTTCTCCTGGATCCGGTCGTCGCCGACGGCGGCCGCGGCGTCCAGGCCGTCGCGGATGTCCGCGTCGCTGAGGTTCGTGATCAGCGGCTTGCCCGTCTTGTCGTCGGGCGTCGTCGTCGCGTGGTGCGCCCACACCCCGGCGTAGCAGTCCGCCTGGAGCTCGACCCGCACCGCGTTGCTGTTCTGGCCCGTACGGCCGTCCTGGGAGCGCTGGAGCGTCCCCATCAGGTTCTGTACGTGATGCCCGTACTCGTGCGCCACCACGTACGCCTGCGCGAAGGGGCCGCCGCTGGAGCCGAACTTGGTGCGCAGATCGTCGAAGAATCCCAGGTCCAGATAGACCCTGCGGTCGCTCGGGCAGTAGAACGGCCCGACCGCCGAGGTCGCCGTGCCGCACGCCGTCTGGACCTGGCCGGTGAAGAACACCGTCTGCGCGGGGGAGTAGGTGCCCCTGCGGTCGCGGAACTCCTGACGCCAGTAGTCCTGGACGCTGTTGACGACCGCCACGATGCGGCAGTCCTCCTTGCTGTTCGCGTCCTGGCCCGTACGGCAGTCCTGGCTGACCTGGGCAGCGGACGAGACGGTCGAGTCGGGTACGCCGCCGCCGGAGGAGAGGCCGAATTCGTCCGTGCCGAAGAAGAGGCCGATCAGAAGGGCGAGCAGGCCCGCGAGGCCACCGCCGATGGTCCGCCGGCCGCCGGGGACCCGGCGCCTGTCCTGGACCTCGGAGGTGTCCAGGTCGGCGTCGTCGTCGAACTGCATGGCCGCACCGCCCTCTGCCGCACGTCAGGGGCGGCGGCCCGCCGCCCAACGCCCACTATCGGACAGTTCATGGCGGTCTGCCCCTCGGCCCCGGAACAGCACGGCGGAAATCTGTTTGCATCGTCCCGTTAGACTTGGCCCATGGCCATTCTCCGCACGCACTAGACGGCTCACCGCCCTCAGTAGCCCTTCCGCCGTCCATTCCCTGCTCAGGAGTCTGTCCGTGATCACCGCTTCGGCCATCGAGTTGCGCGCCGGCGCCCGCATCCTCATCGAGAACGCCACCTTCCGTATCGCCAAGGGCGACCGCATCGGCCTGGTCGGACGCAACGGCGCGGGCAAGACGACCCTCACCAAGTGCCTCGCCGGTGAAGGCACCCCGGCCGGCGGCCAGATCGCCCGCTCCGGAGAGGTCGGCTACCTCCCGCAGGACCCCCGCACCGGGGACCTCGACGTCCTGGCCCGCGACCGCATCCTGTCCGCGCGCGGCCTCGACACCCTGATCCAGAAGATGCGGGACAACGAGCAGCGCATCGCCAGCGGCACGGGAGCCACGCGCGCGAAGGCGCTCAAGCAGTACGAGCGCCAGGAGACGGAGTTCCTCACCAAGGGCGGATACGCCGCCGAGGCCGAGGCCGCCACCATCGCCGCCGCGCTCAACCTGCCCGACCGCGTACTCGGCCAGCCCCTGCACACGCTCTCCGGCGGTCAGCGCCGCCGTATCGAGCTGGCTCGCATCCTCTTCTCGGACGCGGACACCCTGCTCCTCGACGAGCCCACGAACCACCTCGACGCCGACTCCATCGTCTGGCTGCGCGACTACCTCAAGACGTACCGCGGCGGTTTCATCGTGATCTCCCACGACGTCGACCTCGTCGAGACGGTCGTCAACAAGGTGTTCTACCTGGACGCGAACCGCTCGCAGATCGACGTCTACAACATGGGCTGGAAGCTCTACCAGCAGCAGCGCGAGGCCGACGAGAAGCGCCGCAAGCGTGAGCGCCAGAACGCCGAGAAGAAAGCCGCGGCCCTCAACTCCCAGGCCGACAAGATGCGCGCCAAGGCGACCAAGACCGTCGCCGCGCAGAACATGGCCAAGCGCGCCGACCGGCTGCTCGCCGGGCTCGACGCGGTCCGCGTCTCCGACAAGGTCGCCAAGCTGCGCTTCCCCGAGCCCTCCCCGTGCGGCAAGACGCCGCTGATGGCCGAGGGCCTGTCGAAGTCGTACGGCTCCCTGGAGATCTTCACCGACGTCGACCTGGCCATCGACAAGGGCTCGCGCGTCGTCATCCTCGGCCTCAACGGCGCGGGCAAGACCACCCTGCTCAAGCTGCTCGGCGGCGCCGAGAAGCCCGACACCGGCGAGATCATCGAGGGCCACGGCCTCAAGCTCGGCTACTACGCGCAGGAGCACGAGACCCTCGACCCCGAGCGCACGGTCCTGGAGAACATGCGCTCCGCCGCCCCCGACCTGGACCTGGTCGAGGTGCGCAAGACGCTGGGCTCGTTCCTGTTCTCCGGGGACGACGTCGACAAGCCGGCCGGTGTCCTGTCCGGCGGTGAGAAGACGCGCCTCGCGCTCGCCACGCTCGTCGTGTCGTCCGCGAACGTCCTGCTCCTCGACGAGCCCACCAACAACCTCGACCCGGCCAGCCGCGAGGAGATCCTCGGCGCGCTGCGCACCTACAAGGGCGCCGTCGTCCTCGTCACCCACGACGAGGGCGCCGTGGAGGCGCTCCAGCCGGAGCGGATCATCCTGCTGCCCGACGGCGTCGAGGACCTGTGGGGCCAGGACTACGCGGATCTGGTCAGCCTCGCCTGACCCTTCCGCGGCCGCGTTTCGCGCCCGCACGATCACGGTCGGCCGTCAGCACGGCTTGATCGAAGGCCTGATCCACTCGGTATGGATCATTCGGCCGATCCGTGATCCATCATCTGAGTGAGATCTCCTCGTATCGCGGTGTGTCCTACACGGATTTCGTCGCCGCGCCTGCGCCGGGGCCTTTGTGCCGCCTGGCGAGGCGCTGACCTGGCCCTTCGCGGGGAACCCCGTTTCAGGCCCTGCCCGGGCACGCCCGGAACCCTCCGTTCCACTCGTGTCGACCGCTTCCCGACCGCACAAGCTCGTCGTATGGACCTTGCCGAATGGGTGGCCAGGAAGCCCGGGAGGGGTGATCATGAGAAGTCCAGAGCGCACTTCCCATGAGGAGGCACGGGTGGCCGAGACTCTGAAGAAGGGCAGCCGGGTAACCGGCGCCGCGCGCGACAAGCTCGCGGCAGACCTGAAGAAGAAGTACGACTCCGGTGCGAGCATCCGAGCGCTGGCCGAGGAAACCGGCCGCTCGTATGGGTTCGTGCACCGGATGCTCAGTGAGTCGGGAGTCACGCTGCGAGGTCGCGGCGGGGCTACACGCGGCAAGAAGGCGACCGCGGCCGGCTGACCGGGCAGTGCACAGGCTTCGATGGTGACCACCCGGTCGGTCCGCCGACCGGCCGGTTGGTTACTGTGCAGTAGTTTCAGGGCGTCGACACGTCCTCGACCGACTGCGCACACCATCGGAGGCACACATGGCTTCGCCCGACAGCGGATCCGGCTCGCTCGCGCCGGTACTCGACAAGGACGGGGTCCGCCTCACCGTCGACGGCTCCATCGCCACGGTGACGCTGACCAACCCGGACAAGCGCAACGCCCAAAGTCCCGCTCTGTGGCGGGCGTTGGCGAACGCCGGGAAGTCCCTGCCGGGCAGCGTGCGCGTCGTCGTACTGCGCGCGGAAGGACTCTCGTTCTCCGCGGGCCTCGACCGTCAGGCGTTCACGCCCGAGGGTTTCGACGGCGAGCCGTCCTTCATCGACCTGGCGCGCGGCTCCGACGACGTGCTCGACGACACCATCGCCGAGTACCAGGAGGCGTTCACCTGGTGGCGGCGCAGCGACCTCATCACGGTCGCCGCGGTGCAGGGACACGCGATCGGTGCCGGCTTCCAGCTCGCCCTCGCCTGCGATCTGCGGATCGCCGCCGAGGACGTGCAGTTCTCCATGCGCGAGACCAGCCTCGGTCTGGTGCCCGACCTCACCGGCACGCATCCGCTCGTCTCCCTCGTGGGTTACGCGCGCGCTCTGGAGATCTGCGTCACCGGCCGCTACGTCCATGCCGACGAGGCCGGCCGTATCGGCCTGGCCAACCTCGTCGTGCCCGCCGACCAGCTCGACGCCGCCGCGCGCGATCTCGCCGGCGCACTCATCGCCGCGCCCCGCGACGCCGTCATCGAGACCAAGGCCCTGCTCCAGGGCGCCTTCGGACGCTCGTACGAGGAGCAGCGCACCGCCGAGCGCGCCGCACAGGGACGCCGGCTCCGGGACCTGGCGGGCCTCGGCGACTGACGCGCCCACGCACCACCTGGGCCGGACCGGCCCTCAGCCCACGGCGGTCACCAGAACGGCCACTGACGGATCATCCGCCAGGGCCCCGGTGACCGCCGTCCGCACGTCCCGCGCCACATCGAGCACCCGGCGCCCGCTCGACACGGCCAGTTCGATCCGCACGTGGCGCCGGGGCAGGGCGGCCGCGTCCTCGGGGTGCTCCCCGATGTGCACGGCACGCCCCAGGCCGCCCAGCGAACCGGTCAGCCGCGCCACCCCCGGCACGGACAGCGCGGCCTGCCCGGCCCGTTCCTCGTCACTGTCAGCCTTCGCCTGCCCGCCGTCCGCGATATCCGACTCCGCATCTCCTGAGGCATCTCCTGAGGCGGTCTCGGCTGCCGGACCGTCGTCGAGCAGCGCTGTCACCCGCAGGTCCACCTCCGTCACCGCGAGCCCGAGCCCCTCGGACGCCGCGCCGTTCAGGGCCACGCGCAACCGGGACGCGGCCGTGGGCAGCGGTTCGTCCGGCGCCGCCGCACACTCCGCGACGATCCTCAGCGGTCCCGGCGGCAGGGCACTCGGCGGCGCGGGCACCGCGGACTCGTAGGTGCCTTCGGGGTCGGCGAGCTCGATGCGCAGGCTTCCCAGCCGCACCCCCGGCACCGACCGGACTGCCTGGCGCAACGCCGACCGCGCCGCCGATTCGGCCAGCCAGCACCCGTCACGCGGCCCTCCGAGCGGTACCAGCCGGCCGAGCCCGAGCTGGTGTCGTACTGCCTGCGTCCATCGGTCAGCGCTCATTGCCCCAGCCTGCCGCATCCCTGGCGCGCGACCGGGCAACCGCACTTAGTGTGGTCGAAAGAGCAGTGACTCCCAGAGAACGACCTGAGAGAACCTCTTCGAAAGGGACGACCCGCGATGAGCGACACCGCAGAGAAGCCGGGAGAAGCGACCGGGGGCAGGACCAGCGTGACCAAGCGGGGCGGGGGATCCGCAGGGGCGCGGGGGCGCACCACCATCGCCGACGGTGTGGTGGAGAAGATCGCCGGCCTTGCCGCGCGGGACGTCATGGGTGTGCACGCGATGGGCAGCGGCCTGTCCCGCACCTTCGGAGCCGTACGCGACCGGGTGCCCGGCGGCACCAAATCCGTGTCGCGCGGGGTGAAGGCCGAGGTCGGCGAGGTACAGACGGCCCTCGACCTGGAAATCGTCGTGGAGTACGGGGTGTCGATCGCCGACGTCGCCCGCGACGTCCGCGAGAACGTGGTCGCGGCCGTCGAGCGCATGACCGGCCTCGAGGTCGTCGAGGTCAACATCGCGGTGAGCGACGTGAAGCTGCCCGACGAAGAGGACGAGGAGCCGGAGTCCCGGCTTCAGTGACTTCCGCCCGTGACTTGCCTTTGAGGAGGAGCGCTCGATGAACCTGGCCGTGATCGGCATGATCGCCGGAATGGCTCTCGGATTCGCCGGATACTTCGGCGGCTTCGGGGCCTTCCTGCTGGTGGCGGCGCTCGGCGCCGTCGGCTTCGTCGCCGGCCGGTTCCTCGAGGGGGACCTGGAACCCGGCGACTTCTTCCGCGCGCGCGGCGACCGGCGGCGGTGACCGGTGGCGACGCAGGTCGCGCCCGCCGAGCGCGGCGCGACCCGGATCGCCGACCGGGTCGTCGCGAAGATCGCCGCACAGGCGGCGCGTGAGGCGCTCCCCCCTGTTCCCGCGGACGGCAGCGCCCCGCGCGCCACCGTCTCCGTGCACCACGACATCGCCCGTGTGCGGATCAGTCTCGAACTGGAATACCCAGGCGACATCGGAACGCAGTGCGGCGCAGTGCGTCGCCAAGTCGCTGAGCGGGTAAAGGCGTTGGCGGGGATGGAGGTGCCCGAAGTGGCCGTCCAGGTGGAGCGGCTGCACTCGGAGCACGATCGCGGCGCGGGACAGCGGAGGATCCGATGAGCGAGCCCACACAGCCCCTGCCCGTCGTCGAACGCGGGCAGGGCGAGCTCGACCAGTTCGGCCAGTCGGGCTCCGCGGCCACCTACCAGGCGCTGCCCACGCTGGAGGGCGAACACGGCACCGGCCGCTTCTGGTCACCGCGCCGGATCCCCGCCGCACTGGTCGCGATCGTCCTCCTGGGCGGCTTCGGGATCCTGCTGTACGACATCGCCGCCGTGCGCGCCGGTCACTCCGCGATGCACTGGCGGCGCGCCCTCGCCCGCGAACTCGCCGCCCGGCCCCTGGACAACGTGTGGGTGCTGGTCGGCGCCGGGGTGGCCGCCGCGCTCGGGCTGTGGCTGATCGTGCTCGCCGCGACGCCCGGCCTTCGCGCCGTCCTGCCGATGCGCCGCACCCACACCCATGTCCGCGCCGGACTGCACCGCGACGCCGCCGCCATGATCCTGCGCGACCGGGCCATGCAGGTGTCGGGCGTGCAGTCCGTACGCGTGCGGATGAAGCGCTCCAAGGCCGAGGTGCGGGCCGTCTCGCACTTCCGTCAACTCGACGACGTACGCGCCGATCTGGACACCGTCATCGGTGAGGCCGTCAAGGGGCTCGGGCTCACCGCCACGCCCGGCCTCTCCGTGCACGTGGCGCGGCCCGGAAAGAAGGGGTGAACCCCGTGCTCAGGACCGTGAACCGGGTCGTCGTCGGCCTCGTCGGACTGATCCTCGTCCTGGCCGGCGGGTCCGTCCTCGCCGTCGGGCTCGGCGTGTCCCCGCCGTCCTGGTGGATCCACCACGGCCGGCACGACGTGTTGCTGAGCGAGGCGGACCGTGACCGGTGGCGTGACGACGGCTGGTGGTGGCCGGTCGTCATCGCCGTGCTCGCCGTCTGCGTCCTGCTCGCCCTGTGGTGGCTGGTCGCCCAGCTGCGCCGGCGCCGGCTCACCGAGGTCCTCGTCGACACCGGGGACGGCGAGGGCGCGCTGCTGCGCGGCCGCGCGCTCGAAGGGGTTCTCGTCAGCGAGGCGGAGTCGCTCGACGGCGTGGAGCGCGCCGGGGTCGTCCTGACCGGGCGGCGCTCCGCACCCCACGTACGCATGAGCCTGCTCCTCGAACCGCACGCGGAGCCCGGGGCGGCCCTCCAGCGGATCAGCGAGGAGGCCCTGGGCCACGCGCGTGACTCCGCCGGCCTCGCCGCGCTGCCTGCCGAGGTACGGCTCCGCGCGGTGAAGCACCGTGCGGAGCGCGTGAGTTGACCCCGTAACTCAGAGCCCGTAGCCCAGAACCCGGCGGCTCAGAAGCCGTGCCGGGAGCCGCCGTCCACCGGGAGCATCACGCCCGTGAGGTAGGACGCGGCGGGCGAGAGGAAGAACGCGGCGGTGCGGCCGAACTCCTCCGGCCTGCCGTAGCGGCGCAGCGGGGTGCGCGCCTCGTTGGCCGCGCGGGTCGCCTCCGGGTCGGCGGACAGCCCGTCGAGCTCGCGCATCCGGTCCGTGTCGATCCGCGCCGGGAGCAGCCCGACGACGCGGATGCCGCGCGGACCCAGCTCGTTCGCGAGGGACTTCGCGAACCCGGCGAGCCCGGGGCGCAGGCCGTTGGAGATGGTCAGGCCGGGGATCGGCTCGTGCACGGAGCCGGAGAGCACGAAGCCGATGACACCGCCCTCACCGAGCTCGGCCGCCGCGGCGCGGGCGAGCCGCACCGCGCCGAGGAAGACCGACTCGAAGGCCGACTCCCACTGCGCGTCGGTGTTGTCCGCGAGGAAGCCGGCGGGCGGCCCGCCGACGCTGATCAGCACGCCGTCGAAGCCGCCGAAGTTCTCTCGCGCGGCATCGATCAGGCGCCGCGCGACGGCGGGGTCGGCGTTGTCGGCGACGACGCCCACGGCGTTCTCGCCGAGCGCTTCGGCGGCCTCGGCCACCCCCTTCTCGTCCCGCCCGCTGATGATCACCTTCGCGCCGTCGGCGACGAGCTCACGCGCGGCCGCGTTGCCCAGGCCACGGGTGGCTCCGGTGACGACGTAGACACGGTCCTTCAGTCCAAGATCCATGGTCCTATCCTGCCTCGCCGGTCCCGAACAGCGTGAGGGCGGTCCCCACCAGGCCGATATGGCTGAAGGCCTGCGGGAAGTTCCCGAGCTGGCGCCCCGACACCGGGTCGTACTCCTCGGCGAGCAGCCCCACGTCGTTGCTGAGCCCGACGAGCTTGTCGAACAGCTCGCGGGCCTCCTTCGTATGCCCCGTCAGATACAGCGCGTCCGCGAGCCAGAACGAGCAGACGAGGAACGTGCCCTCGCGGCCCGGGAGTCCGTCGAGGCCGGTCGCCTCCGCGCTGTAGCGGCGCACGAAGCCGTTGTCGGAGAGCTCGTCGCGGACCGCCTGGACGGTGCCGAGGACGCGCGGGTCGTCCGGCGGCAGGAAGCCGACGCGGGGGATCATCAGCAGCGACGCGTCGAGTTCGGTCGAGCCGTAATACTGGGTGAACGTGTTGCGCTCCGGGTCGAAGCCGCGCTCCAGCACGTCACGGTGGATGTCGTCGCGCAGTCGCCTTATGGCGTCGAGATCGCCCGGCAGTCCGGGCTCATCCTCCATGGCGCTGACGATGCGGTCGGCGGCCACCCACGCCATCACCTTCGAGTGCACGAAGTGCCGGCGCGGCCCGCGGACCTCCCAGAGTCCCTGGTCGGGCTGGCGCCACGCGGTGCTCAGGAACTCCACGAGGGCCAGTTGCAGCCGCCAGGCGTGGGGCTCGGACGGCATGCCCGCCAGCCGCGCCAGGGCGAGCGAGTCGATCACCTCTCCGTACACGTCGAGCTGGAGCTGGTGCGCGGCGTCGTTGCCCGCGCGTACGGGGACGGAGTTGCCGTATCCGGCCAGCCAGGGGAGTTCGATCTCGGGCAGCCGGCGTTCGCCCGCGAGCCCGTACATGATCTGCAGGTCCGCCGGATCACCCGCGACCGCCCGCAGCAGCCAGTCCCGCCACGCCTTGGCCTCGTCCAGATAGCCGGCCGACACGAGCGCGCCGAGCGTGAGGGTCGAGTCGCGCAGCCAGCAGTACCGGTAGTCCCAGTTCCGCACACCGCCGAGTTCCTCGGGCAGCGAGGTCGTGGGCGCGGCGACGATCCCGCCGGTCGGGTCGAACGTGAGCGCCTTCAGGGTGAGCAGGGAGCGCAGGACCGCGTCCTTGTGCGGGCCCTCGTAGCGGCATCGCGACGACCACTTCCGCCACTCCTCCTGGGAGCGGCGCAAGGACTCGAACGGGTCGATGAGGTCCGGGCGCGGCTCGTGCGACGGGTGCCAGGTCAGCACGAACGCGACGGTCTCGCCCTCCTCGACGGTGAACTCGGAGTGCGTGGTGAGGTCCTTGCCCCAGGTGCGCACGGGAGGCTCGCTGCGCAGCCACATCGAGTCGGGCCCGGCGACGGCCACGCGGTGGCCGTCGGCCCTGCGCATCCACGGCACGATCGACCCGTAGTCGAAGCGCAGGCGCAGGGTGCCGCGCATCGTGACGCGGCCGCGGAGTCCCTCGACGATGCGTACGAGGTCGGGGGCCTGGTCGCGCTGTGGCATCAGGTCGGTGACCCGGACGCTGCCCTCGTCGGTGTCCCACTCCGTGTCGAGGACGAGGGTGCCGGGGCGGTAGGAGCGGCGGGTGCAGTCGCCCGCGCCCTTCGGGGCCAGCTGCCAGTGGCCGTTGTCCTCCTTGCCCACGAGTGCGGCGAAACAGGCCGCCGAGTCGAAGCGCGGGAGGCAGAGCCAGTCGACGGAGCCGGCACGGGAAACGAGGGCGGCCGTCTGCTGGTCGCCGATGAGCGCGTAGTCCTCAAGGGGTCGGTGCACGTGAGCCGGGTTCCCGCCGAACAGGGCCGCCAATCCCACCGGGGGCCGGGCGGGTGAGGGCGACTGCCCGCGCGGCGCCGGGCCGGGCCCTACACCGTGGCGGGCTCGGGGCCCGCGGGAGTCTCCTGTGCCGTCGCCGCCTCGGCGCGGTCGCGGCGCTCGCGCCGGACAAGCACGACGAAGCCGACGGGCACGGCCGCGGCGAAGAGCCACCACTGGACCGCGTACGCCATGTGCGGGCCGATGTCGCTGTGGTTGGGCGTCGGGATCAGCTGGGGCGTGTCGTCCTTCGACGAGGGCGACGTCTGCTCGATGAAGCCGCCGAGGACCTGCTTGCCGAGCGCCGTGGCCTGCTGGTCGCTGCTGATCAGCATGATCTGACGGTCCGGCAGGCCCTTGATGTCCTTGATGCCGCTCGCCGCGGTCGTCTCGTCGGCCATGAGGCGGCCGGTGACGGTGATCTCGCCGCGCGCGGGCGCCGGGATCTTCGGGAACGCGGTCTGCGAGCCCTCGGCCGGGATCCAGCCACGGTTGACCAGGAGTACCTTGCCGTCGTCGAGGACGAACGGGGTCAGGACGTGGAAGCCGACCTCGTCGTCGGTGTTCGTACGGCGCCGCACGACGACCTCGTGCGCGGTGTCGAACGTCCCCTTCGCGGAGACCCTGCGGTGGATCTCGGCCTTGGGAACGGGCTTCCCGGGGGAGGTGAGCTGCTCGGCGGGGAGCGGCTTCGCGGCGAGCGCGGCACCGATCTGATTGTTCTGCGCGACGCGGTGCTCGTGACGGTGCAGCTGCCAGAAGCCCAGCTCGATCATCGTCGGGATGAGGAGAAGGGTGATGAGGGTGAGGATCACCCACTGCCGGGACAACAGGAAGCGGTACACCCCACGACCGTACAACTCGGTCGTGGGGCGACATCACGGGGGTGTGCCGGAGAGCTCAGACCTTGTCGACGATCCCCACCCTCCCCTCCGCGCGGGAGCAGTGCGCCCCGCAGTACCAGTGCCCTTCGACCTCTACTCCCTGGCCGACGATCTGGCACCGGCAGTGCTCGCAGATCGGCGCCATGCGGTGGATGGCGCAGGAGAAACAGTCGAAGACGTGCACCGCGCCCTGCGCGTGCACCTCGAAGGACATTCCGTAGTCGTTTCCGCAGACTTCACAACGTGCCATGCGCCACAGGGTGGGCGTCGCGGTCGCGCGGGGCGAGCGGCGGGCGGGCGAGTCGCCGCGCAATCACCCGTCTGACGCCGGGGCGACATCGCGCAGGAGCTGCCCGAAGGCCGCCTCGTCGATGACCGGTGTCCCGTACTGCTTCGCCTTGACGGCCTTCGAGGTGTACGAGTCGGGGTCGTTCGTGACGAGGACGCTGGTGAGCCGGGACAGGCTCGTCGCGATGTGCAGCCCGGCCTCGACGGCGCGGTCCTCCAGGAGTTCGCGGTCGACCGAGGTGTCTCCGGAGAACGCCACCCGCATGCCCTGCTTGAGCTGTTTGCCCGGTTCGTATCGTCCGGGGTTCGGGTACGGGCACGGCTGCCGCTTGCGCGAGGGGCGCCATGTCCCGCCGCCCCCGTACGAGGACGACGACGGTGCCGAGCCCTGGCGGCCGATCCGTGCCGCGCCGTCCGTCCACTCCGTGAGCGGCCTGCACTCCAGCAGGGGCAGCCGCACCCCGCCGCTCGCGGCGGCCCGCAGGCTCGGCCGGAAGGCCTCGGCGAGCACGCGCGCGTCGTCGAGCGCATTGTGCGCGTTGCGCTGGACGACGCCGAAGTGCGCGGCGAGGGACTCCAGCTTGTGGTTGGGCAGCGGGAGGCCGAGCTCCTTGGACAGCGCGATGGTGCACAGGCGCTGGCGGACGGGGGCGGTGCGCTCCGCGCGGGCGTACTCGCGGGCGATCATCGACCAGTCGAAGACCGCGTTGTGCGCGACCAGCACGCGGCCGTCGAGCCGGGTCGCGAACTCCTCGGCGATGTCCTTGAAGAGGGGCGCGCCTTCGAGCACGTCGTTCGTCAGGCCGTGGATCCAGACGGGGCCCGGGTCGCGCTCCGGGTTGACCAGCGTGTACCAGTGGTCCTCGACCTCGCCCCGCGCGTCGAGCCGGTAGACGGCTGCGGAGATTATCCGGTCGTCCCGGGAGAGGCCGGTGGTCTCCACGTCGACGACCGCGTATCCCTGCGGATACGCGGCCGGCCACGGAGCGGCGGACGCGGCGGTCGTCTGGTCTTCGAGCATGGTCAATGAGGATACGGGCCACGGCTGACACCTCCGTCGCCCGGTCCCGCGGCCGCGTCCGTTATGTCCGCAACTGTGTCCGCAGCCATGTCCACAACTATGTCCGCAACAGGCCCGACACCAGAGCCCTGACGGAGGCGTCGAACACCTTCTCCGGGTCGGCCGGAAGGCTGAGCGCGCGGGCCAACGCGGCGTCGCCCTCCGCCGTCCGCGCGCCCCACAGCTCCTCCTCGCCGGGCCGCTGCACGGGCGCTCGCTCCCGTTGACGCTCCACCAGGACATGGCCGACGACATGGAACTGCACCGCCCGTACGACGCCGGCGGCGCGCGTTCCGCGCAGGCCCGCGGCGTGCACCTCGCGCACGAGGACCTGCTGCGCGGGCAGGAACATCCGCTCGGTCAGGCCGCGTTCGTGCACCATCGCGACGAGGTGCGGATGCTCGCGCAGCTGCCGGCGCAGGGCGCGGGCGACGGAGACGACGCGCTGCTCCGGGGTGGCGCCGCGGGGGCGGATCTCCCCGAGGTCGGCGACGGTGCGCTCGACGAGGGCTTCGAGTAGGGACTCGCGGTTGCCGACGTGCCAGTAGATCGAGGTGACGGCGGTGCCGAGCTCTGCGGCGAGCTTGCGCATCGTCAGGGACTGCGGGCCCTGCTGTTTCACGAGCTTCGCGGCGGCGGCGAGGACCTGTTCCCTGTCGAGATGTGTGCGCGTGTCTTTACCCTTCACGGAAGCTGTTGTAACTGTGTTACAGAGCATCCGCAAGTGCACGCCCGTCCAGGCAAGTCCGCGCCGACGAAGGGTGGTACGACATGGCACGCATTCGATACGGAGCACGCACGGAGGCGGAGATCTCCGCCGCGCGCACCGCGAGCTCGAAGCTTCCCGACATCTGGTCCACGGGGGTGGTGGCCGTCTGGGAGAGCGACCCGGACGCGGTCGCGGCGGTTCTCCCGCCCCCGCTCAAGGCCACCGAACGCCCGCTGGTGCGGGCCAACATCAGCAAGGTCGACCTGCCCGGCTACCCCCTGGGCGCGGGCTCGGTCGCCGTCGCCGCCGAGCACGGCGGTGTCGAGGGCTGGTATCCGCTGGTCATGCCGATGACGCACGAGCGCGCCCTGATCGGCGGCCGTGAGGTCTTCGGCGAGCCGAAGAAGCTCGGCGAGGTCAGCGTCGAACGCGACGGCCTCGTGGTGCGGGCGGCCCTCGCCCGGCACGGCATCGCCTTCGTGGAGGTGCGGGGCGCGGCGAGCGGCGCCCTGCCGCTGCCCGAGCCGACGCTGAAGACGGACTTCTACTTCAAGTTCCTTCCCGCGGTGGGCGGATCGGGCTTCGACATGGAGCCGGTGCTCGTGCACTGCCTGCGCAACGAGAAGGTCCGCAAGCTGGAGCGGATCACCGGGGACGTCATCCTGCGGGAGTCGATGTACGACCCGGTCGCCGACCTGCCGGTGCGCGCCGTCGTCGAGCTCACCATCGGCGAGAAGACCACCGACCAGAAGGGCCGCGTCGTCGAACGGGTCAGCGCACAGGCCCTGCTGCCGTACATCCACCAGCGCTACGACGACCCGCAGCAGATCCTCGACGGGCCGCCCGAGGGGAGTCTGTGATGCGGCTGGAGGCGGGGCAGGTCGCCGTCGTCACGGGCGCGGCGAGCGGCATCGGACTTGCGATGGCGCGGCGGTTCGCGGCGGACGGTCTGAAGGTCGTGCTGGCGGACGTCGAGGAGTCCGCCCTGGAGAAGGCCGCCGCCGGCCTGCGCGAGGACGGCGCCACCGTGCACGCGCGCGTGGTCGACGTCGGCGACCGCGGCCAGGTCTTCGCCCTCGCGGACGCGGCGTACGAGAAGTTCGGCGCCGTCCACGTCCTGTGCAACAACGCGGGCGTCGGCTCGGGCGCCGAAGGCCGCATGTGGCAGCACGAGCCGAACGACTGGAAGTGGGCCTTCGAGGTCAACGTGTGGGGCGTCTTCCACGGCATCCAGGCCTTCGTGCCGCGCATGATCGAGGGCGGCGCGCCCGGCCACGTCGTCAACACGTCGTCCGGCGACGGAGGAATCGCCCCGCTGCCCACCGCCTCCGTGTACGCGGTCACCAAGGCGGCCGTCGTGACGATGACCGAGTCCCTGTACGCGCACCTGAAGGCGGAGCACGCGCGCGTGGGAGCCTCCGTGCTTTTCCCCGGACCCCACATGCTGCGCACCGGACTGTGGGAGTCGCACCGCAACCGGCCCGAGCGGTACGCCAAGGAGAGGCCGCGCAGGACCCCGTACCGCAGCCTCGGGCAGTGGGAGTCCGCCATGAAGGAGGCGGGCCAGGAGGTGGAGTTCACGCCGGTCGAGGAGGTCGCGGACCTCGTCGCCGAGGGCGTCGCGGCCGGCCGGTTCTGGCTGCTGCCCGAGAGCGAGCACAGCGACCGGCAGATCAAGGCCAGGTCCGCCTCGATGCTGGAGCGCGCGAACCCGGCGTACCTGGAGAGCTTCATTCTGGACTGAAGGGCATGTGATGACCGACCAGGATCCGTACCTGATCATCTCCTCCGACTGCCACGCCGGTCTCCCCACCGAGGAGTACCGGCCCTATCTGGACAGCCGTTTCCACCGCGCCTTCGACGAGTTCCTCGGCGAGCGGGGCGCCCGCCGCGAGGAGGCGACGCGGCTCGGCATCCGCAACGACGCGTTCGCCGCCAAATGGTTCGCCGACAACTCGGAAGGTCTGCGCGGCGGTTGGGACTCCGCGCAGCGCCTCAAGGAGCTGGACGGCGACGGGGTCGTCGCCGAGGTCGTCTTCCCCGACGCGGACGCCGTGGACAGCCGGACGGCCGCGCCCTTCGGTGTGGGGCTCGGGCTCTCCGGTGACCAGGACCCGGAGCTCGGCATGGCGGGCGCCCAGGCGCACAACCGCTGGCTCGCCGACTTCGTGTCCGAACACCCCGAACGGCACTGCGGTGTCGCCCTGTTGCCCATCACCGGCGAGGTCGAGCGCGTCGTGGCGGAGGTCCACCGGGCCAAGGAGTCCGGGCTCGGCGCGCTGATGATCCCCTCCATGTGGGTCGACAAGGCGCCCTACCACGACCGGCGTTACGACCCCGTGTGGGCCGCGGCGGCGGAGTGCGCCATGCCCGTGGTCACGCACTCCGGGGCGGCGCCCCGCCACGAGTACGGCGACCATCTCGGGATCTATGTCTCCGAAGTGACGTGGTGGCCCGCGCGGCCCCTGTGGTTCATGCTCTGGTCGGGCGTCTTCGAGCGCCACCCGGGGCTGAAGTTCGGCGTCGCGGAGTCCGGCTGCTGGTGGCTGCCGAACCTCCTGTGGTTCATGGACCGCCTCTACCTGGGTGCGCACGGCGGCAAGAAGCTCTCCCCGTTCGCCGAGCTCAAGCGGCCCCCGCACGAGTACCTGGACCGCCAGATCTTCATCTGCGCCACCAACACCAAGCGCCGGGAACTCGCCCAGCGCTACGAGATCGGCGTCGACAACATCCTCTGGGGCAGCGACTTCCCGCACCCGGAGGGCACCTGGCCCGACACGCGCGCGTGGCTGAAGAAGACCTTCCACGACATCCCGGTGGCGGAGACCCGGCGCATGCTGGGCCTCGCCGCCGCCGAGGTCTTCGGCTTCGACACGGAGGAACTGGCCCCGCTGGCCGCCCGCATCGGCCCGACCCCCGCCGAACTCGGCCAGAACACCGACCAGTCGGCCGTCGAGGCGTCCTGGGCGCGCTCGCGCGAGGTGGGCCGCCACTGGCTGACCGACCACGACTTCCCCACCCTGGGGGTGACCTCATGAGCGAGCGCTACACCGTGATCTCCGCGGACTGCCACGCGGGAGCCGACCTCCTCGACTACCGGCCCTACTTGGAGTCCCGCCACCACGACGCGTTCGACGCGTGGGCGGCGAGCTACGTCAATCCGTACGCCGACCTGCTCGCGGCTACTGCTGACCGCAACTGGAACTCTGACCGGCGCATCGCCGAACTCGAACAGGACGGGATCGTCGCGGAGGTCGTCTTCCCGAACACGATCCCGCCCTTCTTCCCGTCCGCCTCGCTGATGGCCCCGGCCCCGACGCGCGAGGAGTTCACGCGGCGCTGGGCGGGGCTGCGTGCCCACAACCGCTGGCTCGCCGACTTCTGCGCCGCCGCCCCGGGGCGCAGGGCGGGCGTCTTCCAGATCCTCCTCAACGACGTCGACGAGGCCGTCAAGGAGATCAGGTGGGCGGCGGCCGCCGGGCTGACGGGCGGCCTGCTGCTGCCCGGCACACCGCCGGGCTCGGGCCTTCCCGAGCTGTACTCGGCAGCGT
Organism: Streptomyces sp. NPDC045026; assembly: GCF_056432625.1. Taxonomy (NCBI): domain Bacteria; kingdom Bacillati; phylum Actinomycetota; class Actinomycetes; order Kitasatosporales; family Streptomycetaceae; genus Streptomyces; species Streptomyces sp. NPDC045026. Next base: position 124,137 of record NZ_JBWKIS010000021.1, read on the forward strand.
ACGACCCGATCTGGGCCACCTGCGCCGAGCTCGGTGTGCCGGTCAACCACCACGCGGGCTCGGCGTCCCCGCCGCTGGGCGACGAACCGGCCGCGCGCGCCGTGTTCATGGTGGAGACGACGTGGTTCTCGCACCGGGCCCTGTGGCACCTGGTGTTCGGCGGCGCGTTCCGCCGTCACCCCGGCCTGAAGCTGGTCCTCACCGAACAGGGCTCGGGCTGGATCCCCGGGGTCCTGGACATGCTGGACTACTACCACGGGCGTCTGGTGGCCGCCTCGACGCGAGCGAACACGGCGGAGTCCAAGTTCGGTGCGGGGCTGGCGGATTCGATGGGTAAGGGGCCGTCCGAGGTGTGGCGCGACAACTGCTACGTGGGGGCCAGCTTCATGCGCCCGCACGAGGTGCCGCTGCGTGAGCGCATCGGCCTCGACAAGATCATGTGGGGCAGCGACTACCCGCACGACGAGGGCACGTACCCGTACACGCGCGAAGGGCTGCGGATCGCGTACGCGGGGCTGCCGCGCGACGAGGTCGCCGCGATGGTCGGCGGCAACACGGCCCGTGTCTACGGCTTCGACCTCGGTCTGCTCGACCCGATCGCGGCCCGCGTCGGACCGACCGTCGAGGAACTGGACGAACCTCTCGAACAGGCGCCGAAGGACGCGACAAGTCCGGTGTTCGCCCAGGGAGGATCGGTCCGGATCTGGTGACCTAGGGTCTTTCGTTTGGATCACGCCGGGCTCGCGGCGTGATCCAAACGAAAGACCCTAGGTGCGATGCTCATCGGGTGACTGACGATGCGCAGGATGCACCGCACGAGGAGTCCCACGGCGGCGCGCTCGGAGCGCGGCTCAACTGGCTGCGCGCCGCCGTGCTCGGCGCCAACGACGGCGTGGTGTCCACCGCCGGTCTCGTCGTCGGCGTGGCCGGCGCCACCGAGGACCGCGGCACGCTCCTGACGGCGGGCCTCGCCGGGCTGCTCGCCGGCTCCATGTCGATGGCCGCGGGGGAGTACGTCTCCGTGTCCACGCAGCGCGACTCGCAGAAGGCGGCCCTCGCGCAGGAGAAGCGGGAGCTGCGCGAGTACCCGGAGGCCGAACTCGTCGAGCTGACCGGGCTCCTGGAGGACCGCGGGCTCAGCCCCGAAGTGGCGCGGGAGGCCGCCGAGCAGCTCACCTCGCGCGACGCGCTGCGGGCGCACGCGCGCGTGGAGCTCGGGATCGATCCCGACGACCTCACGAACCCATGGCACGCCGCCTGGGCGAGCTTCCTCGCCTTCACCGTGGGCGCGCTGCTGCCGCTGCTCGCGATCGTCCTGCCGCCCGGCGTCTGGCGCCTGCCCGTCACGGTGGTCTCCGTGCTCGCGGCGCTCGCCCTCACCGGCTGGAGCAGCGCCCGGATGGGCTCGGCGGCGGTGCGGCCCGCCGTGTGGCGGAACATGGCGGGCGGGGCGCTCGCGATGGCGGTGACGTACGGGGCGGGGTCGCTCCTGGGGGCGGCCGGGGTCTGAGCGAACGCGCGGGAACCGGCGGAGATCAATGGGGGAAGGCACCAACAACGAGCGTCTTACCGCTGGTAATACTTGTGGGTAACACCGTCTAGCCGTGGCCCGTCCGTGGCCCTACGGTGCAGGCATGTCGCCGAACCTGCCCGATGTCGTGCTCTGGTCGATCCCGGCCTTCGTGCTGCTCACCGTCGTCGAGATCGTGAGCGTACGCATACATCCCGATGACGACGCCGCAGGCTACGAGACCAAGGACGCCGCGACGAGCATCGGCATGGGGCTCGGCAGCCTCGTCTTCGACTTCCTGTGGAAGATCCCGATCGTCGCGATCTACACGGCGGTCTACGAGCTGACGCCCCTGCGCGTGCCGATCCTGTGGTGGACGATCCCGCTGATGCTCCTCGCGCAGGACTTCTTCTACTACTGGTCGCACCGCGGGCACCACGTCATCCGCATCCTGTGGGCATGCCACGTCGTGCACCACTCCAGCCGCAAGTTCAACCTGTCGACGGCGCTGCGCCAGCCGTGGACGAGCCTGACGGTGTGGCCGTTCTACCTGCCGCTCATCGCGTGCGGCGTGCACCCGGCCGCGCTCGCGTTCTGCTCGTCGGTGAACCTCGTCTACCAGTTCTGGATCCACACCGAGCGCATCGACAAGCTGCCCCGCGCCTTCGAGTTCGTCCTCAACACCCCCTCCCACCACCGCGTCCACCACGCCTCCCAGGGCGGCTACCTGGACCGCAACTTCGGCGGCATCCTCATCGTCTGGGACCGCCTCTTCGGGTCGTTCGTGCCCGAGATCGAGCGCCCGGTGTTCGGCCTGACCAAGAACATCGACACGTTCAACCCGCTGCGGGTCGCCACGCACGAGTACGCGGCCATCGCCAGGGACCTGAAGGCGGCCGGCAGCTGGCGCGAGCGGGGCGGCAGGGTGTTCGGCGGGCCGGGGTGGCAGCCGAAGGACGCGCCCGCGCCGACCCCGGCCTCCGCTACGAGCCAGAGCACCGAGAAGGCAGCCGAGGGCGCCGCGTGACGCCGACTCCGGCGCAGGCACCTTCCCCGGCGCAGCCGTCCTCCCGGGCGCCGGGACCCGCCCGTGAGCGCGCGGCACGCCTCCTGCTCGCCGCCTTCGCGCTGGCGACCGCCGTCGACCTGGTCGCCCTGCTCGCCGGGACCGGCGCCGTGCACACCGCCGCCAAGCCGCTCCTCATGCCGCTGCTCGCCGCGTACGTCACCGTGCGCGGTGGCCCCCGGCTCCTGACCGCCGCCCTGCTCCTCGGGTGGGGCGGCGACGTGCTCCTGCTGTTCGACGCCGACGTCGCGTTCCTCGCGGGCATGGGCTCCTTCGCCGCCGGACACGTCTGCTACCTCGTGCTCTTCAAGCGCACCGGCACGTCACGCGCGCGTGGCACTCTGCTCGCGGCCGCGTACGGCGTCGCGCTCGTGACGACCGTGGCGCTCCTGTGGCCGGACCTGCCGGCCGACATGCGCGGACCCGTCGCCGGATACAGCCTGCTCCTGACCGCCATGGCGTACGGCTCCTCGCGCCTGGGCCGCACGGCGGGGTGGGGCGGCGCGCTCTTCCTGCTGTCGGACACCCTCATCGCGACGGGTGTCGCCGACTGGCCGCAGCTCCCGCGGCCCGACTTCTGGGTGATGCTCACCTACGCAGCCGCCCAGTACCTGCTGGCGCGCGGCGTGCTCGGACACCCCCTCGACGCGCGGCCCGCCTCCGCTGCGGCGTACCGTGAAGGACGCACGACCATCACCTGAGGCGCCCCGCACGCGATCCGTCAGCGGCGCCTGTGACCAGCACGAAGGACCCCCACTCATGCGCGCCACCACCATCCACGCCCCCTTCGACATGCGCGTGGAGGACGTGCCGGAGCCCCTCGTCCAGCTCCCCACCGACGCCGTCGTCAGGGTCCTGCGGGCCTGCATCTGCGGCAGCGACCTGTGGGCGTACCGCGGCGAGGCGGCCCGTCAGCCCGGCCAGCGCATCGGACACGAGTTCCTCGGCATCGTCGAGGACACCGGCTCCGAGGTGACCGGCGTCCGGCGCGGCGACCTGGTCGTCGCCCCCTTCATGTGGTCGGACGGAGTCTGTGACTACTGCACCGAGGGCCTCACGACCTCCTGCGAGCACGGCGGCTTCTGGGGCGCGGTCGGCTACGACGGCGGCCAGGGCGAAGCGGTCCGCGTCCCGTACGCCGACGGCACCCTCGTCCAGCTGCCCGCCGACGCCGCCTCCGACGACCACCTGCTGTCCGCGCTGCTCACGCTCTCCGACGTCATGGGAACCGGCCACCACGCCGCGCTCGGTGCGGGTGCGCGCGCGGGCGCCACGGTCGCCGTCGTCGGTGACGGCGCCGTCGGCCTGTGCGCGGTCCTCGCCGCCAAGCGGCTCGGCGCCGAGCGCATCATCGCGCTCGGCCGCCACCAGGTCCGCACCGACATCGCCCGCCGCTTCGGCGCCACCGACGTCGTCGCCGAGCGCGGGGACGCCGCCGTCGAGGCCGTCCGCGAGCTGACCCGCGGCCAGGGCGCCCACGCCGTGATCGAGGCCGTCGGCACCGAGCAGTCCATGAGCACGGCCGTGAACATCACCCGCGACGGCGGCGCCATCGGGTTCGTCGGCGTTCCGCACGGCAGCGGCACCGGTCTCGACCTGAGCGTCATGTTCGACCGGAACATCGCCCTGCGCGGCGGAGTCGCGCCCGTGCGCACGTACATCCCGCAGCTGCTGCCCGACATCCTCGACGGCACGATCGACCCGTCGCCCGTCTTCGACCTGACCGTCGGCATCGAAGGCGTGCCCGACGGCTACAAGGCGATGGACGAGCGCACCGCCCTCAAGGTGCTGGTCACCAACTGACGGTCCGCGCGCGGGGGTTCAGGACCAGCGGATCGGGAGCGGCAGCGCGGTCAGGACCGCCGACACCGCGACCACCACGCCCAGGACTGCCACCTCCGCGCGCGCGGGCACGTAGGCGGCCCCCAGGCCGCCATGGCGCTGCCGGCGCCGCGCGGCCAGGGCGAGCACGGAGACTACGGCCACGAGAAGCACCTTCGCGAGCAGGGTGCGCCCGTAGGCCGTCGTCACCAGCTGGCCGAGGACCGTGCCCAGCGGCATCCGGCGCAGCGTGCTGCACACGCCCGTCGCCGTGATGGCGGCGAGCAGAACGGCCGCCACGCGCGCGTAGAGCCCCAGCAGCGCGGCACCCGCCTCAGGAGCCGTCGTACGCCACCGGCGCAGCGTCCGCAGGACGTGCAGCAGACCGCCCACCCACAGCGCGGCACACGTCAGATGGACGACGGTGAGGGCCGAGCCCGCGTACGCCGTGTGCTCGGCGGGCGGGTGGGCGCGCAGCGCCTCGGCCACCACGACGGTGGCCAGCGGCGCGAGCGCGGTCGCCGGGCGGCGCGAGCGGGCGCACAGCGCGGCTACCGCGAACGCGTTGACCTCCAGGAGAGCGAGGGTGCCGTCCCTGGTGCCGTAGAGCCCGGCGATGTCCAGGTCGGAGAGCGCGTGTGGCACGAGGTTGCCGTTCGCCACGATCGACGCGAGTCCCAGCGCGGCCAGGAACCCCGCCCAGGGCGCGAACGCCGACCAGCCGCGCGGCCCGTCCCCGGGCGGCGCCCCGGGCACCCGCCGGGCCAGCCGCGCCGCGAACAGTTCGCCCAGCTGGACGCAGAGGGCGGCGAACAGGACCGCTCGAAGGAGCGCTACGACGGTGACTCCGGGCGCGGCCGCCTCCCCCGTGCCGCCAAGGGCCGCGGGGGGCCCGAGCAGGGGGATCATCGCGGCGGCGGCCACGAGGACGAGCACGGCGACGGCCCGCCGGGTGGCGGGCCGTCGGACGGGAGGGCCGTTGTCGTCCGCGGTGGCGGCGGGCACCTCGGTGGACGGTCGTATGGAACTCACCACAAGATCTTCGCCAGTTGTGACAGATCCAGGCAAGTCCACGAAAACAACTGGCGCAGCGGCATTCCGCCTGAGCGTCCGGCTTCAGCCATGGCGCCACTCGGGCGCATCGACCCCCCAAAGCCCGGACGGGCGCGCCCAGTTGACGGGGCCTCCGGCGAATCCGGCCGGCGGCAGCGCGTGGCGCAGCCGCCCCGCGGGACTGTCGGTCTCCGTGAGCCAGCGCGCCGGATTCCCGGCGTCGTACGTCCGCGTGACCGCGCCGGGCCCGTGCGGGAGCTCCCGAGTCAGCCAGTGGGCGGTCCGGGCGAGCGCCAGCCGCAGGGCACGGGTGCCGCCCTCGTCCAGCTGCTCGGTGACGGCGCGCAGCACGGCCGCCGCGAGGAGATAGCCCGTGCCGTGGTCCAGGGCCTGCGCGGGCAGCGCCCCCGGCCGCTCCCCGGACCCCTCGACGGCCGCGATTCCCGTGGCCACCTGCACCACGCTGTCGAAGCCCCGCCGCTCGCCCCACGGACCGTACGCGCCCCACGCGGACAGCTGCGCCACCACGAGCCCCGGCCTGCGCGAGGCCAGCGCCTCGGGAGCGAGGCCGAACCGGTCGAGCGCGCCGGGCCGGTAGCCCGTCACGACGACGTCGGCGCCCGCGAGGAGGTCGCCGAAGGCACGGCGGTCCGCCGCGCCCGTCAGATCCAGCCGCGTGGACCGTTTCCCGAACCCGGTGTCCGCGTGCGCCTCCGGATCCTCCGGCAGCTGCGGCGCGTCGACGCGCAGCACGTCCGCGCCGAACAGCGCGAGGGTGCGGGTGGCGACCGGACCGCCGGTGACCCGTGTCAGGTCGAGGACGCGCAGGCCGGACGCGGGCAGCAGCGGGTCACCCGTGAGCGGGGGCAGCGACCGCGGCGCCGCGCCGTCGAGCCGCTCCCGCTCCAGCAGCGGCCGCCCGGCGACTGCCGTCCCCTGGGGGTGCGCGGCCCACTCCTCCATGGTCCGCAGGGCGACGGCCAGGCCCCCGGCGGCGTACACGGTCTCCTCGGCCTCGGCGGCCGACCGCTCCGCGAGCAGCGCGGCGACCTGCTCCACGGACGCGTCGTCGCCGAGCCCGAGGGCTTCGCACAGCCGTGCCCGGTGGTGCGGATAGTTGGCGTGGGTGCGCAGCCACCCGTCCGCCGTGCGCCAGAACCGGGACAGCGGAGCGAAGTTGACCGTCGCGCGCCCGTCGATCAGCAGATGCCGCTCGCTGACGAACGCGGTGGCCGGCGCCCCGTCGTCGAGGACCACGCGCGGCAGTGGCCGTCCGGTGCGCCGGGCGGCCAGCTCGGCCGCGGCCAGCGAGCACGCGCCCACGCACGCGCGTGCCAGGTCGATCACGGGCAGCCGCGAGGGCAGCGCCCCTTCGCGCAGGACGGACGCGATGTGCGAGGTCAGGGCCGGGTCGCCGCCGAGCGCCGCCCACGCCGCCCGCGTCCCCTCACCCACCGGTGCATGTGTCATGCAGGCACTATCGCGCACGGCTTCCGAAACGATACAGGTGGGCCGGGCGAAGCCGCCCGGCCCACCTGAACCGCTGTGCCTACGCGGCTACTTGGTCACCGCGTCCAGGGCGTCGGCGATGCCGTGCCCGTAGAAGCCGTTCTTGTTCTTGCCGCCCTCGCACACCGCGTCGACCTTGCCGTCGCCGTCGATGTCGTACGGGTCGGTGCACGGCGTGGCGTCGGCCTGCGCGTACAGGAGCGCCTTCACGGCCGCCGCGGAGGCGTGCGGGTGCGTCGACTTGATCAGCGCGGCGACGCCGGCGACGTGCGGGGACGCCATCGACGTACCGGCCATGTAGCCCCACTTGCCGCCGGGCAGCGGGCCGAGGATCAGGCCGCTCGTGGCGGGCGGCGCCGGGGTCTGGTAGGCCGTCGAGTCGCCGCCCGGGGCCGCGATGTCGATGGTGCCCTGACCGTAGTTGGAGAACGACGACTTGAGGCCCTTGGCCCCCGTCGCCGCGGTCGTGACGACGCCCGGCAGCTGCGTCGGGATGTCGAAGCACTTGGACGGGTCGACGACCCGGTCGCCCGGCGTCGTGTCGTTCGGGCTCGACGGGTCGGTGATCTCGTCGGACGCGAGGTCGTAGTTCTCGTTGCCCGCCGCCGCGACGTTCACGGCGCCCTTCTTCTCCGCGTACTGCGAGGCCCGCGCGACGGCCTTCACCAGGGCCTTCTGGTCGGGGTCGTCCGTGCAGTTGAAGTACCACGGGTCGGTGTAATAGCTGTTGTTGGTGACGTCGACGCCGTGCTCGGCCGCGAACACGAAGCCGCACACCACGGCCTCCGTGTAGAAGAAGCCGTCCGGGTTGCCGACCTTGATGCCGGAGACCTTCACACCGGGTGCGACGCCCGTGATGCCGACGCCGTTCTTGGCGCCCGCGATCTCGCCCGCGACATGCGTGCCGTGCGGGCTCTCCGAGGCGCTGGGGCGCCACGAGCCCTCCGTCGTGTCCGGCTTGCCCGACACACAGTTCGCGGACGCCCCGCGGTCGAAGTTCGGCGCGATGTCGGGGTGGGTGTCGTCGACGCCGGTGTCGATCACGGCGACGGTGACTTTCCTGCTGCCGAGGGACTTCTCGTGTGCCTTGTCCGCCTTGATGGCGGGCAGGTCCCACTGCAGTGGCTCCAGCGGGTCCTGTCCGGCGGCCGCCTGACCGGCCGCGGCGCCCAGCTGGGCGGCGGTCAGTGCCTTCGGGGTGCCGAGGTCACCGGTGGACTGGGCGGGCAGCGGCGCGGTGCGCGTGGCACCCGCCGAGTCGACCCCGCGGGCCTTGCGGATCGTCTTCGCGAAGTCCGGGTTCGAGGAGTGCGCGACGATGACGCCGATCTTGTCGTACGCGACGACGACGGTGCCGCCGGCCTTCGTGATCTCCTTCTGGACGGCGGCCGAAGTGCCGTGTCCTGAGCGCACGTTGACGACATAGCTGAGCGCGGGGCCGTCCGTGGCGGCCGGCGCCGCAGGAGCCTGCGGGGCCTGTCCCGCGGCCGACGCGGTCACGTTCGGCAGGAACGCGAGGGCCGTGGCCATGGCCATCCCGGCCGGGATGGCTATCGAACGGCGGATGGAGCGGGAGCGCGCGAGGGGCGCCGTCATGGTGTCTCCTGAGTTCGTTGCGTTCGGGATGCGAGGGGCGGCACGCAGTCGGTGCCACGCCAAGTGCGGCTGGTGCAGGGCTGCTTGACGGCCTTCGGGTCGCGGGTCCGCGTCACTTCTTGACGGCGTCGAGCGCGTCGACGATGCCGAAGCCGTAGAAGCCGTTGACGCGCTTCCCGCCCTCGCAGGTGGCGTCGACGACACCGTCGCCGTCACCGTCGTACGGGTCCGACGGGCAGCCCGGGTTGTCGGCCTCGGCCTTGAGGAGCGCCTGGAGCTGGGCCGGAGTGGCCCTCGGGTGGGTCGACTTGAGGAGCGCGGCGACACCCGCGGCGTGCGGCGACGCCATTGACGTGCCCTGGAGGAAGCCGTACTCGCCGCCCGGCATCGTCGACAGGATGCGGCCGTTCTTCGACGGGGTGTCGGGGAACTGGAGCTTGTCGCCGCCCGGCGCCGCGATGTCGACGACACCCTTGCCGTAGGTGGAGTAGTACGCCTTGGCGCCCGTCGGGCCCGAGGCGCTGACGGTGACGACGCCCGGCAGCTGCGTCGGGATGTCGAAGCACTTGTGCGGGTCGATCGTGCGGTGGACCGGCGTCGAGTCGTCGGGGCTGGAGTCGTCGACGAGTGCGTCCGAGTCCAGGTCGTCGTTGGAGTTACCGGCCGCCGCCAGATTGAGCGTGCCCTTCTTCTGGGCGTACAGCTGGGCCCGGTTCACCGCGTCGACGATGGCCTTCTGGTCCGGGTCGTCCATGCAGTTGTAGAGCCAGGGGTCCACGTAATAGCTGTTGTTGGTGACCTCGACGCCGTGGTCGGCGGCGAACACGAACGCGCAGACCACGTTCTCCGGGTAGAACAGGCCGTCGTTGGGGTCACTGACCTTGATGCCCGCGACCTTCACGCCGGGAGCGACCCCGGCGACGCCTATGCCGTTGCGGGCCGCGGCTATCTCACCGGCGACGTGCGTGCCGTGATAGTCCTCGGCCGGGTCGTACGGGCGCCACGCGCCGGGCGAGGTGTCCGCCTTGCCGCCGACACAGTTCGCGGACTGCGACGCGGAGAAGTTCGGGGCGAGGTCCGGGTGGGTGTCGTCCACGCCCGTGTCGATGACGCCGACGGTGACGCTGCGGCTGCCCGGGTTGATCCGCGCGGCCTTGTCGGCGCCGATCGCCCGCAGGTCCCACTGGTCGGCCTCGAGCGGCTCGGCACCCGAACCGGCGTGTGCGGCAAGGGACTTGACCTGTGCCTTCGACAGGACCTGGGCGCCGCCCTCTTCGGTGGTACCGGCGGCGACCAGCGGCGACGTACGCGTGGCGCCCGCCGACTGCACGCCCTTGACGGCGCGGATCCGCTTCCCGAAGTCCGGGTTCGACGCGTGGACGACGATCACGCCGATCCGGTCGTACGAGACGACGACGGTCCCGCCCGCCTCGGCGATCGCCTTCTTCACGGAGCCGAGGGTGCGGTGGTCCGTCCGGGTGTTCACGACGTACGCGAGGGCCCTGGCGTCGGCGGTGGCCGAACCAGCCGTGACCGCAAGGGAGTTGGCCGGTGTGGCCGACGCGGCGCCGGGCAGGAAGCCGAGGGACGCGGTGAGCGCGAGGCCGAGCGGCAGGGTGAGCGCCAGGCGGCGTCTGGAGCGCAGATGAGCCATGGGATCTCCACATCATCCGTCGTATATGGAAAAGCCCGAACACAGTGGTGCTCGGGCAGGTACATGACGCGTGGTGCACGGGTGAACGTATCCCGGGTCCTCGCAGGCCAGCAATGAATTCCCGAAGAAAACGCATGATCGGGCAAAGGAGTTGAACCGGTGCGCGCGTGTCTCCGTGACGTTGAGCAGGGGGCACGCACGTGATCCCCGCCCCCTGTCGGATCACGCCGGGTAGCCCTACCATCGCCACCCGGCCCAGGTGATCCACGTCACTGCGAGGTCCGAGAAACCACATGTCCGTTCCATCCGCCGCACCCGCACCGCGAGGAGACCCCGTGGCCACCGATGCATCGCCACCGTCGAAGGGCGGCCCCGACACCCGTTCCGCACCCCCTTCCACGGAGGGTCCCTCCACGGGGGAATTCATCGCGGAGCAGGAGAGCGCGGAGTTCGCCGAACTACGCCACGCACACCGCTCGTTCGCCTTCCCGCTGACCGTCGCCTTCATCGCCTGGTACCTGCTGTACGTACTGCTGTCGAACTACGCCGGCGACTTCATGGGCACCAAGCTCTTCGGCAACATCAATGTCGCGCTGGTCCTCGGCCTCGGCCAGTTCCTGACCACGTTCCTCATCGCCTGGTGGTACTCCCGCCACGCCGCCGCCAAGCTCGACCCCAAGGCCGAGGCGATCAAGTCCCGGATGGAGGGCGGCGCATGAGCCCCGCAGTCACGCAGGTACTCGCCGCGGGTGAGGCGAGTGAGCACCGGCCGCTGATCATCTCCCTGTTCGCGGTGTTCGTCCTCGCCACCCTGGTGATCACGGTCTGGGCGGGCCGCCAGACCAGGAGCGCCGCCGACTTCTACGCGGGCGGGCGCCAGTTCACCGGCTTCCAGAACGGACTCGCCGTCTCCGGCGACTACATGTCCGCCGCCTCGTTCCTCGGCATCGCCGGAGCCATCGCCCTCTTCGGCTACGACGGCTTCCTCTACTCGATCGGCTTCCTGGTCGCCTGGCTGGTGGCGCTCCTCCTGGTCGCCGAACCGCTGCGCAACTCCGGCCGCTACACGATGGGCGACGTCCTCGCCTACCGGATGCGCCAGCGCCCGGTCCGCACCGCCGCCGGCACCTCCACGATCGTCGTCTCGATCTTCTACCTGCTCGCGCAGATGGCGGGCGCGGGTGTCCTCGTCTCGCTGCTGCTCGGCATCACGTCCGACGCGGGCAAGATCGGCATCGTCGCCCTCGTCGGCCTCCTGATGATCGTGTACGTCACCATCGGCGGCATGAAGGGCACCACCTGGGTCCAGATGGTCAAGGCCGTGCTCCTGATCGCGGGCACGATACTGCTCACCTTCCTGGTCCTGTTGAAGTTCAACTTCAACATCTCCGACCTGCTCGGCAAGGCGGCGTCCAACAGCGGAAAGGGCGCCGCGTTCCTGGAGCCCGGACTCAAGTACGGCGCCACGTCGACGTCGAAGATCGACTTCATCTCGCTCGGCATCGCGCTCGTCCTCGGCACCGCGGGACTGCCGCACATCCTGATCCGCTTCTACACGGTCCCGACGGCCAAGGCCGCCCGTAAGTCCGTGAACTGGGCGATCGGCATCATCGGCGCCTTCTACCTGATGACGATCGCGCTCGGCTTCGGCGCCGCCGCCCTCATCAAGCCGGACGAGATTATCGCGTCCAACCCGGCGGGCAACACCGCGGCGCCGCTGCTCGCGCTGCACCTCGGCGGGGTCGACTCGTCGTGGGGCGCGATCCTCCTCGCGACCATCTCGGCGGTCGCCTTCGCGACGATCCTCGCGGTCGTCGCGGGCCTGACCCTCGCCTCGTCCTCCTCGTTCGCGCACGACATCTACGCGAACGTCATCAAGAAGGGCAAGGCCTCCGAGAAGGAGGAGATGAAGGCGGCCCGCTGGGCGACCGTCTTCATCGGCATCGTCTCCATCGGCCTCGGCGCCCTCGCCCGCGATCTGAACGTGGCCGGCCTGGTCGCGCTCGCCTTCGCGGTCGCCGCCTCCGCCAACCTGCCGACGATCCTCTACAGCCTCTTCTGGAAGCGCTTCACCACACAGGGCGCGCTCTGGTCGATCTACGGAGGCCTGTTCACCGCGGTCTTCCTGGTGCTGTTCTCACCGGTCGTGTCCGGAAACCCGAAGACGTCCATGTTCAAGGGCGTGGACTTCCACTGGTTCCCGCTGGAGAACCCGGGCATCATCTCGATCCCGGTCGGCTTCCTGCTCGGCTGGCTCGGCACGGTCCTCTCCAAGGAGAAGGCGGACGCCGGCAAGTACGCGGAGCTCGAAGTCCGCTCCCTCACCGGCACGGGAGCCCACTGACCTCGGGATTCGGACGGCCGCGTCGCAGATCCTCGTACGGATCTACGATGCGGCCGTCCCGCTCCCGTGGGATCTGGAGCCCCCTGGTGTCGGACCCATCACGTAGGCTCGGATAATCAGATCCGCATCGGAGAGGGGGCCCACGTGCTGATCGACACTTATGGCCGAGTGGCCACCGACCTCCGCGTCTCGCTGACCGACCGGTGCAATCTCCGGTGTACGTACTGCATGCCCGAAGAGGGCCTGCAGTGGCTGGCCAAGCCCGATCTGCTCACGGACGACGAGATCGTCCGGCTCATCCGGATCGCCGTCACCCAGCTCGGCATCACGGAGGTCAGGTTCACCGGCGGCGAGCCCCTGCTGCGCCCCGGCCTCGTCGGCATCGTGGAGCAGGTGGCCCAGCTGGAGCCCCGCCCCCAGATGTCCCTGACGACGAACGGGATCGGACTCAAGCGCACCGCCGCCGCCCTCAAGCAGGCCGGCCTCGACCGGGTCAACGTCTCGCTGGACACCCTGCGCCCCGACGTCTTCAAGACCCTCACCCGGCGTGACCGCCACAAGGACGTCATCGACGGCCTCGAAGCCGCCGGCGCGGCGGGCCTCACCCCCGTCAAGGTCAACTCCGTACTGATGCCGGGGCTGAACGACGACGAGGCACCCGACCTCCTCGCCTGGGCCGTCGAGCACGACTACGAGCTGCGCTTCATCGAGCAGATGCCGCTGGACGCCCAGCACGGCTGGAAGCGCGACGGCATGATCACCGCCGGTGACATCCTGGCGTCCCTGCGCACGCGCTTCGACCTCACGCCCGAAGGCTCCGAGGAGCGGGGTTCCGCCCCCGCCGAGCGCTGGCTCGTGGACGGCGGACCGCAGCGCGTCGGCGTCATCGCCTCCGTCACCCGCCCGTTCTGCTCGGCCTGCGACCGCACCCGGCTCACCGCCGACGGACAGGTGCGCACCTGCCTGTTCGCCAGCGAGGAGACGGACCTGCGCGCGGCCCTGCGCTCGGACAGCGGGGACGACGAGATCGCCCGTACCTGGAAGCTCGCCATGTGGGGCAAGAAGGCCGGCTCCGGTCTGGACGACCCGACGTTCCTCCAGCCCGAGCGCCCGATGTCCGCGATCGGCGGCTGACCCGGGGCGCTCAGCCCTCCTGGTCCGCGGACTCCCAGTCCTTGAGCGCGACGACGTCCTTCAGGAAGCCACGCACACCGAGGAACTGGGAGAGATGCTCGCGGTGCTCGTCGCACGCGAGCCACGTCTTGCGCCGCTCCGGCGTGTGCAGCTTCGGGTTGTTCCAGGCGAGCACCCAGACCGCGTCCACGCGGCAGCCCTTGGCGGAACAGATCGGGTTTTCGTCACTCACAGGTACCGCCCCAAACACTTACGCGCCCAAACAAAGGCGACGCCGAGCAGCCACGGGGGGAGCTGCCCGGCGTCGGTCCGTCGCTCCGACGGGGGATGCGGAGCGCGTACGAAGTATGTCATGGGGGACCGGCCGCCCGGCACCGGAACTACATGATTGATCTGAGCTTTTCTTGAGCTTTGCGCATTGTCGGTGGTCAGCCGCGGTCACCCAAGTGATCACGCCGCTCCTCGTCGTACGCACCGGTGTTGTCCTCCGGAACGGATTCCGCGGGGGCGGTGGCGGCGGGCGATGTGAGCATCGGCCGCATCGGCGCGGTCACGAACGTCGACGGCAGCGAAGGGACGTTCTCCCGGCCCGCGTTGGCGATCACCACGGCGACGTAGGGGAGCAGCAGGCCGAGCACCAGAGCCACGATCGCGACCGGGCGCTCGACATTCCACAGGGCCGCACCGAGGATCACGGCGAGGGTGCGGACCGACATCGAGATGATGTAGCGGCGCTGCCTGCCGCGGACGTCGTCGGCGAGGCTCTGCCTCGCCCCGGTGATCCGGAAGACCTCGCCGCTGCTCTGCTTCCGCATCACATTCCACCGCCTGCCTGCCATGCCGGACTCTCCCCGGTCCGGACTGCCTCCACCGTACGCCCGGCTTTCTCCGCGTTCGAGACCGGGGAGGGCCCGGCCCGTGCGTACTTGCTGCGCCGCACCACGTACGGATGCGCCCGACATGCGCCGTATGGCGGACAAGCCGAGACTGGGCGCAGATGCGCACAGCGCGCCACAGAGGAGGCGACGACATGAGCTGGTTGTGGGCGATCATCGTGGGTCTGGTGCTCGGACTGATCGCGAAGGCGATCCTGCCGGGTAAGCAGCAGATTCCCCTGTGGCTGACCGTGGTCTTCGGGATCATCGGCAGCATCCTGGGCAACTCGGTCGCCACCTGGATCGGCGTCAACGACACCAAGGGCATCGACTGGACCCGTCACCTGCTCCAACTGGCCGGAGCCGTGGTCATCGTGTGGCTCGGAGACATGGCCTGGGTGGCCATGCGAGGCAACAAACAGCGAGCCTGAAACAGCCGGAAGGGCGGCCCCGCACCAGATGCGGAGCCGCCCTTCCGGCTGTGACTTCGGACCAGCGCGCTCAGGCGCCGACGACCTCGACCGCCGCCAGGTTCTTCTTGCCGCGGCGCAGCACGAGCCAGCGGCCGTGCAGCAGTTCGTCCGCGGCCGGCACGGCGTCCTCGGCGGCTACCTTGACGTTGTTCACGTACGCGCCGCCCTCCTTCACCGTGCGCCGGGCGGCCGACTTGCTCGCCACGAGGCCGACCTCGGCGAGCAGATCCACGACCGGGCCGAGCGCGTCGACCTTCGCGTGCGGCAGCTCGGACAGGGCGGCCGCGAGGGTCGCCTCGTCCAGCTCGCCCAGGTCGCCCTGCCCGAACAGCGCCTTGGACGCGGCGATGACGGCGGCGCACTGGTCGGCGCCGTGCACCAGCGTCGTCAGCTCCTCGGCCAGCGCCCGCTGAGCGGCGCGCGCCTGCGGCCGCTCCTCGGTCTGCCGCTCCAGGTCCTCGATCTCCTCAAGGGACTTGAAGCTGAAGATCCGCAGGAACTTGGACACATCGCGGTCGTCGGCGTTCAGCCAGAACTGGTAGAAGGCGTACGGGGTGGTCAGCTCGGGGTCGAGCCAGACCGTGCCGGACTCCGTCTTGCCGAACTTGGTGCCGTCCGCCTTGGTGATCAACGGGGTGGCCAGCGCGTGCACCGACGCCTCCGGCTCGACCCGGTGGATCAGGTCGGTGCCCGCGGTGAGGTTTCCCCACTGGTCGCTGCCGCCGGTCTGCAGCGTGCAGCCGTACCGGCGGTTCAGCTCCATGAAGTCCATGCCCTGGAGGATCTGGTAGCTGAACTCGGTGTAGCTGATGCCCGCGTCGGAGTTGAGCCGTCGGGAGACGGCCTCCTTGGCGATCATCTTGTTGACGCGGAAGTACTTGCCGATGTCCCGCAGGAAGTCGATCGCCGACAGACCCGAGGTCCAGTCCAGGTTGTTGACCATGCGGGCGGCGTACGGGCCCTCGAAGTCGAGGAACCGCTCGATCTGCCCGCGCAGCCGCTCGACCCACAGCGCCACCGTCTCCGGGGCGTTCAGCGTCCGCTCAGCGTTCGGCTTCGGGTCGCCGATCAGGCCGGTGGCCCCGCCGACCAGACCCAGCGGGAGGTTCCCCGCGAGCTGGATCCGGCGCATGGTGAGGATCTGGACCAGGTTGCCGAGGTGGAGACTCGGCGCGGTCGGGTCGAACCCGCAATAGAACGTGAGGGGACCGTCCGCGAACGCCTTGCGCAATGCGTCCTCGTCAGTGGACAGGGCCAGCAGGCCGCGCCACTGAAGTTCGTCGACGATGTCCGTCACGGTTCTCGTATCTCCTTGGATGACATGGATGCTGCCCGACCAGGTTACGGGGTCAGACGCCCTGGCTGACCGAGCTCATGTTGAAGTCCGGCACCCGCAGGGCCGGCATGGCAGCCCTGGTGAACCAGTCGCTCCACTCCCGGGGCAGCGTCTTCTCCGTCCGCCCGGCCTCCACCGCGCGCCCCAGCAGGTCGACGGGCGACTCGTTGAACCGGAAGTTGTTCACCTCGCCCACCACCTCGCCGTCCTCCACGAGGTACACCCCGTCCCGGGTCAGCCCGGTCAGGAGAAGCGTCGCCGGATCGACCTCGCGGATGTACCAGAGGCAGGTCAGGAGCAGCCCGCGCCCGGTGGCCGCGACCATCTCGTCCAGCGAGCGGTCCTCGCCGCCGTCCAGGATGAGGTTGTCGATCGCGGGTGCCACCGGGAGACCGGTGAGGCCCGCGCTGTGCCGCGTCGCCGTCAGACGGGCGAGCTCGCCCTCGCGCACCCAGTCCGTCGCCGTCAGCGGAAGACCGTTGTCGAAGACGGAGGCGCTGTCGCCCGAGGCATGGGCGAGGACGAACGGCGCCGACTCCAGGCCCGGCTCGTTCGGGTCGCTGCGCAGTGTCAGTGGCAGCTCCGTCAGCCGCTCGCCGACGCGCGTGCCGCCGCCGGGCTTGCTGAAGACGGTCCGGCCCTCGACGGCGTCCCGGGCCGCCGCCGACCACATCTGGTAGACCAGCAGATCGGCGACCGCGGTCGGCGGCAGCAGCGTCTCGTAGCGGCCTGCGGGCAGCTCGACGCGGCGGCGCGCCCAGTCGAGGCGCTGTGCCAGCTCGGCGTCGAGCGCGCCCGGGTCGACGTCCTTGAAGTCACGCGTCGAGCGGCCGGCCCACGCGGAACGCGTCCGGTCCGGCGACTTCGCGTTCACCTCCAGCGTCCCGTTCGGCTGGTCGTGCCGCAGGCGCAGGCCCGTCGACGTACCGAGATAGCTGGACACGAGCTCGTGGTTGGCGAAGCCGTACAGCTCACGGCCTCCCGCGTGGGCGCGGGCGAACGACTCGCCCAGGGCGGGCGCGAAGTCCGCGAAGACGGCCGACGAGGTCTCGGCGGGCGCGTCCGTGAAGTCGGGGGAGTGCGGACTTCCGGAGACCAGCGGCCCGGCGTCCTCGGCGGGCGCCGCACCCCGGGCGGCGGCCTCGGCGGCCCGCACCAGTGGTTCGAGGTCGTCCGCGGTCACGGCCGAGCGGGAGACGACTCCGGAGGCCGTGCCCTCCTTGCCGTCGACGGTCGCGATGACGGTGAGGGTGCGCCCGCGCGTCACCCCGTTCGTCGTGAGCGCGTTACCGGCCCAGCGCAGATTGGCGGTGGACGTCTCGTCGGCGATGACCACGCAGCCGTCGGCCGAGGACAGTTCGAGGGCACGCTCGACGATCTCGTGCGGCTTGTTGGTTCGAGGACTCATAGAACTCATCGCCCGGCCTCCTGCGTGGTGTTCAAAATGTTCACGCCCTTGAAGAGGGCGGACGGGCAGCCGTGCGACACCGCCGCGACCTGTCCCGGCTGGGCCTTGCCGCAGTTGAACGCGCCGCCCAGTACGTACGTCTGCGGGCCGCCGACCGCCGCCATCGAACCCCAGAAATCGGTGGTCGTGGCCTGGTACGCGACATCGCGCAGCTGCCCGGCGAGCCGCCCGTTCTCGATGCGGTAGAACCGCTGACCCGTGAACTGGAAGTTGTAGCGCTGCATGTCGATCGACCAGGACCGGTCGCCGACGACGTAGATCCCGCGGTCGACGCCCCCGATCAGATCCTCGGTCGACAGGCCGCCCGGGTCCGGCTGGAGCGACACGTTCGCCATGCGCTGGACGGGCACATGGCCGGGGGAGTCCGCGTAGGCGCAGCCGTTCGACCGGTCGAAGCCCGTCAGCTTCGCGATGCGGCGGTCCAACTGGTAGCCGACGAGCGTCCCGTCCCTGACCAGGTCCCAGGACTGCCCGGCGACGCCCTCGTCGTCGTACCCGATGGTCGCGAGGCCGTGCTCGGCGGTGCGGTCACCCGTCACGTTCATGATCTCGGAGCCGTACCTGAGCTTCCCGAGCTGGTCGAACGTGGCGAAGGACGTGCCCGCGTACGCCGCCTCGTAGCCGAGCGCACGGTCCAGCTCGGTCGCGTGTCCGATCGACTCGTGGATGGTCAGCCACAGGTTGGACGGGTCGACCACGAGGTCGTACAGGCCCGCCTCGACGCTGGGCGCCCGCATCTTCTCGGCGAGCAGCTCCGGGATCTCCGCCAGCTCGCGCTCCCAGTCCCAGCCGGTCCCGGTGAGGTACTCCCAGCCCCGGCCCACCGGCGGCGCAAGCGTCCGCATCGAGTCGAACTCGCCGCTCGACCCGTCCACGGCGACTGCTGTGAGCTGCGGATGCAGCCGCACTCGCTGCTGCGTCGTCACCGTCCCCGCCGTATCGGCGTAGAACTTGTTCTCGTGCACCGTGAGCACCGAGGCGTCCACATGGTCGACGCCGTCCGCGGCGAGCAGCCGCGCACTCCAGTCGGCGAGCAGCCCGGCCTTCTCCTCGTCCGGCACGGAGAACGGATCGATCTCGTACGAGGACACCCACGTCCGGTCCTCGTGCACCGGCTCGGCGGCCAGCTCCACTCTCTCGTCCGAACCCGCGGCCTTGATCACCTGCGCCGACAGCTTCGCCATCGCGACGGCCTGCGACGCCACCTTCGCGGCGGCGTCCATCGTCAGATCGACGCCGGACGCGAAGCCCCACGTGCCGCCGTGCACGACCCGCACCGCGTACCCCAGGTCCGTGGTGTCCGACGAGCCCGCGGGCCGCGCGTCCCGCAGCCGGCGCTCCGCGCTGCGCACCCGCTCCAGGCGGAAGTCCGCGTGGTCGGCGCCGAGGGCCCGCGCGCGGGCCAGCGCGGCATCGGCGAGGGCCCGCAGCGGCAGCGCCGTGAAGGCTTCATCGATCGAATGGGGCACGGATGTTCTCCCTGCTGTCGGAGGCGCTGTCAGGAGTCTTGGTCGCCGGCCGTTTCCGCGTGCGGGCACCGGTCAGCCCCGATCATGTCGCGTCGACGGGCCCCGCGGCCACATTTTTCTGTAGGGATCCGACAGTGACTGTCCGGCGCCACTGTCGGTGACCGATTCTCCGTATCCCATGCGGTACCGATAGGTTTTCGAGGTACCAGACCCGCTATCGAAAGGGTGATCCGTTGAGCCGCTCGGTTCTCGTCACCGGAGGAAACCGGGGCATCGGCCTCGCTATCGCCCGTGCATTCGCCGACTCCGGCGACAAGGTCGCGATCACATACCGCTCGGGCGACGCGGCCGAGCTGGAGAAGGCCGGCTTCCTCGCCGTCAAGTGCGACATCACTGACAGCGAGCAGGTGGAGCAGGCCTACAAGGAGATCGAGGAGAAGCACGGTCCCGTCGAGGTCCTCGTGGCCAACGCCGGCGTCACCAAGGACCAGCTCCTGATGCGCATGTCCGAGGACGACTTCACGTCGGTCCTCGACACCAACCTCACCGGCACCTTCCGGGTCGTGAAGCGTGCCAACCGCGGCATGCTGCGCGCCAAGAAGGGCCGCGTCGTGCTGATCTCCTCCGTGGTCGGCCTCCTCGGCTCCGCGGGACAGGCGAACTACGCCGCGTCGAAGGCTGGTCTGGTCGGGTTCGCGCGCTCCCTCGCCCGTGAGCTCGGGTCGCGCAACCTCACTTTCAACGTCGTCGCGCCCGGTTTCGTCGACACCGACATGACCAAGGCGCTCACCGACGAGCAGCGAGAGGGCATCGTGAAGCAAGTGCCGCTCGGCCGCTACGCGCAGCCCGAGGAGATCGCCGCGACGGTGCGGTTCCTCGCCTCGGACGACGCCTCGTACATCACTGGAGCCGTCATTCCCGTCGACGGCGGATTGGGCATGGGTCACTGATCACCATGAGCGGAATTCTCGAGGGCAAGCGCGTCCTGATCACCGGTGTGCTGATGGAGTCCTCCATCGCCTTCCACGCTGCGAAGCTGGCCCAGGAGCAGGGTGCGGAGATCATCCTCACCGCGTGGCCGCGGCCGACGCTCACCGAGCGCATCGCCAAGAAGCTGCCCCAGCCCGACAAGGTCAAGGTCCTGGAGCTCGACGTCTCGAACGACGAGCACCTCGCGCGCTTGGAGGGCCAGGTCCGTGAGCACCTTGGCGACCGGCTCGACGGCGTCGTGCACTCCATCGGCTTCGCGCCGCAGGACGCGCTCGGCGGCAACTTCCTCAACACGCCGTTCGAGTCCGTGGCCACCGCCATGCACGTCTCCGCCTTCTCCCTGAAGTCACTGACCACCGCGCTGCTGCCGCTGATGACCGAGGGCGGGTCCGTCGTCGGCCTCACCTTCGACGCGCAGTTCGCCTGGCCGCAGTACGACTGGATGGGCCCGGCCAAGGCCGCGCTGGAGGCCACCAGCCGCTACATGGCGCGTGACCTGGGCAAGCAGGACATCCGCTGCAACCTGATCTCGGCGGGTCCGATCGGCTCCATGGCCGCGAAGTCGATCCCCGGCTTCAGCGAGCTCGCCGCCGTCT
This sequence comes from Streptomyces sp. NPDC045026, assembly GCF_056432625.1. Taxonomy (NCBI): domain Bacteria; kingdom Bacillati; phylum Actinomycetota; class Actinomycetes; order Kitasatosporales; family Streptomycetaceae; genus Streptomyces; species Streptomyces sp. NPDC045026. The sequence goes on from NZ_JBWKIS010000021.1 coordinate 145,031, forward strand.
GGGACAGCCGTTCCCCGCTGGAGTGGAAGCTGGAGGACCCGGAGCCGGCCGGCAAGGGCATCGTCGCCCTCCTGAGCGACTGGTTCCCGAAGACCACCGGCGAGATCATCCACGTCGACGGCGGTCTGCACGCGATCGGCGCCTGATCACCCGTACACCTGTACGTGGCCGACGCCCCGTTTCCCGCACCGCGCGGGAGGCGGGGCGTCACCCGTTCGGCCCACCGGCCGGGCGGGCGCGCGGGGTGGGCGCGCAGGCTGGGAAGGCGTTCGTTCCCCCTCTCCCGTACGGCCGAGGAGGTCCCCCTTGTGCGCCTGTTCCAGCGCGGTGCCCCGGTACTCGCAGCTCTCGTACTCCTCATCGCGGTGCCGTACGACGCCGCTTCCCACCCCGCCCGGACCGCGCCCCACGCGCGCGTGGCCGACGCCGGGGACGACCGCAGGACCGAACCCTTCGGGGCTGACTGCCGGGTGGCTGTCGCCGGTTCGGAGGTGACGGCGTACTGCCACAACCCGTATCCGGCGACCGACGCGGTCAGCCTCCACGTCGAGTGTGAGCGCTGGTGGGACATAGACAGCGACGGCGGACAGGTCCGGGCAGAGGCCGCGGAGACCGTGCGGCTCACCGGCCGGTGCTGGAAAGAGGTCCGCTCGGCCTGGATCAGCCACGCCAAGGTCGACGGCTAGGCGCCGGCAGGTACAGCGGTACAGGGGCCAGGCGCTCCAGGCGCTGGGTTTGTGCTCGGGCTCATTGAGTGGCCGGCCGGCCCGGCAGGCACAGGAACGGGTAGCGCGCCGCCTCCGCCGCGGCGGCCTCCGCGTCGCCCACCCGGATCGCGTCGAGCAGACTCGTGTGGTCCATGTGGTTCTCGGGTGTCAGCTCCTCACCCACGTCCACGCGCAGGACGTCCCGCAGGACCTCGCCGAGGTCCGCGTACATCGCCGTCATGACGTCGTTGTGGGACGCGGCCACGACCGCCAGGTGGAACGTCGCGTCGGCCGCCACGAACGCCTCCGCGTCGCCCGACGCCCAGGCGTCCTCCCGGCGCACCATCAGCGCGTCGAGCTGCTTGAGTTCGCGCTCGGTACGGCGCTGCGCGGCAAGACTCGCGGCGCTGGACTCCAGGGTCGAACGCAGTTCGGCGATGTGCCGGGGGTCGGCGTCGGCGAACCTGCGCTGCATCACGCCCGCCAGCTCGCTGGTCGCGACGACGTAGGTGCCCGAGCCCTGCCGGATGTCGAGCAGGCCGTTGTGGGCGAGCGCGCGCACGGCCTCACGCACCGTGTTGCGAGCGACGCCGAGCTGCTCGACCAGCTCGGGCTCGGTCGGGATGCGGGAGCCCACCGGCCACTCGCCCGACGAGATCTGGGCGCGCAGTTCGGCGATGACCTGCTCGGAGAGAGCCGAACGCCTGGGGGAGGTCAGCGGCATGACGGTCCTTGGTGCGATGTCCGGGGCGAACCGGGGCGGGGGCGGGCAGAAACGGGCGCGGGCGGGGGCCGCGCGAAGTGTGACGCAATCCGATTGGACACCCAATCATCCCATGATTCTAAGATGGGGGCATGGCAAGTGAGGAAACCCCGACGATGACCCAGACCCCGATACGGACCACGAGCGCACCCGAAGCGAAAACAGCCCCCACGCGCGCGTGGGCCGTGCGCCTGATGATGGTGGGCATCGTCCTCGCGGCGCTGAACCTGCGACCCGCCATCACCAGCCTCGGCGCCCTCCTCGAAGAGGTGCGTGACGGGCTCGGCATGAGCGGCAGCGTCGCCGGCCTCCTCACCTCCGTACCGCCGCTCTGTTTCGCGATCTTCGGAGTGATGGCGCCCCGGCTCGCCCGCCGCTTCGGCCCCGGCGCCGTCGTGTGCGCCGGCATGGTCGCGATCGCCGCCGGTCTGGTCATCCGCCCGTTCACCGGCAGCACCGTCGGCTTCCTCGTCGCCAGCGCCCTGGCCCTCATGGGCATCGCGGTCAGCAACGTCCTCATGCCGGTGATCGTCAAGCGCTGGTTCCCCGACCGCGTGGGCTCCATGACCGGCCTCTACTCGATGGCCCTCGCGCTCGGCACCTCCCTCGCGGCGGCCGTGACCGTGCCCATGACGGACGCGCTCGGCGGCAACTGGAAGAGCGGACTCGCCGTCTGGGCGGCGCTCGCCGTGGCCGCCGTCGTGCCGTGGGTCCCGCTCGCACGGGAACGGGGCGCCAAGGGCGGTGCCACCGCGGGCACCCCGCAGAAGGACGACGGTCTGCGCATCACGCGCAGCCGCACCGCCTGGGCGCTCGCGGTCTTCTTCGGCCTCCAGGCCACCGCCGCCTACATCACCATGGGCTGGATGGCGCAGATCTTCCGCGACGCCGGAGTCTCCGCGGGCACCGCGGGCGTGCTGCTCGCCGTCACCATGGCGATGGGCGTACCGCTCGCCTTCGTCATCCCGCGCCTCGCCACGCGCCTGCCCAGCCAGGGCCCCATCGTGATCGCCCTCGGCGTGTGCGGCCTCGCCGGTTACGCGGGCCTCTACTTCGCCCCCTCCGGCGGCGCCTGGGCGTGGGCCGTCCTCCTCGGCATCTCCAACTGCGCCTTCCCGCTCGCCCTGACGATGGTCGGCATGCGGGCGCGGACCGGCACGGGCGTCGCCAAGCTCTCCGCCTTCGCCCAGAGCACCGGCTATCTGATCTCGATCCCGGGACCGCTGCTCGTCGGCGTGCTCTACCAGCACAGCGGCGGCTGGGGTGTCCCGATCGCGCTCATGGCGGCCCTGATGGTGCCGCAGATCGTGGTGGGAATCATCGCCGGCCGCAACCGTACGGTCGAGGACGAGGCCGCCCCCGCTGAGGCCGCCCCCGCCGGGGCGGCCTGACATCGGCCGCGGGCTCACCCTGGCTCCGGGCTCACCCTGGCTCCGGGCCCACCCCGGCTCCGGGAGCCGGGGCAAAGGGTGCGAGACTGACCGCATGTCGCCTGTGCTCGACCCGAACCCCCAGAACGGCCAGAAGAAGCTCCTCATCGTGCTCGGCTCGATGCTGGCCATCACCGTGATCATCGCGGTCATCGCCTCGATCGCCTCACCGTGACCGTCGCCGCCATCGCGGTCGCCGCCTCGCCGTGACAGCGGTCCCCGGCCCGTTCGCGGCCGGGGATGGTGGTGCTGGCACCCCCATCCCCTAGGGGGCCAGTGTCAGGGTCAACTGGGTGGATCACCGGATGGGTTGAGGGCCCGGCCTTCCGTAAATTCGAGATGTGACCGCGAGCACCGCGGACCACGGCACCGTGCATCTCGAGGACACCGGAGGCGTCATGTCGGCCCCTACGCACACCCGGCCCCACCCGGCCCGAGCGGGCGGCGTCGACGTCAGGCTCCCGTGGTGGGCGATCGCTCTGCCCGCGATCACCTTCGCCGTGCTCCTGCTCCTGATACTCAACCCGGCCGACGCGCACGCCGCGACCGGCGACCCGGCGGTCGGCCGGCTCCTCGACCGCATCCAGCAGGCGGTGCTGCACACGGCCCCGTGAGCGGCCCACGAGGCGCGTCACCCGTGCAGGTCGAGCGCGTCAACTCCCTGCGCCCCGTGGCCGGTTTCATGCGAAGCTGGGACCCATGAGCGTCGCAGAACCCCGCAGGATTGTCCTTTTCCGGCATGCGAAAGCGGACTGGCCCCAGGTCTCCGACCACGAGAGGCCGCTCGCCGAGAGGGGCCGAAAAGACGCCCCCGTCGCCGGCCGTAAGCTCGCCGACTCCGGTATCGACCTCGACCTGGCCCTCTGCTCGACCGCCGCGAGGACCCGCGAGACGTGGAAGCTCGCCGTCCACGAGCTGCCCCACCGGCCCAGGACGGTGTACGAGGAGCGGATCTACGATGCCTCGCCCGGTGAGCTCATCGCCGTGCTGAACGAGACCCCGGACAACGTGCGGAACGCGGTGCTGGTCGGCCACAACCCCGGGATCCAGGGGCTCGCCGAGATCCTCTCCGGGGAGGCCGAGGGCGACGCGGGGGAGCGGATGGCCCGGCGCGGCTTCCCGACCTCCGCCTACGCGGTCCTGTCCTTCACCGGTCCCTGGAAGTCCCTCGAGCCGGGCACCGCCACCCTCGTCGACTACTGGGCGCCGTCCGAGTGACCCGCTGACCGGCTGATCGGCGGCCGGACGGTGATACGCCGGCGGGCCCCGGTACCCATAGGTGCCGGGGCCCGCCGGCGTCAGTGATCGTCCGCGTCGACCGGGTCAGTCGTTGTGGATATTGATTGGGTCAGTCGTTGTGGGCATCGACCGGCTCAGTCGTCGTGGGCGTCCGCCGCCTCGACCTCTTCCCGGGTGATGCCGAGGAGGTAGAGGACGGTGTCGAGGAACGGCACGTTCACCGCGGTGTGCGCGGCCTCGCGGACCACGGGCTTCGCGTTGAAGGCGACGCCGAGCCCCGCCGCGTTCAGCATGTCGAGATCGTTGGCGCCGTCGCCGATCGCCACGGTCTGTGCGAGCGGCACCCCGGCCTCCGCGGCGAACCGGCGCAGCAGCCGCGCCTTGCCCGCGCGGTCCACGATCTCGCCGGTGACCCGTCCGGTCAGCTTTCCGTCGACGATCTCCAGGGTGTTGGCTTGGGCGAAGTCGAGCCCGAGCCGGTCCTGCAGATCGTCCGTGACCTGGGTGAACCCGCCCGAGACGACGCCTACTTGATAGCCGAGCCGCTTCAGCGTCCGGATCAGGGTCCGCGCGCCGGGCGTGAGCCGTACTTCGGTGCGGACCTTGTCGACGACCGACGCGTCGAGCCCGGCGAGCAGCGCGACCCGCGCGTGCAGCGACTGCTCGAAGTCCAGCTCGCCCCGCATCGCCGCCGCGGTGACCTCGGCGACCTTGTCCTCGCAGCCGGCGTGGGCCGCGAAGAGCTCGATGACCTCGTCCTGGATGAGCGTTGAGTCGACGTCCATCACGACGAGGCGCTGGGCGCGCCGGTGCAGGCCGGCCGCGACGACGGCGACGTCGACGCCGAGTGCCGCCGACTCCGTCGCGAGCGCGGTGCGCAACGGCTCGGTCTCGGTGCCGGAAACGGCGAACTCGACCGCGGTCACGGGGTACTTCGCGAGCCGGAAGATACGGTCGATGTTGCCGCCGGTGCCGGTGATCCTGGCGGCGATGGCGGCCGTCGTCTCCGCGGTCAGCGGGTGGCCGAGCACGGTGACGAGGGAGCGGCCGAGCCCGCGCGGACGGTTGTCGCCGATGCCCGAGATGATCTCGGCCTGCATCCGCATGGACTCCGCCCAGCTGTGGACGGTGGCCCGCAGATCGCCCTCGAGGCCGGGGGGCGGCTCCGTGACCAGGGCGCACAGCACGATGCGGCCACGGGTGACGACCTGCTCGATGTCGACGACATCGACGGAGTAGGCGGCGAGGGTGTCGAAGAGCCCGGCGGTGATGCCGGGGCGGTCCTTGCCGAATATCTTGACGAGGAGCGTCGGGACGTCGTCCGGAACTGCGACCGGGACGTCAGCGGGGTGGCGGGGCTGCGAAGCACTCATGGTGGTCCCACGTTATCCGGCCCGTGTCACGGGGCGCGGCGGTGGTCCGCGTGGCGGACATGTGCGGCGTGCCCTCCGACCGGCCGGTTCACCCTCCGCGGCCCGTACTCGACTCAGCCGCGCGGGCCCCTCCGGGGTGGGGGCGGCCCTTCTTCCTCCGGCGACGACTGCGATGGCGAGGGTGGCGAGTGCGGCAGTGGTGGTGGGGGAGGCGGGGGCGGCGGTACGGGCCATCGGCCCTTGCCGGACCCGGACCCGGACCCGGACCCGGACCCGGCCCCCGCCCCGGGCCGCCCCCGCGGACGCCGCGGCACCGGTGGCCTGACCGGCCCGACCATCGTCGGCGCACCGGACACATCAACCGGTGAATCGTCCTGTCGATGGCCCGACTGCTCGCCAGACCGCTCGTCCGACTGCTCGCCCGAGCGATCATCCGACTGCTCGCCCGAGCGATCATCCGGCGGCTCGCCCGAGCGATCATCCGGCGGCTTCAGATTCAGATAAGGGTTGGTCCCGTCCGGCGACGCCCGGTACGGAGCGCTCGGCCGGTACGGCCCCGCATCCTCGGGCCGGCCGCGCCGGACCACACCGTTCCCCCATTCCTCCAGCTCCCCCAACACCTGCCGATCCCCCCGATCCCCCCGATCCCCCCGATCCTCCCGTTCCGCACCGCCCAGCACTGCCGCATGCCGCCCCGCCGCACCCGCCCCGTAAGCGAGCAGCGCCCCCACCGCCCCCGCCCCCGCTCCCCAAGCGGCCCCGAGCAGCAGTGCCATGGCGAGATGTCCGTGGAGCTCGATCCCGGCCCCGAACGCGTCGAAGCCGAGCACGGACAGGGATGCGTTCGCCGACACGTCCGTCAGTCGCACGAGCAGCGGCAGGCCGAGCGCCGTGACGACCCCGAGCCGCAGCGCGCACCGCCCGGCGAAGGCGGCAACCCCCATCGGCCGCGACGCCCCGGGCCCGCCGGTCACGGCCGGTGTCCGTACGGCGGTCAGCACGCCCGCGAGCACCATCATCAGAACGGTCGCGAGGGCCAACAGCCATACCCTGCCGTCCAGTTCGGCGAGACGGCTCAGTGTCACAGGCTCGTTCGTGCGCATCCGCAGCAGCTCGTCGACGGGATGAGGAAGGGCCTGCGCGAGCGCGCCCGTCGCCTTGCCGTCCCAGGGAACGAGGAGGCCGAGGGGAATGCCGAGCCACACCCCGTTGGGCGCCCCGAGCAGAGCGGCGCCCGCGATCCGCCCCGGACGGGCGTCGCCGATCATCGCGTACGCCGCCGTCGCGAGCCCGGCGGCAACCGCCACCAGTAACACTGTGACCAGCGACGACACGGCGGGACGGGCCACCCGGTGCACCGCGTCGAGGGCGCGGGGGAGCGGCGCCCGGCGCGACGCGAGCAGGGCGATCAGCAGGACGCCGAACACCCATGCAGCGCCGCCCAGCAGTGAGGCCCCGCTCTCGACGGTGAACCCGACGGTCGCCTTCGCGTCCACGAGGCCGCCGATGTGGTCCGGCAGCAGCCCTCCGAGGTCGAGACCGCCCGGCAGCTTGTCCTTGATGCCGCCCGGCAGATCGCCGTCCGGTATCCGGTCGAGCCCGAGCTTCCCGCCGTCAATCGTGATGAGGTCGTGACCCGCCCAGGCGAGCCCTGCGAGCATCGCCAGGAACAGGGCCGCCAAGCTCCCCGCGCGTGCCGCGAGTTCTGCCGGCGAAACCTCAACTCCCGTCCCACGCAGGGAATGCAGGAAGATCCAGCTGAGCAGCAGGGCGCCCGTCAGGCCCACACCGAGCGGCGCGATATCGATCGCCGTGCGGGCCTGCGCGCCGTCCAGTCCGAAGGCTGAGACGTCTCCCGACGGCGTGACTTTCCCACCCACCCCAAGTGCCACGACCGCGGCCGTCATCGGGCCGAGCGAACCCACGGAATCCGCACCGAGCAGATGGAGGCCGACCGCGGCGACCGCGGCCATCCCGATGAATGCCCAGCTCACGGAGGCGACTGCGGAGAGCAGTACGTCGCTCCAGCACACGCCCTCGCGTCGGCTCCCCCGCACAACGGTCTCCATCAGGGCCCCCGATCCGTACCGCGATGTATCGGATGTCCCATTCGCGCATGATCCGTAGGCACTTGTGGGCGCTTACCACTCTCCGGGGCTGTTTCTGCCGCGTCAACGGGGCGGGCGTACAGGCGCGCAGGCAGTCTTCACAAGGCCCGCCTCAAGGCCCGACTTTCGGTCAGGGGGCTCCGCCTGAAATAGTTCCCCACGATGTTCGACATCCCTAGACTCCCCAAGATGGGGGCTAGCTCGGGGGACAACTCAGTGGGGCATGGAGTGCCGGAACTCGTACTGGAATTGAATGGAAGGACCTGGACGCTCGACCCGTCCAGGCCATACACCCTCGGACGTGATCCGCAGGGGGACGTCGCGATCGACGATGCCAGGGTCTCCTGGCGTCACGCCACGATCAGCTGGGGCGGCCGCAGTTGGGTCATCGAGGACCACGGCTCCACCAACGGCACGTTCGTGCAGGGCCAGCGGATCCATCAGATGGAGATCGGCCCGGGCTCGACGCTGCACCTCGGCAACGCGACGGACGGCCCGCGGGTCAACCTCTCGGGCAGCGCCGCCGGCGCGGCCGTGCCGGCGGCCCAGCAGGTCCAGAAGCAGACCCATCCGCAGCAGGCACCGGCTCAGCAGCCGCACGCCGCGCCGCAGGGTGGTGACGCCGGCTGGGCGCACCACGCCCCGCCGCAGCAGCAGATGCCCGCCCAGCAGGGCTGGCAGCAGCCGCAGCAGGCGCACAACATCCCGCCCCAGCAGGCGCACAACATCCCGCCCCAGCAGGGGCCCGGCGGTGCCGCGGGGGCGCCGCCGGTCTACGGCGACCGCAGCCCCACCACGTTCCACCAGCTGGCCCTCGGCCGCGTGATGCGCATCGGCCGTGCGCTCGAGAACGAACTGGTGGTCTCCGACCTCCAGGTCTCGCGCCTGCACGCCGAGTTCCACGCGACGCCCGACGGCCGCTACGAGATCCGTGACCTCGGTTCGCACAACGGCACGTACGTCAACGGTATGCCGATCGCCAAGGGCGGCTCCGCGCTGCTCGGCCCGAACGACATCGTCGGCGTCGGCCACTCGACGTTCCGCCTTGTCGGCGACCGCCTCGAGGAGTTCGTCGACACCGGTGAGGTCTCCTTCTCCGCCCGCCATCTGACGGTGACGGTCGACGGCGGCAAGGACATCCTCAAGGACGTCTCCTTCGGCGTCCCGGAGAAATCGCTCATCGCGGTCATCGGCCCCTCGGGCTCCGGCAAGTCCACCCTGCTCAAGGCGCTCACCGGCTACCGGCCCGCCAACAAGGGCGACGTGCTCTACGACAACCGGAACCTGTACAAGCAGTTCGCCGAGCTGCGCCAGCGCATCGGTCTGGTCCCGCAGGACGACATCCTGCACAAGGAACTGACCGTCAAGAAGGCCCTCAAGTACGCGGCCAAGCTGCGCTTCCCCTCGGACACCAGCGAGCAGGAGCGCGAGCAGCGCATCGACGAGGTGCTGCGCGAGCTCAAGCTGGACATCCACAAGGAGAAGAAGGTCACCTCCCTCTCCGGTGGCCAGCGCAAGCGCGTCTCCGTAGCCCTGGAGCTGCTCACCAAGCCGTCGCTGATCTTCCTGGACGAGCCGACCTCCGGCCTCGACCCGGGCATGGACCGCGACGTCATGCAGCTCCTGCGCGGCCTCGCCGACGACGGCCGCACGGTCCTCGTCGTCACGCACTCGGTCGCCGAGCTGGCGATCTGCGACAAGCTCCTGGTGATGGCGCCCGGCGGTTCGGTGGCGTACTTCGGTCCGCCCGAGGAAGCCCTGAACTTCTTCGGCTACAGCACCTGGGCCGACGTCTTCTCCGCCTTCGAGAACTACCGCGACTACGACTGGGCGGGCCGCTGGAAGGGCTCGCAGCACTACCAGATGTACGCCGCGGACATCGACGCCGTCGCCGCACAGTCCGTACACATGCCGCCGCCGCAGGCGATGAAGCCGCCCAAGCCGCAGGGCTGGGGCTCGCAGCTGTGGACCCTGATCCGCCGCTACACGTCGGTGATCGCGTCCGACAAGGGCTTCCTGGGCCTGATGGTGATCCTGCCGGCCGTCCTCGGCGTGGTCAGCACGGTGATTCCGGCCGACTTCGGCCTGGGCCCGCCCAAGCCGCCGTCCCGGTTCAACGGCGACGCCGGCACGATCATGCTGATCCTCGCGGTCGGCATGTGCTTCTCGGGCGCGGCCAACTCCGTACGTGAGCTGATCAAGGAACGCGTCATCTACGAACGGGAGCGGGCCACCGGCCTGTCCCGCTCGGCGTACCTGATGTCGAAGGTGATCGTCCTCGGCGTCGTCACGGCCATCCAGGGCGTGATCATCTGCGCCATCGGCTTCGTCCCGCGCGACCTGCCGGCCGAGGGCCTGATGATGCCGCCGGCCGTCGAGCTGTGCATCGTGATCATCGCGCTCGGCTTCACGTCGATGATGTTCGGCCTGGTCATCTCCTCGCTGGTGAAGACCGCCGAGAAGACGATGCCGCTCCTGGTCATGTTCGCCATCGTCCAGGTCGTCTTCACCGGCATCCTGTTCCAGGTGTACGGTTCGCCGGGCCTCGAGCAGTTCGCCTGGCTGATGCCGTCGCGCTGGGCCATCGCCGGCGCCGGTTCGACGCTGGACCTCGCGCACCTCATGCCGCCGTGGGACCAGGCGCACCCGAACGACCTGGACCCGCTGTGGGAGCACTCGGTGAGCCAGTGGGGCATCAACCTCGCGATCCTGATCGCCCTCGGTGTCATCTGCGGCTTCGCGGTCGCGCGCCTGCTGCGCCGCCACGAGCCGGAGGTCATGCGCAAGTAGCGTGACCCGCGCACGGATGAAGGGCGGCACCCCGCACGGGGTGCCGCCCTTCGGCGTTCAGTGAGGCCCTGAGGTCCAGGGAGGGCCTCAGTAAGCGCTGTTCACGTTGTCCATCGAGCCGTACTTGTCCGCGGCGTAGTTCGCGGCAGCGGTGATGTTGGCGACCGGGTTGTAGATGTTCCACGACGTACCGGGGACGTGGTACGCGGCGAAGGTCGGCGGGATGACCTGCAGCAGACCCTTCGACGGGATGCCGTTGATCGCGTTGATGTCCCAGTTGTTGATCGCCATCGGGTTGCCGGACGACTCGCGGATGATGTTGCGGTGCAGGCCTTCGTAGGAGCCGGGTATGCCCTTGGCCTTCATGATGTCCAGGGACTCGCGGATCCAGCCGTCCAGGTTGTTGGCGTAGACCGGCTTGCGGGCGGCGGCGCGGCTGGCGGCCTCCTTGACGGCGCGGTCCTTCTCGGCCTTCACCTTGGCGGCGGCCTCGGCCTTGGTCTTTGCAGCTGCGTCGAGCTTCGTCTTCACCGCGGCAGAGTCCTGCGCGGCCTTCAGCTTGGCGGCCGCGTTCTTGACCTGCTGGTCGGCGGTGGCCATCTGGTTGGTGACGCTGGCGTGGACATCCTTGATCTGGGGCTTGCCGGCGGCCACCTCGAAGGCGACCGGAGCCGCCGAAATCGTCTCCGCCTCCGCGTGGGAGTTGCCCGGCACCAGCGTGAACGCGAGGGCAGCGGCGCCGAGCGTGGCGATACCGGCGATCGAGAACTTGTGGGTCTTCGTCAGGGGACTATGACCGGAGAAGCTGAGCTTGGACATGGAGGACCTCTTCGAATCGGGGAAGTCGCTCACCGGTCCAAAGCAGGACCGCTCATGTTTCGGTCATGAACGCTGTGGGTAGAGGCCCACGCTGTCGAGCAACGAGAGCCATTGTTAGCGGCCGCAAAATTGCGTGGCAATCATGTGACGTACGAAGCCGGGTAGTGGATCAGGCTCCCCACTGAGGTCCGTTTCGCCCGTCCTGCCCCGGTGTCGCGGCCCACAGCCAATTCCTAGCCGCCTTCGTACGTGACGTGCGTCCTATGCGCGGGCTCACATCGGGCACGTGACAAACTCACCAAGCGTTGCCATCGCAACGCGCTGCGTGACAGGATTTGTCGGTAAGTAGCAGGTTGACGTCCCCGAACTCATGCCACAGGTAAAAATGTCCCAATGCTTCCGCATATGTACGGGTGATTGCCGCGGTCCCCGCGATGGCCTCCAGCATCAGGAGATGTGAGGCCTCGGGCTCGTGCAGCCCGGTGAGAAGCCCGTCCACCACCCGCACCCCGCGCTCCGGCGTCACCACGAGGTCCGTCCAGCCCGAGGCCGCCCGCACCAACCCGTCCGGCCCCGCGGCGGACTCCACGGCCCGTACGGCCGTCGTGCCGATCGCCACCACCCGCCCGCCCCCGGCCCTCGCCGCGTTGATCAGCCGCGCCGACGCCTCCGGCACCTCGAACGGCTCCGGATACGGCGGCTCGTGCGACTCCGCCGACGCCACCCCCGTGTGCAGCGTGATGGGCGCGAACTGCACCCCCCTGCTGACCAGCTCCGCCACGAGCCGCGCCGTGAACGGACGCGCCGCGCTCGGCATCTCCGCACTGCCCGCCCCGTCCGCGTACGGCAGCGCGAACACCGTCTGATAGACGGAGAGCGGCTGATCACGCTCCGTATAGGAGTAGCGAATGGCCCTGCCGTGCCGCCGCAGCAGCGCGGGCACGTCCCCCGTGACCCGCACCCACCACAATCGCGCCGCACCGGCCGCCAGTGGTTCCTCCCATACGAGGCGTACGTCTCCGGGGAGCAGCGCCACTGTCCCCTCCGGACCGCCCGCACGCGGGCGCGTGGTGCCATGCCCGTCCGGGTCCCGCAACTCGACGGCCCAGCGCCCGTCATCGCCACGCGTCGAGAAATGCACCACTACGCGCGCGTGCCCGATCCGCCCGTCGACCGCCGCGGCCAGCGTCGGCGACGTGTTGACCACGAGCAGATCCCCGGCCCGCAGCTCTCCAGGCAGCTGGGCGAAATCCCGGTGCGTGACGTCCGTGCCGCGTGAGACGAGCAGCCGCACCGAGTCCCTGCCCAAGCCGGGCCCACGCTGCTCCGCCGGCACCCGGGCCGACAGCTCCTCCGGTACCCGCACCGCGACCGTCACCGCGCCTCCAGAAGAAGAGAGGGGGCGGCATACCGCCCACTGTCCGGCCGCTCGTCAAGGAGCCGCAGGAACGCCGGCACCACCGTCTCCGGCAGCGGCCGGTCCGAGTCGTCGTCGAGCGGCACCGCCGCCCGGTAGAGATCCGTGCGCATGTCGCCCGGATCCACCGCCCACACGCGCAGCCCGGGCTCCTCCACCGCGAGGACCGCGGACAGCTGATCGAGCGCCGCCTTCGAAGCGCCGTAGCCGCCCCACGTCTCGTACGCCTCCGCCGAAGCGTCCGAGCTGACCGAAACGACCGCGCCCCCGGCCGACTCCCGCAGCGGCGGCAGCGCCTCCTGCACCAGGCCGAGCGCCGCCACGACATTGACCTCCAGCGCTCGCCGCAGCCCCTCCAGCGGCAGGGCGTCGAGGCTCACCAGCGGCTCGGCCCCCAGCGCGCTCGCGTTGTTCACCAGCAGATCGAGGCCCCCGAGACCGCGCGCCAGCGCCACCAGCTCCGCGCGGTGCGCCGCGTCCGTGACATCCCCGGGCAGCGCCTCCACCCGCGTCCCGTACTCACCCGCCTCGTCCGCCGCCTCCCGCAGCGCGGCCCCGGACCTGGCGTCGAGCACCAGATCCCAGCCGCGCCGCGCGAGAGCCACGGCGAGCGCGCGGCCGAGCCCCTTCGAAGCCCCCGTGATGATCGCCACCGGCATGACATCCGTCCCCTCGGGCCCGTCGGGCCGCCCTTGTGCCGTACGTGCTTCGATCCGCCTCCAACGTAGGAACCCACCCGCCCCCGGCGCCTCGTCCGCGGGCCGCACCTCACCGGGGCCCTTCGCCCTACGTCCACCGGACCAGAAGGCGGCCGCCACAGGTCCGATACGCGCTGTCACACCCCGCCGGTACCTTGAGGTCATGAGTCACGGCCCACGATCAGGCCTCTCCGCGGTGAGTTCCGCGCTGCTGGCCATGAGCAGACACCTCGAGGTGCGCGACGTCCTCAAGACGATCGTCGCGTCGGCCCGAGAGCTGCTCGACGCCGAGTACGCGGCCCTCGGAGTGCCGGACGACCACGGAGGCTTCGCCCAGTTCGTCGTCGACGGTGTCAGCGACGCGCAGTGGAAGGCCATCGGCCCGCTACCGCGCCAGCACGGCATCCTCGCCGCGATGCTGCGCGACGCGAAGACCGAGCGCCTGGGTGACGTGCGCAAGGACCCGCGCTTCGAGGGCTGGCCGTCCGCGCACCCCGACATGTCGGACTTCCTCGGCCTGCCCGTCCGGGACGGGGACGAGGTCATCGGCGCCCTCTTCCTCGCCAACAAGAAGTGCCCGAAGCCACAAGGAGGTTGCGGCTTCACCATGGAGGACGAGGAACTGCTGACGATCCTCGCCCAGCACGCCGCCATCGCCCTCACGAACGCCCGCCTGTACGAGCGCAGCCGCGAGCTCACCATCGCCGAGGAGCGCTCGCGCCTCGCCCACGAACTGCACGACGCCGTCAGCCAGAAGCTCTTCTCCCTGCGCCTGACCGCCCAGGCCGCCGCGGCCCTCGTCGACCGCGACCCGTCCCGCGCCAAGGGCGAGTTGCAGCACGTGGCCGAGCTGGCCGCCGAAGCCGCCGAAGAACTGCGCGCCGCCGTAGTGGAGTTGCGCCCCGCCGCGCTCGACGAGGACGGCCTGGTCGCCACGCTGCGCACCCAGATCCAGGTCCTCGACCGCGCCCACTCGGCCCACGTCACCTTCGACTGCGCCGGCATTCGCGCCCTGCCCGCCGCCCAGGAGGAGGCCATGCTCCGCGTCGCCCAGGAGGCGCTGCACAACGCGCTGCGCCACTCGGGCGCCGAGCACGTCCGTGTGACGCTCGACAAGCATGGCCCCGGAGCCGTCCTGCGCGTCACCGACGACGGCAGCGGCTTCGAACCGAAGGCGGTCCGGCACGCAGGCCGCCACCTCGGCCTGGTCTCGATGCGGGACCGGTCCAGTGCCGTCGGCGGCCGTCTGACGGTGGAATCGGAGCCCGGCAAGGGCACCACGATCGAGATGGAGGTCCCCGGTGGCTGACAACAGGATCCGGGTGCTGCTGGTCGACGACCACCAGGTCGTCCGCCGAGGGCTGCGCACGTTCCTCGAGGTCCAGGACGACATCGAGGTCGTGGGGGAGGCGTCCGACGGCGCCGAGGGCGTCGCCCGTACCGAGGAGCTGAAGCCGGACGTCGTCCTGATGGACGTCAAGATGCCCGGCATGGACGGCGTGGAGGCCCTGCGCAAGCTGCGCGAGCTCGCCAACCCCGCGCGCGTGCTCATCGTCACCAGCTTCACCGAGCAGCGCACCGTGGTCCCCGCCCTGCGCGCGGGCGCCGCCGGGTACGTCTACAAGGACGTCGACCCGGACGCCCTGGCCGGCGCCATCCGCGCGGTGCACGCGGGCCATGTGCTGCTCCAGCCGGAGGTGGCCGACGCCCTGCTCTCGCAGGAGGAGACCAACGGCGGGCAGGGGAGAGGCAATTCCCTGACCGAGCGGGAGCGCGAGGTGCTCGGCCTGATCGCGGACGGCCGGTCGAACCGCGAGATCGCCCGCGCCCTCGTCCTCTCCGAGAAGACGGTCAAGACCCATGTGTCCAACATCCTGATGAAGCTCGACCTGGCGGACCGCACCCAGGCCGCGCTGTGGGCCGTACGCCATGGGGCGGCCGGCTGAAGCGCGCAGGGGCGGCAAGCGGTTCCGTGACGGCAAGCGGTTCCGGGACGGCAATACGGATGGTTCCGTTCCGGGCTGAGATTCATACTGTCGTGTGTATGTCCCCCGAATGGCGCATCCTGCGCGAGGCTCCGGCGTTCTCCAGTGCGTGCTGCGGCGGTTCGTCGCAGTGATCGCCTAGGAGGGTCAAGAAGTGAAGAAGCTGAAGAGGGTCGCGGCCGTATCGATGGTTGCCGGTGGGCTCGTCGCCGCCGGTGCCGGTATGGCCTCCGCCACCGACGCGCACGCGGACGGCCAGGCCGTGCACTCGCCGGGCGTCGTCTCGGGCAACGTGATCCAGGCCCCGATCCACGTCCCGGTCAACGTCGTCGGCAACACCGTGAACGTCATCGGTGTGCTCAATCCGGCCTTCGGCAACCTCGGCGTCAACCACTGACGTACGCCTCAGGTCCACCAGTGACCACCGGCCCCCGGTATCCCCGGGGGCCGGTCCCGTTTCCGCCCCGGTCGCAGGCCAGTTGATCCGAACGAGCGCATCGCCACACCCGCCCGTGTCATCCGCCCGGCCTGCCCGTTGCACAGCGTGCGACCCCGTGGCTGGGGGTCGAATCGCCACAGCTGGAGGAATACTTCTCATGAACATTGCCAAGAAGGCCGGCCTCGCCGTCGCCGTCGCCGGTCTCGCCGCGGGCGCTTCCGCCGGAGCCGCTTGCGCGGACGCCGGCGCCCACGGCCTGGCCGCCAAGTCCCCGGGTGTGGTCTCGGGCAACCTGGTCCAGGTCCCGGTCCAGGTCCCGGTCAACGCCACGGGAAACAGCGTCAACGTGATCGGCCTGCTGAACCCGACGTTCGGCAACGCCTCCGTGAACAACTGACACACCCCCAGGAAGGGCCCCACGGACACCGATCCGCGGGGCCCTTCCGGCGTGTTACGCCACATCATCCGAGCGCGCGCTCCGGCGCATCTGCGCCGCCACCCCGTGCCACCGCCCCCTTGCCCCGTCCCGCCCCGGCGCATCCGTGCCCAGGCACTCCCCACGTCACCGCCTCGCGCTCCGGCGCCACTGCCCGCGCCCCAACGTCTATGCGCGCTCGCGTCGCCGCCCTGGTGCTCGGGTGTCCCCGCCCCACGCCCCAACGCCCAGGCGCGCGCCGGGTCCCTCCCGCTCCAATTCCCTACGCGCGCCCCCGCATCACCGCCCTCGACGTCACCGCCGTCAGGTCACCGCCCCCCGCGCTCCCGCTGCTCCACGAACGCGTTGTACGCCGCCACCTGCGCGCGCCGGGCCGTCCGCTCCACCGGCCGCAGCGCCTGGGCCCGCGCCGCCATCTCCGAGGCGCTCACGGCCCCGCCGTGCCCGCTCTCGTACGCCACCGAGATCAGCAGCCCGACGCGCTGCGCCAGTTCCAACACCCTTACCGCTCGCGGCGGATAACCCGGTGCGAGAACCTCGCGCCCCCGCTCCGCCCGCGCCCGGTACGCGTCCACCGCCGCCTCGGCCACCGGCCCCGACCCGGCCACGTCGAGCCGCGAGAGCACAGCCGTCGCGTCCCGCAGCGCCTCCGCGAGCTCCCGCTCGGCCTCACCGAGAGAGGGCACGTCCGCAGGGGGCGCCTCCCGCACGGGAAGGCAGTGCCACAGAACGTCGACATGGACATCGCCGGCGGGCCCGGCCTCGTACACCTCGGGCACGAGCCCGAGCGCGGCCCCCTGGCACACGACGGCCTCCTCCGCGTCGAGGGCGCGCGCGTTGAACTCGGGGGGACCGCTCAGGCCCAGCGGATGGCCCGGCGCGGGCAGCGCCACCCGCAGCCCGGTCGCCCCCAGCGTGCGCAGCCGTCCCAGGGCGAGCGTCAGCCCCACCGGCGCCGACTCACCGGGCAGCCCCTCCACCCGGTGCACCGCGTCCTCGCCGACTATGGCGAGCGCGGCGTCATCGGGAGCAACAAACCCGGCCAAAAGGGCATTTCCCCATGAGGCCAGCCGACCTGAGCGTGGTTCCGAAAGCATGGGCACCACCCTAAAGACCGGCCGATGGATTGGACCCGTCGACCGGTGGCGTAGGTTTTCCCTTGGGGGATGCGTCCACAAGACGCACGCGACTGCCGAGACTGCAATGGGAGACAACGCGCTCATGAGCGATGTACTGGAGCTGGTGGACGTATCCGTGGTCCGCGAGGGCCGGGCTCTGGTGGACCAGGTCTCCTGGTCGGTCAAGGAAGGTGAGCGCTGGGTCATCCTCGGCCCGAACGGTGCCGGCAAGACGACCCTCCTGAACGTCGCCTCCAGCTACCTCTACCCCAGCCAGGGCACCGCCACGATCCTCGGCGAGACCCTCGGCAAGCCCGGCACCGACGTCTTCGAGCTGCGCCCGCGCATCGGCGTCGCAGGCATCGCGCTCGCCGAAAAGCTCCCCAAGCGCCAGACGGTCCTGCAGACCGTCCTCACCGCCGCCTACGGCATGACCGCCGGCTGGCACGAGGACTACGAGGACATCGACGAGCAGCGCGCCCGCGCGTTCCTCGACCGCCTCGGCATGAGCGACTTCCTGGACCGCAAGTTCGGCACGCTCTCCGAGGGCGAGCGCAAGCGCACCCTGATCGCCCGCGCCCTGATGACCGACCCCGAGCTCCTCCTCCTCGACGAGCCCGCCGCCGGTCTCGACCTCGGCGGCCGCGAGGACCTCGTACGCCGCCTCGGCCGCCTCGCCCGCGACCCGATCGCCCCCTCGATGATCATGGTCACGCACCATGTCGAGGAGATCGCGCCCGGCTTCACCCACGTCCTCATGATCCGCCAGGGCAAGGTCCTCGCCGCGGGCCCCCTGGAGCTGGAGCTGACCTCCCGCAACCTCTCCCTCTGCTTCGGCCTCCCGCTCGTCGTCGAGCAGCGCGGCGAGCGCTGGAGCGCGCAGGGCCTCCCGCTCGGCTGACCCGGCGCGGGCCGCCCCCACGGCACCCTGTCCCCGGAGGTGACCCCGGTCCTACCATGACCATGTGGCAGACATCGACGCATGGGTGTGGTGGCTGATCGGAGCGGCCGCGCTCGGAATCCCCCTCGTCATCACCGCGATGCCCGAGTTCGGCATGCTCTCCGCCGGCGCCATCGCGGGCGCCGTGACCGCCGGGCTCGGAGGCGGCATGGTGATGCAGGTCCTTGTCTTCGCCGCCGTCTCGGTCGCGCTCATCGCCGTCGTACGGCCCATCGCGGCCCGGCACAGAGCCGGGCGGCCGGTGCTCGCCACCGGAATCGAGGCCCTGAAGGGCAAACAGGCCGTCGTCGTCGAACGCGTCGACGGCGCCGGTGGCCGTATCAAGCTGGCGGGAGAGATCTGGTCCGCCCGCTCACTGGACGAGTCCGAGAGCTACGAGCCGGGCCGTCAGGTGGACGTCGTCGACATCGAGGGAGCCACCGCGATCGTTGTGTGATCATGGTGACGTGATCGGGGAGGTGGCTTGAACTCCCCACGCTGCAGGGCCCGTTCTGACAGACTCGACCAGCAAGATCCTCAAGATCTTCCGGCGGGACCCGCCGGAACGACGACGGCAAGAAGGGCACGGGAGACGCGATGTCAGCGATCATCATCGTCCTGATCATTCTGGTGGTGCTGGTCTTCATCGCCCTGATCAAGACCATTCAAGTCATCCCGCAGGCGAGCGCGGCGATCGTCGAACGCTTCGGCCGCTACACCCGCACACTGAACGCGGGCCTGAACATCGTCGTCCCGTTCATCGACTCGATCCGCAACCGGATCGACCTGCGCGAACAGGTTGTGCCCTTCCCGCCCCAACCGGTGATCACCCAGGACAACCTGGTCGTGAACATCGACACCGTCATCTACTACCAGGTGACCGACGCCCGCGCCGCGACCTACGAGGTCGCCAGCTACATCCAGGCCATCGAACAGCTCACCGTCACCACCCTGCGCAACATCATCGGCGGCATGGACCTGGAGCGGACCCTGACCTCCCGCGAGGAGATCAACGCGGCCCTGCGCGGAGTCCTCGACGAGGCCACCGGCAAGTGGGGCATCCGCGTCAACCGCGTCGAGCTCAAGGCGATCGAGCCGCCCACCTCCATCCAGGACTCGATGGAGAAGCAGATGCGCGCCGACCGAGACAAGCGCGCCGCGATCCTCACCGCCGAAGGTATCCGCCAGTCGCAGATCCTCACCGCCGAGGGCGAGAAGCAGTCCGCGATCCTGCGCGCCGAAGGTGAGGCCAAGGCCGCCGCCCTGCGCGCAGAGGGCGAGGCCCAGGCCATCCGTACGGTCTTCGAGTCCATCCACGCCGGCGACGCCGACCAGAAGCTCCTCGCCTACCAGTACCTCCAGATGCTCCCGAAGATCGCCGAGGGCGACGCCAACAAGCTCTGGATCGTGCCCAGCGAGATCGGCGACGCACTCAAGGGACTCTCCGGCGCCATGGGCAACTTCGGCCCGATGGGCGGCGGTTCGGCTCCCGCGGGTGCCGAGCGCCGCGAACAGCCCCCCATCGACTGACGCCCCCCCCGCACACGAAGAAGCCCGCCCCGGCACCCCGGAGGCGGGCTTTTCCGTGCACACCGCGTCCCGCGCTACGCCGCCGTACGAGCCAGCCAAGCTGGCAGCGCGTCCCGCTCGGACTGCCCGAGCGTCAGCAGCATCGCGTCGGCCGGCGTGGGCTCGAACGGCTCCCGCAGCAGCGGCATCCCCGCCTGCTCCGGAGTCCGGTCCGCCTTGCGGTGGTTGTCCTCCGCGCACGAGGCGACCGTATTCAGCCAGGAGTCCGCACCACCGCGCGACCGCGGCACCACGTGGTCCACGGTCGTCGCCCGCCGCCCGCAGTACGCGCACCGGTGCTGGTCACGCACCAGCACACCCCGCCTCGACCACGGAGCCTGTCTTCGGAAAGGCACCCGTACGTACTTGCAGAGCCTGATCACCTGCGGCACCGGTATGTCCACGGCGGCCGCACGCACACGGAGTCCGGGGTGGGCCTGCTCGACGACGGCCTTGTCCTGCAGCACCAGCACGACGGCCCGGTTGAGCGTCACCGTCGACAACGGCTCGAAGCTGGCGTTCAGTACCAGCGTGTCCCGCATCTCGCCCACCTCCCGTACGTCCCCGGCCCACCCCCGTGGCGGGCTTGGATCAACTCTGGCCGGGCGCGCCGAGATGGACAACGCAATAAAAATGCCCGCCCCCGATCACTTCCATGACCGGGGGCGGGCAAACAGAGAATGAACGCTAGCTGTCCGCGGAAGCTGCGTACTCCGCGATCACCTGCGCGCGCGCCAGCGTGTGGAAGCGCAGGTTGAACCCGACGACAGCCGGCGAGGCGTCCGAGTCGGGCCCCAGCTTCTCCTGATCCACCGCGTACACGGTGAAGACGTAACGGTGGGCCGGGTCACCGGGCGGCGGCGCGGCGCCCCCGAAGTCCTTCGTCCCGTAGTCGTTGCGCACCTGCACCGCACCAGTGGGCAGCCCCTCGAACTTGCCGCTGCCCGCGCCGGCCGCCAGCTCAGTCACCGAAACCGGGATGTCGAACACGGTCCAGTGCCAGAAACCACTGCCCGTAGGGGCGTCCGGGTCGAAGCACGTCACGGCGAAACTCTTCGTCCCGGCCGGGAAGCCCTCCCACCGCAGCTGCGGCGAGGTGTTCCCGGCCGCGTAGACCTGAGCGTCCTTGAGGACCGCACCCGGCTCGAAGTCCTCGCTCACCACCGTGAACGACGGCACCTGAGGATGGAAGTCATGGGGAAGCGGCGGCCTCTTGAGGTCGGTCACGTCGGCACCTCCTGATCGGCGAAAACTCTCGGAGCCGAGCCTATGCCCCGGCCGGCCGGCGGTGGACGGCGCCGCCACCGGCCACCGCACACGGGTCAGAACCAGTTGCGCTTGCTGCCGACCTCGGACAGCCACTGGTGCAGATACGCCGACCAGTCCGTCCCCTGGAAGTCGTTGTGCCCGACGACGAAGGACCGGAACGTGTCACTGCTCTCGCTGAAGAGCCCCGGCTTCTTGTCCATCTCCAGGACGACGTCCATCTCGCGGTCGTCCGCCACGAAGCTCAGCTCGACCTGGTTGAGCCCGCGGTACTGCTGCGGCGGGAAGAACTCGACTTCCTGGTAGAACGGCAGCTTCTGCCGCGTCCCCCTGATGTGCCCGCGCTCCATGTCGGCACTCTTGAACCGGAAGCCCAGCCCGATGAACGCGTCCAGGATCGCCTGCTGCGACGGCAGCGGATGCACGTTGATCGGATCGAGGTCACCGGAGTCCACGGCGCGCGCGATCTCCAGCTCCGTCGTCACACCGATGTTCATGCCGCGCAACTGCTGCCCGTCGATCGTCGTGACCGGCGTCTCCCACGGGATCTCGAGCCCGAACGGAACCGCGTGCACCCCGTTCGCCTGCAGCTGGAACGCCCCGCCGAGGCGCAGCTTCGTGAACTCGATGTCCTGCTTGGTCTCCTGGTCGGCACCCTCGACCTCGACCCGCGCCTGCAGACCGACCGACAGCCCCTCGATGTCCTGGTCCACGGACCCGCCCTGGATCCGCACCTCACCCTGGACAACGCCACCCGGCACCACATTGGCCTCGGTCAGCACCGTCTCGACCGACGCACCGCCCGCACCCAGACTCGCCAGCAGCCGCTTGAACCCCATGACTCCACTCCTCCCCGTGCCACAACCCGTGGCCCGTGTCTTCCTGTCGCGATCCTTGATCTCTATCAACGCGATAGACCGGTGACCGGTTCCGCGCGGCTCACCCTGGCAAGCACGGAGCCCGAGGGCTACCCGTCCACGCCGATTCACCGCACTTCTCCGTTACTTCTCCGTTGGACTACGCTCGTCCGCCATGATCGCGGCCCCTGACCGTACGCCCCTCCCGCGGGAGTTCTTCGACCGGCCCGTACTGGAGGTCGCCCCCGATCTCCTGGGGCGCACCCTCGTGCGCAACACCCCCGAAGGCCCGATCGAGCTACGCCTCACAGAGGTGGAGGCCTACGACGGCCCGAACGACCCGGGCTCCCACGCGTACCGCTCCCGCACCGCCCGCAACGACGTGATGTTCGGCCCGCCCGGACACGCGTACGTCTACTTCACCTACGGCATGTGGCACTGCCTCAATCTGGTGTGCGGCCCCGAAGACACCGCGAGTGGGGTCCTGCTCCGCGCCGGCGAGATCACGAAGGGCGCCGACCTCGCGCGCAAACGTCGACTATCGGCCCGCTACGACAAGGAACTGGCCAAAGGACCGGCGCGCCTGGCCACGGCGCTGGACGTGGACCGCGCACTGAACGGCGCCGACGTCTGCGCCTCCCCTGACTCCCCGCTCGCGATCCTCGCCGGCACGCCCACGCCACGCGACCAGGTACGGAACGGTCCGCGCACGGGCGTGGCCGGCGGGGGAGGCGTCCACCCCTGGCGCTACTGGACCGTCAACGACCCAACGGTGAGCCCATATCGGCCGCATACGCCACGCCGCTGATCAACTTGACTCGCCCCTTGGGGATCCGTAATGTAGCCCGAGCCGCTTGACCCGGTTACGGCAATCTGCCAGCAGCCGAAGGCGGCCAAACCACTACCTACGACTTCCCCTCAGCGGGGGCTTATTCGGCGTGTCCGCATGCCTGAATTCGAATCCGCGGAACTCGATTATGAGGCTCCAGGGAAATCCGCTAACGTAGTGGACACGCCGAAAGGCAAAGGCCCCCAACGGCCACCGGAAATGAATTCCGAACCGGGAACGGAACGGAAAACGGATCTGGTACAGTTGGAAACGCAAGACCGAAGGGAAACTGCCCGGAGGAAAGCCTGAGAGAGTTTCTCGGGTGAGTACAAAGGAAGCGTCCGTTCCTTGAGAACTCAACAGCGTGCCAAAAGTCAACGCCAGATTGACAACCCCGGCCCACTTCGGTGG
>NZ_JBWKIS010000022.1:0-153951 GCF_056432625.1 Streptomyces sp. NPDC045026
TGCGAAAAGTCGGTGGTCATGCCCCTAATCAGCGGTCAGTCAGTGCCTCCGGGACCGGTGACACCACCCCCCGGATCATGGTTAACAAGGGGGGGAAGTCATGCCGGCCTCGGAGGCCGGAAGCTCCGTTGCGGAGCCAACGAAGACGGTAATGGGGGGGGACGACACCGCCCTCTGCCCCGTACGGCGCCGCGTCACAAGCGTGTGCCCCGAAGAGACACGCAGCGCCCACAGGCGGCCGCCAGCCACACCCGCATGTCCGGGTTACACCGACCGAACTGGCCGCACGCAGCAACAGGTCCCGAACAGGCAACGTGGAGGCGCAGCCGCCAGGCGGCGAAGCCGATGGTCACAACCCACTCGGCGCGAAGGAACAGAAGCCCAGTTCTATGACATCGGCCACAGCGCCCCGCCAACCAACCGGCACACCTAGTAGATACGGCATGGCAGGCATCTGGGCATTTGTCCATATTTGCCCTGATTTGAATCCCGTCGTGCGTCCCGGGATCCCGCCCGGCCGGCCCACACGCCCGTTGCCCCGCGGTGCAACGCTTCTGACGCCGCGACAGCTTCCCCTCCAGCCGCCATACACGGACCCGAGACCCGCACACAGCCCTGGCGAGGTCCCGGGACCTACGAGGCGACGTAGTGGCGGGACCCATTGTGCTCCCCGCCGAGCCGTTCTAAGAATGACGACCCACAGGACCTTGCCGCAGTTCGGGACCGGTGCTCACGCAGAAGTGACCACGCACCGGGCCCTCGGCGTCACCGAGCGAGTAGGAGCCCCGTATGAAGCCGTCCCGAACGTCCGCGAGGCTCCTTGCCCTCGCTCTCGGCCTGGGCCTGGCCTCCAGCGTGCTGGGCGCCGCAGTGCCGGCAAGCGCCCAGACGGCCGCCACCCCGCCCGCTGCCGCCGACACCTCCGTGGCGCAGTACGCCGGATCGGCCAAAGAGGCTGCGAACAACAAGGCATTCTTCGAGGCCGTACTCAAATCGGTCGCCGACAAACGCGCCGCCCAGCCGAACACACAGGCCGTAACCGTCTACTACAACGCCTCCCAGGCTCCAAGCTTCCGTTCACAGATATCAACAGCGGCCTCGATCTGGAACAGCTCCGAATCCAACGTCAAGCTCCAGGCAACATCCAGTGGCGCCGACTTCTCCTACCGCGAGGGCAACGACCCAGACGGGTCCTACGCCTCCACCAACGGCCACGGAAACGGCTACGTCTTCCTCGACTACACCCAGAGCCGGCAAAACGACTCCATCCGCGTCGCCACCCACGAGACCGGACACGTACTGGGCCTGCCGGACAACTACAGCGGACCGTGCAGTGAACTGATGTCAGGCGGCGGCCCCGGCCCCGCCTGCACCAACCGCTACCCGAACACCACCGAACGCTCACGCGTCGACCAGCTGTGGACCACCCGGCTCACCCAGACCCGAAACACACCCACCCCCCGAACACGATGAACCAGGCGGAGCCGGACGGGGGCTGTCGATCCGGAGCCCCGGCCCCACTGCCGCTGAGGCCCCCGGGCCTGCTGCGCGGTCACTGCGTGAACTGACTGCGCGGGTGCGCGGCGATGTACTGCATCGCCGTCCGCGCCTTGGCGTCGCTGTACTGCGCGAGGCAGCGAGCGCCGGACTTCCGTCCCTGCGCCTTCAGTCCGTGCGAGCCAGCCGAACACCCTGCCGCGGCCGCAGCACTTCTTGATCTACGACACCAGGGCCTTGCCGCCGACACACGCACAGCTCACGACAGTCGGCCGGCCAGCCTCCCGGCTGACACGGAAAGCGGTCCCTCAGGCTCAGCTCGCCAAGGCATCACGCTCCGGCCACCACCGCAGACCTGCCCCTTCCAGCCACCATGCCAGCGCTCACCAAATGCCATCGATGACCTCTTCAAATGCGAGGCGCCACTGAGAGTCCTCGGCTTCGAACGGGAGCGGATCGAATTCGCAAATCTCGGCGCGCAGCGCGTCTACGCGCTCCTCGACGTCCTCGCTGTCGGTTTCCTCGAGTTCCTGGCAGAGGGTTTCGAACTTCGTCAGGGCGTAGACGAGCGATTCAATGTCGCGGTGGATCGGGGTGTACACCAGCTGTGCTTCCCCGTCACCCAGCGCGTAGACGGTCCCGGTGTCCGGGGCGAGCGCGAGCGTGGTGTCGGCAAAGAGGCCCAGCACGAGCCAGTCGTGGCACTCCTTGGGGACAGTTCCCCAGTTGCTGTACCACTCGGCGACGTTGATGGAGTCGGTTGCGCTGAGGCTGGCCCTGGACATGAACCACTCGGTGTCAGGAAGTCCGACGCCGCTCAGGAGGAGGGCGGTTGTGTCGCTGAGACGGTTGTGCGCTGCGTCGTAGCGGGGGAAGTAGACCACACCTGACAGTCCGAACGCGGTTCGTACCTCGTCCGGTGTCACGGCAAAGTTCATGCTGAGACCTTTTGCTTCGTCGGGTCCGGAACTAACCGAGGCAGGACGCAGACCGGTCCTCGAGGAAGCGCTGCAGCCGAAGCCGTTGGGTGTGGTGCATCGGCAGCAAGTCCCGTTCGTCCGGTGCCACGAACCGGAGCACGGCCGACTCATCGGAGATCGCCGGCGCCGCGCCGGTGACCCCTGTTGTGAAGCAGACGTTGAACTGACGGCGCACCTCGCCGTCCGAGTACGCGATCACGTGCCGCGGGTCGGTGTACCTCCCGACCGGTCCCGTGATCTCGACCTCCAGGCCCGTCTCCTCCTTCACTTCCCGCACAGCGGTACCCGGCAGGGAATCGCTCATGTCCATGCCGCCGCCGCAGTACCCAGTGCGTGCCATTGCTTACTCCTCAACCGGACGGGCCGTGTCCCACACGGCATGGAAGCTGGCCGCGTAAGTGCCGAACATCCCGCCGTCCTCAGTACGCCCAAGGTGCCACACCGGGGCGCCGCAGGCGCCGACTCCCCAGAGGTGTACGTTCACGAGGAGCTGGTCGTCTGCCCTGTACAGCGAGTTGTACAACGTCGTGCTGTGGGTGCGCAGTTCAACACCCGGTGCCTTGGCCAAAGTGCGGTAGTACAGGAGGGCGAGGCGGCAGCGCGATTCGATACCGTCGCCGGAACAGATCCACGAACACGGATACCGGGAGATCGGCGCGCTGCGGGTAGAGCGCCACGACTTCGGGGCTCACGCTTGCGCGCCTTGCAAGGCTGGCGAAACGCCAGCCACAGGGCATGCACGTCCTCGCACAGAGCCTCCGCCGCTCACAGGGCGGTCACTTGGGGCGAGGGACGCGGCCCAAATTGACCCACCCCTCGACACACTTCGGATCGACCTCCACCCTCGCCGCCGGCGCCTCGTGGGCCCAGCCGCCCGCCGCCATGACCGCCCGGAGACTTTCGTTCGCCATAACGCCCCCAACCAACTCGGATACCCCTAGAGACGTTCCAGCCCTCTCAGGACGTCCCGACGGGCCCATTGCGTGAGGTTCCTGCGTCCGGGGAGCCGGCGTGACGATCGCGTCGCCGCGCAAACAAGAGATCCAGACCGCCACCCGCCTCGGGGCGTGCTGGCGGGCTCAGACGAGGCCGAGCTGCCGCATCATGCCGAGTTCGTCACTGCTGCCCCAGCGCTCCACGAGCTTGCCGTCCTCGAAGCGGCTGATCTGCATGCCGCGGAAACTCACCGACCTGCCGGTCGGCGCGTGCCCCGCGAGTTCGCCGCGGTGGGTACCCGTGACGGTGTATGCGAAGGCCAGCTCGTCCTCGGTCGCCAGCAGGTGCTCGACCTCGACATGCAGGTCGGGGAAGGCGCGCCTGAGGTCACCGAACATGGCCTGATACCCCTCGGCACCCGGGCCCTGTCCGGGAGCGGCGTCGTGGTCGATCGAGCCGGGAGCCACGACGTCCGCGATGGCAGCGAGATTCCCGCTGTTCACGGCCTCACCGAACGCCGTCTGGGCGGCGATGTTGTCCTGCTGGGACATGGCACTCCTCGGTCAGTGAAAGCATCCGCTTGGCCGGCCACTCCGCTGGAACAGCCCGCCATGGCCACCGATCCTCTGCAACCGGTCCGCAAACGCCACCCGACACGCCCAGCAACCACCCCCATACGGGCCGCCCCATACACCCGCCCGCCCCGGCCACCTCCCGGTCGCCGGCCCCCGCCTCGATCAGATCAGCGGCCGCCAACCGGACTACCTCACGCTGAACCTGCTCCCCAGCCGTCAGCCCTCCGCCATCGGGATACCTCATCCCTCCGGCATAGCGCAGCCCACGACAGCCGTCACGACCCCACTCACACCCATAAGGATCTCTAGTGCTGTGACCGCATAGGTTCGCCGGGTCTTTCCCGGAACTGGTTTGGTGGGAGTCCGCGCAGAACGGGGCTCACACGTGCTCGGCCAGGCGTTGTCGTACCCCCGGTGTAGCGTCCAGGCCCGGAGTCAGGATCATGCTTTGCGGTTGACTGGAGGTGCGGGGATGACGAGTACGACAGGCGAGCCCGTCGTGGTGACCGAGG
This sequence comes from Streptomyces sp. NPDC045026, assembly GCF_056432625.1. NCBI lineage: Bacteria > Bacillati > Actinomycetota > Actinomycetes > Kitasatosporales > Streptomycetaceae > Streptomyces > Streptomyces sp. NPDC045026. The sequence goes on from NZ_JBWKIS010000022.1 coordinate 4,501, forward strand.
TCTTCGACCGTTCGCGTATGCCGGAGGACAAACGCGCGGAAGTGGACAGCGGGCGCTTGGTGGCAGCCGCAGATGGCGGGCACTCGGGAGCGCCTCACCCCGCTGTGCGCCGCCCGGTGAACGCCGAGCTCGAAGCCCTCAAGGGTGCCCTGGACCACCAGCGCGAGCACGTCATCGGGATCCTCGAAGGTCTCTCGGAGGAGGATCTGCGGCGGCCGGTGCTGCCCAGCGGCTGGAGCTGCCTGGCATTGCTGCGTCACCTCACCCTGGATGTCGAACGCTTCTGGTTCCCGGGGGTGATCGCGGGTGAGTCGGATGTGGCTGGACAGCTCTCGGCGGGCGCGGAGGCGCACTGGTATGCACCCGAGGGGATGAGCGCCGAGGAGGTCTTCGCCGATTACCGGGCGGCCATCGTGCGCGCGGACGCCGTGCTCGCTGTCGCCGAGCTCGAACGGAAGCCCGCCGCCTGGCCTGTGGAGATCTGGCCGACCTGGCGGCTGCCTGATGTGCGGCACATCCTGATCCATGTGCTTACCGAAGTCGCCTGCCACAGCGGTCACTTGGACGCGGTGCGTGAACTGATCGACGGCACCACCTGGCTCGGCGGCAACCCCTACGCCGGCTAGTTCTGTGACCCGATTGGGTCGCCGGGTTTTTCAGGCCGCGATGAGGAGAGGGCGTCCGCCCCAGCGGATGCCCCTTTCGCTGCGGATGCGGGCGCGTTCGCGGCGTTCGGCGGCCAGGACGTCGCGGTGGCGGGCGTTGGCGTTGCGCCAGCGCAGGTAGGCATGCAGGGCCCGGGTCTGGACCGGGTGGTTGGGGTGGTTGGAGTTGGCGATGGTGAACTGCCGCAGCGGGCCGAAGTGGGCCTCGATCGGGTTCGCCCAGGACGCGTACGTCGGGGTGAAGCACAGCTCGACCCGGTGCTTCTTGGCCCAGATGCGGATCTTGGCGCCCTTGTGCGCGGACAGGTTGTCCATGATCACGTAGATCGGGGCGCCGTCAGGGTGGGCCGCGCGGACCGATTTGAGGGCGGCCAGGCTGTTCGCGGCGCCTTTCCTGCAACGGTTGACGCCCCAGAGCTTGTCGTCGCCGACCGAGTAGCAGCCATGGAAGTATCGGACGCCGTGGGTGCGGTGGTAGGTCGCGGGGTGCCGCTCGGGGTGGCCGGAGGCGGCCCAGCCAGAGCCGCCGGTGGGCCGGATCCCGAGCGGCCCGAACTCGTCGAAGGCGAAGACCCGGTCGGGGAACTGGTCCAGGACGTGCTCGATGCGGTCGAGCTTGGCGTCGCGCTCGGGGTCAGGGGACTCCTTCCAGGTCTTGGTGCGCTGGAAGGTGACGCCGCGGCGGGCGAGCAGGCACCGTAATGCCTCGCGGCCGATGCGGATCACGCGGCCGTGGACGCGGTGCAGGAAGGTGACGAGCTTGCGGATCGACCAGCGGGTGAAGGGCTGGCCGAGCTTGGTCGGGCGGGTGGTGGCCGTCCTGACGACGAAGTCCTCGTCGTCACGGCTGAGCTGGCGGGGACGGCCTCCCGCCCAGCGAGGGTCCAGGCAGGCCAGACCGATCTCGTTGAAGCGGTGGATCACGTCGCGGACGGTGTCCTCGTCGGCCGCCACGAGCTGGGCGATGACCGGGACGCGGTTCCCGCCGGCCGACGCCAGAAGCATCATCGCGCGCCGGTAGCGCACCGAACTGGTGCTGCCCCGGCGCACGATCTGCTGCAGCTTCTGCCCTTCCTGGTCGCTCAGTCTGCGCACACGGACAGGTTCGGCCACCGCACCTCCACCGGTCGGATCCGATACCACCGCACATCCAACCGCTCCGACCCGCCAACCCGGCGAACCTATGCGGTCAAAGCACTAGCAGCCGGTGGGCTCCTCCGATCAGTCCCCAAATGGCGTGCCGAGATCGGAAAATTGTCCGGAAAGGGGCGCTCCAACCGCGAATTATCGAACCGCAGCAAAGTCAGGCTCTCTTGAGCGAAAGGCCTGAGACGGGTAGGCGCAGCGGAGCCCCCTCACTGGTCGGGAGGGGGCTCCATCAACGCTCGGTCAGCGGGACGCAGGCGGGATGCTCTGGTCGTACTGGAAGACGTTGTGCGGGTCGTACTTCGCCTTGATCTCGCGCAGGCGGTCGAAGTTGTCCCTCCAGTAGGCGGTTTCCCAGTCCTGCATGCCGACGTTCGGCACGTTGACGTAGGCACCGTCCACGTAGGGGCGCAAGGCCTGGCTGAACTCGGCGATCCAGGCTTGAGCCTGCGGGGTGAGCGGGTCGCAGATGCCCGGCTGGTCGGAACGGGTGCCCCAGCCGGCACCGGGCTCGGAGTAGAACAGTGCGTCGCGATGCGGGAACGCCGTGCCGCCGCGGGGAGTCCTTCTGACCGCCCCACCGAACGCCTGAGTGAAGAAGTTGCTGTCGTCCGTGGGCGCGTCCCGCATGAACGAGGAGATCACGTCAATCGCTTTGCCCGGGAACGGCTTCCTGGTGAACTGCGAGTAGAACTTCCAGTTCGCGGGTTCGTTCGCGGTAGGAATCTGGAATCCCGAATACACCTCGCCCCAGTTGCCAACCTGCACCGACACCTGGGGGCTACCGACCGACAGGATCGGGGCCAGTAGCTTCTTGGCCTCCGCAGGTGTCCCCTCCGCGAGGACCGCGAACAACAAGGTCTGATTGCGGTGGATTTCGACCTGCGTGCCAAGGCGGTCATCGGCGTGCAGCGCGGTGCGCTGCCAGGCATTGAAGACCCTACGCAGGTCATCGATGCCATCCCACGTGGCCTGCACATACGTAACGCTCTTCAGCGGAGCCACTTTGTAGGTGAGTGAGGTGACGATCCCGAAGTTGCCGTTGCCCGCACCGCGCAGCGCCCACAACAGGTCCGAGTTATGGGTCAGATCTGCCTTGATCACCTTTGCGCACTCGCCACCTTCGGCCACGACGACCTCGGCGCCGATCAGGCTGTCGCACGCCATCCCCAGCCAGCGCGTCAGGAAGCCGAAGCCGCCACCGAGCGTCGCGCCGGCCAGGCCCACCGTGCCTTCGGTGCCTGTCGTCACCGCGAAGTTCCGTTTCGCGAGCGTGGTCACCGCTTCCAGCTGGTTGAGTCCGGCGCCTACCGTGGCGACACGAGCAGCGCTGTCGAGATGGACCGACTTCAGTTCGCTGATATCGATCACGAGGCCGCTGTCGACGTTCGACCAGCCCTCTAGGCTGTGGCGGCCGCTCCGGATCCGCAGCGCGACATCATTCTGCCGCGCCCAGGTCAGGGCGTTGACCACGTCCTGGGTGTTCTGAGCGAAGACGATGACCAGCGGATAGTGAGAGAAGAGCTGGTCCCAGCCGAGGCGCGCATCCGTGTACCCAGGGTCGTGGGGACGGACGATGCGGCCGGTCAGCTTCGCCGGCGAACACTGCGCCCCGTACGCCTCGTTTACGGAAGTCTCCGTCACGACACTCGCGCTGGGGGTCGCGGCTGCCGCGACGCCCGGCACGACGACTGCGCCGGCGCCGGCGACCGCAGAAGTCTTCAGCAGTCGGCGACGGGAAAAGTCGTTCATGGTCCGTGTCCTCTCGACCACCCGCGGGTGCGAAGCGGTCAATTATGGATTATTTAGGCGAAGTGGACGGTAGCAAGGGTGATCGCAGGGGTCTCTTTCGACACGCTCGGCACCACCGCCAAGGTGCCTGACACCGCAGCACCCAGCGTCGTGCATCGACTTCGCCGACGCTCCAGCAAGAGTTGTCCGTGGAAGGGCACTCAACGATGACCAACGTCGACAACTGCCGACAGCTCAGCGGCAGGGGCGAGCAGGACCTGGGCGCGGACATCACCCCGCAGGCGCAGGGGGCGACGTTCCGCTCCCGACCGCCAACGTGCGCAGGAGCGGATCATCCCCGCGGGTGCGGGGGCGACAGATCGCTGAGTGCGGATGGCTCCGCGGTCGATGAGGCCCTGACTGTGACCGGGTTGTCCGGGCCGGCGAGCCCCGCCCGAGCGAGGGTTGTCGAGGCACGGACAAGGCCGATAGGACTGTGCGCGTGACAGATCAACGAAGTTTCTCCCGCACGCTCATTGCGACCGCCCTGGCCGTGCTCGCCTGCTGCGGCCTGGCAGTGACGATCAAGGTGTTGGCCGGCAGCCCCATCGCAGTACAGTCGCCGAGAGTCCTGGACCAAGGCGCGTTGGAACGACACGTGATCAACGCCGTCGAGTACGGCGCGCGCAAGACTCCTACCAAAGACGACGTAACCTGCCCTGCGTCGGTCGCCGTTGAGGCTGGGCGCAAGTTCGAATGCGATGTTCGCGTCGATGGCACCTCGAAGATCGTGGAAGTCGAAATCAAGGACGACCAGGGGGACCTGACGGCCACAACACCGGAGTGAGAACACCTGCAAGGGAGCCGCTGGCCTCCGGGCTCGACATGACTGTCCCTCTGTCGATCTAACCAGGGGGTGGTGTTCACCGGGCCCGGAAGGTGATGGGGATCTTTGAAACGGGTTCTGACCGCAGTTCCGTGAATACCCAGGTCAGAGGCGGCAATGCAGGAACGTTCCTCTGCGGGACATCCTGCGTATGGGGGTCGAATCGCTCGCTGATGTTCTGTTCTCCGGTTTCGATGTGCGGTTGACGCGCGTCACCGAGGCTGCCGAGGGGCCGGTCGTCGATGCGGTCGCATGCGGCCCACCACCACATTGTCCGGGGTGTAACTCGCTGGCATCGAGGGTGCATTCGTCGTACGAGCGGGGCCTGGCCGGGCTGCCGGTGAACGGGCAGAGCCTGACCGTACGGTTACGGGTCCGGCGGTTCTTCTGCGACCGGGGCCGGTGTCCGCAGCGGACGTTCGTCGAGCAGGTTGCCAAGCTCAGTGAGCGGTACGGCCGCTCCAGTCTCGGGCTGAAGCAGTGGCAGCATGCGGTTGCGGTCGAGCTGGGTGGTCGTCCCGGTCAACGGTTGTGTCGGCGGCTGCGGTTGAAGGCGGGGCGGACGCGACTGCTGGGCCTGCTCACGGAGCCGGCCGTGCCCGAGCAGGCGCCGCGCGTGCTCGGGCCCGGAGCGCACCCTTGAAGGCCTGGGAGCTCTTATAAGCCCACGGACACATCGGTGAGCGGCGCCCTCCCCGGCGCGACCCTGGAACCCCGCCACCGGCCCAAGGCGATCATCCGCACCACCTCCGGCAAGAACCCGGGCATCCCGGTGCCCGACCTGTTCCACAGCGTGGACGACCTCGGCAGCGAAGGCCGGAGTCCAGGCGTTCACGGTGCCGGACCAGCCGGTGCGGCCATCCTGTTGATCGTGCATCCACCGGCACGTGTCGACAGCCAGGCCCGCCTTTCGGCGAGCGTCACCTTCCTTCCGAGCCTGGCCATCTTCTGATCGCGGTAGGCGGCCGCGCCGCGCCCAGCCTCTGGTCCGCCGCCCGGCCTTGGACCCCCGGCGCCTTCGCGCCGCGCCCTCGGAGTCAGAGGCTGTCGGCGTGGTCCAGATCGGCCAGGAGGCGCTCCACGTCGGTCATGAGGGATCCGTAGACATGCCAGGCACCCGGCTTGACCAACGCGCCCCGGCCGATGAGGTCGGTCATGGTCTCGTGCCACGCCCGGGCACCGTCGATCGCTTCGCGCAGTCCCTCGCGGGCTTCCGCCGGGCGGGCTGCACTCTCGGCCTCGGCCTCGACGAACGCCTCGACCGCCTGCCCTGCCAACTTGAGCATCTCGGCGTACCGATCGAGGAACTGCTGTCCCAGGTGGTGGTCGGCGTGGTCGTCGTCCACGTTGTCGGCCAGCGTTCGCGCGATTCCGCGCACCTGGAGCGATACGCCATGCAAAGTACTGAGCACGTCACCGTAAGTCACAGGGCGGTGCCGCGGACGCACCACCCAGCAGGTATTCCAGCGCAGACTCTCCTGCCCCTGCTGCACATGCTCGCGCGCATCCGCGACCCGCCGCCCCAGGCCTCTGCCGTCCTGCACCCAGCCATGCGCGCGGGCGGCATGCTGCCGCTCCCCCAGCCCGTGGCCCATATCGCGCAGCAATGCCCCCATGACCCGGGCAAGGTCTCGAACCGCGTCATCGGATTCCTCCAGATGCATCGGCGGCAGCACCAGCGCGTTCACCGCAACACCCACCACCGCGCCACTCAGCGCCGCAAGCGCCGTGAAGACGACGTTCCCGACCGGTGCGGCGGCCGCAGTGGTGAGCGTGAGAACCGCCGTCGATGCGACCTGGAGCCGCTCGTCGGAGGCTCGACGCCCGGCCGCGACCAGGGCGATCCCCACGATGCCCGCGATGCTTCCGGCGGTGGATCCCAGCAACCACACGGTGCCAAGAGCCAACAACACTCCCATCGCCCGGATGGCAACGCTCCGGACGGCCTGCGTCACAGAGCGGTACACCGTCGCGGCATTGACCATGAGCAGCGCGGTGGCCACAGCCACATACGACGACTCTCCCGGGATCCAGAGAGTGGCGGCCTCCCAGGCAAGCAGCGCCGCGATCAGATTCTTGCTGCCGTGCACCAGGACATGCCGCCCCCAGCCCCGACGGGTCGCCTCAACGAGCCGCGTCAGCAGCGGCCACGGGCCCGACGATGACGGCGCCCGGCCCTGCCGCCGAGCAATGGTTGAAATTTGCACAATCAACAGAGTCGCATATTTTGCCCGGTTTGAGTGAGTGGTGTCCCCCACAGCCACCCCTGAGCCAGGCAGCCGGGCGACCACGTCGCCCTCATCACGCCGAAGCGGCTACCTCAGCCCAAAAGTCCCTCTGCCGTCCACCTGTGCGGCGCGGTCGGTGCAACGGCAGGTTCAGGGCCGACCTACGGAAAGAGGGGCTGATGACGGACCACCAACAGCAGCGCAGGCGAGGCCAGTACCTCCAGCGAGGCAAGGACGCGCAGGAGCTCGGGGACCGCAAGATTGCTCCTCCCGACGGGCCGATGCCGGGGTTGGAGCTTCGATGTGCTGGAGCACGACGACGGCTGGGACGGGCACGTGGAGCTCGCACCCGGCCGGCGGGCGACATCGACAAGGCCGCGACCGCCGTCGAGGAAGCGCGGGACCTGCTCCCCGGATCGGTGGTGGTCGACTCGGCTGCAACGGCGCGGACCTCTCGGTCTATCGGCGGCCCGTGCCGGCGCGGTGCGTCCGAGCAGCGGAGTGTTCAGGCGGTTTTAACGATGGTGCCGGCGCTTTCTAGTGCAGTCACCTCGTTGACGGGTGCAGTGGGGTCGGTGACGAGGGTGTGCAGGAGGGTGGCGGGGCCGACGTAGGCGTAGGCGGTGTGGCCGAGCTTGCTGCCGTCGGCCGCGACGACGGTGCGGCGCGAGGAGGCGATCGCGGCCTTCTTCACGGCCGCGTCGTCGAGGTCGTAGGCGGTCAGGCCCTCGGCCGCGCTCAGGCCGCAGCAACCGATGATCGCGGTGTCGAAGCGCAGGGCAGCCAGGGAGGCGAGAGCGAGAGGGCCGGTCAGAGCCCCTTCGGCGCTGCGGGGGCGCCCGCCGGGGACCATCAACGCGGCCGTTCCCGGCGGGTCGCTGAGCGCGTGGATCGCCTGCAGCGACAGCGGCATCACGGTGACGGGCCGCTCGCGCAGCAGGCGGGCGACCTCCAGACATGTGGTGCCGCTGTCCAGCAGGACGCTCTCGCCGTCGGCGATGAGTGCGGAGATCTCGGCGGCGATACGGCGCTTGGCGTCGACCGCCTCGTGGGCCCGCAGCGCGAAGGGCGGCTCCTCTCCGCGCAGCAGCAGGGAGCGCGCCCCGCCTCGTACACGTACGAGGACGCCTTGCGCGGCCAGGGTGTCGAGGTCGCGCCGGATGGTCATCTCGGAGGTCCCGGTCAGCTCCGCGAGCTGCTGGACGGTGGCGCTGCCTTTGTCCCTCACGGCCTGGGCGATCAGTCCGTGCCGGTCTGCGTTGCTCATGCCGAGATTGAACACCACCTTGAAACGAACATGCAAGTTGTTCAGTAGCTGGCTTTTCAAACATTTATGATGTTCGATACGGTGGTTGGCATGGAACATTCGCTGCGAGCCGCCCGAGTGGCGACCTTTGTCTATTTCGTCCTGTGCGGCACCTTGATGGGCACCTGGGTGGTGCACATTCCCGCCATCGAGGACCGCGTGGGCATCAGCCACGCCACGCTCGGCGGCCTGCTGGTACTGCTGGGGCTTGGGGCCTTCACCGGCATGCAGGTGGCCGGGCGACTTACCGACCGCCTCGGCGCGCGCGTCGTGGTGCCCGCCGGTGGCGTCCTGTGCGGCGCCGCATTGGTGCTGCCCGGTCTTGCCCGGGATCCGTGGACGCTGGCGGGGGCCCTGCTGATCTTCGGCTTCTGCAACGGCTGCCTGGACGTCAGCATGAACGCCCACGCCGTACACGTGGAGAAGGCGTACGGCCGGCCCGTCATGTCCGGGTTCCATGCCACGTTCTCCGTCGGCGGTGTCCTCGCCGCGCTCGCCGGAGCGGGCGCCGCGAGCGCCGGGCTGAGCCCGGCCGCGGGCACGGCCGCCATAGGAGCCATCGGCATCGTGATCGCTCTCGCATCGGCGCGTGCCCTGCTGTCGGCCACACCCACCGCCCCCGGCACCGACGTGATCGAGGAGAGCGGGGCCCCGCCGGCCGCCAAGGGCCGCAGCGCGCGCGGGCGCATCCGGCTCCTCGCCGCCCTGGCTTTGATGATCATGCTGTGCGAGGGGGCCGCCAACGACTGGAGCGCCCTGCATCTCAAGGACGTCCTCGGTGCCCCCGCGAGCCTCGCCGCCTTCGCCTACGGCACCTTCGCGGCGACGATGACCCTCGGGCGGCTGCTGGCCGACCGGATCGTCTCCCGGTTCGGGCCCATGGCGATCCTCCGCTACGGAGCGGCGACGGCCGCCGTCGGCATCACGATCGTCGCGTTCTCCCCGTGGATGTGGGCCGCCTTCTTGGGCTGGGCACTGTTCGGCCTCGGCCTGTCCGGCTGCGTCCCCCAGCTGTTCAGCGCCGCCGGGCATGCGGACCCCGCGGCCGCCGGCGCGAATGTCTCCCGCGTTGCCGGGCTCGGCTACGTCGGCATGCTCGCCGGCCCCGCCGTCATCGGCTGGCTGACCCATCTGGTCACCCTGAACCACGCCTTCGCCCTGCTGACCTTGCTCTGCCTGACCGCCTCTGTGGCCGCCGGCGTCCTGCGCACCAGGTCCAACCGCACACGTGAGCCGGCGTCGAGCAGCCACTGACCGCCTGTGCGGCACGGCCCCTGACCTCGCGCCGCGCAGGCTCCCCTCACCCCCGACCCGCCAGGAGCCTTCGATGTCCGAGATATCCGAGATGACCCAGGTGAATGCCGCCCCCGCCCGGGGCCGTGTCGGTGTCATGCTGCCCCGCGACCTTCCCGCTCGTGACGTGCTGCCCTACGCGCGGCGGGCCGAAAAGCTGGGGTTCGATCAGATCTGGGTGGTGGAGGACCTCGGCTGGCGCGGCGGTGTCGCCCAGGCCGCCTCCGTCCTGGCGAGCACCACCGGCGTCACCGTGGGGATCGGCATCCTGCCCGCGGGCGCCCGCAACGTGTGCTTCGCCGCGATGGAACTGGCCACCCTCGCCCAGCTCCACCCCGGCCGCCTCCTCGCCGGCATCGGCCACGGCATGCCCGACTGGATGCGCCAGGCCGGATCCTGGCCCGCCAGCCCGCTGACGCTGATCAAGGAGTACGCGACAGCGCTGCGCCTACTCCTGCGCGGTGAGCCCGGCCCGGCCGGCGGCCGCTACGTACGCTGCGATGGCGTCGTCCTCACGGAAGTCCCCGATGTCGTGCCGCCGGTCGTCCTGGGCGTGCGCGGCCCCAAGTCGCAGGCCGCCGCGGGCGAAGTGGCCGACGGGCTGCTACTGGCTGAACCCGCCGCCCCCGCGTACATTGCCGCCTCCCTCAAGCACCTGAGCCCCGTCACCACATCGGGGCAGCCGGAGATGGTCACCTACGACGCCGCCGCCGTGGACGAGGACGAAGAAGCCGCCCTCGCGCGCGTGCGCACCGCACTGGACCCGGTCGGCGAGAAGGACTGGGCCGCGCACATCGACCCCTTGCCCTTCGCCGCCGCGCTGCGGGCCCACCGCGCCGCCTCCCCGAACGCCCGGCATTTCGCCGCGACCATGCCGGCGGCCTGGGTCCGCGAACTGAGCATCTCCGGTACCCCTGACCAGGCACGCGACGCAATCGACGCCCGCCACGCGGCCGGTGCGACCAGCGTCGTCCTCGCCCCCGCCGGCCCCGACGCCCTGGCCGCCCTCGACTCGCTCGCCCGTGCCCTGCCGCCCCGCCCCTGAACCGGAAACCCGGGATCCGGAGGAGACCACCACCATGACCACCGACCGCCGCATCGTGCTCTTCGACCTCTTCGGAGTCATCGCCCGCCACCAAGCTCCGGGCGCGCTGGAGAAGATGGCCGCCCGCTGCCATGTGCCCGTCGACGCCTTCACCACGGCCTACTGGACGTACCGCCCGCCCTACGACGCCGGACAGCAGTCCGCCTCCGCGTACTGGACGGACGTCCTGCGGGGGCTGTCCCGGTCCGTCGACGCCGACACGATCGAGGAGTTGCGGCTCACCGACATCGACAGCTGGTCCCGCGTCGACGCCCGCATGGTCACCTACGTGCAGTCCCTGCGGCACCGTTCCGAGGTCGCCCTGCTGTCCAACATCCCCGCCGACCACGCCGACGCCTTCCTCGCCGCACAGCCCTGGCTGCACCACCTCGACCACATCGCCTTCTCCGGAAAGATCAAAGCGGCCAAGCCCGACCCGGCGGCCTTCCAGCACTGCGTCGTCGCCCTGCGGGCCGCGCCCGCCGACTTCCTTTTCGTCGACGACCGGGAGGAGAACGTCCGCGCGGCGCAGGCGATCGGCATGAACGGGCACATCTTCACCGGACAGGACGGACTGGCAACCGTCGTCGACACCTGGCTGCCGACCCGATAACCAGCGCGAGGGTGGTGCCTTTCCATGGCGAGTCGATGCGGCGGGCGCGGCAGCGGACATGCTGCTGCTCCGACTCATCTCGTACATCCTTGGCGGCCTCTTCGTCGTGAAACCGCCGTCTATATGCCCGCAGAGACTCGATGTGCTGGAGGGCCTCCCGCGCGCGGCTTCCCGGACTGTGCAGCGTTCTGCCCATCGCTGCACGGTGTGTGTCTTTCGATCACTGGCTGGGATCGCCCATTCTGCCGTTAACGCAGATTCGAGGTGACTTCACATGCCCAGAGTGCCGGCATCGCCCTGCGGCCGTCGGCGTGGCACAAATTGACCGACCCGACTCCAATGGAGTCCGGTGACCATACCCGGTTCGCCGATCAACCTCCCCTGCGGCGAACCGGGTTCTGAAGTCCAGCATTAGTAGGGCCCCAATCCTGCTCCCACAGCCAGGCGCGACTCCTCGAGAGAATCGCGCGGGGCGTGGCCCAGAAAGGACGTCATGAGCGCCGAAAGCATAGAAGCCCGCCCCCGAGACGAAGTTCCTGCTGGAAAAGAGGCTGTGCTGCCGGAAGGCAGAGGCGGCTTGCGCGGCACGATGGGAACGCTGCAGCTGGCACTGACAGTGCTTGCCATGTCAGCCCCCATCGGAAATGTCACCGGAGTGCTACCTCTCGGAATCACCAGGGGTAATGGAATCGGCACTCCGATGATCTACGCTTTCGTCGGTCTTATCTTTCTGTTGTTCGCCGTGGGATTCACCACGATGACCCGCAACCTGTCGAAGCCCGGCGCTTTCTACACCTACATCACCGCAGGACTCTCGAAGACTGTGGGCCTCGGGTCAGGATTCTTGGCCGCCTTCACCTATCTGGTGTACATGGTGGGAACCTATGCGTTCTTCGGCGTCTCGGTCGAGAACGTACTCAAGGCCTTCGACCTCCCCACCGCTCCATGGTGGATCTGGGGCGCAATATGCTGCGGCATCATCACCACGCTGGGGCATTTCAATGTGGAACTGTCGGGTAAAGTCCTCGCAGTTTTCATGGTCATGGAAGTCGTGCTGGTCATGATGTTCAACGTGCCCGTACTCTTCAGCGGCGGGCCGCACGGCTATCAAGTCCAGTCATTCGAACCGGCCCACGTCTTCGAGGGAGATCTTGGAGTCGCCACGCTGTTCGCCATCTCGTGTTTTATGGGGTTCGAGTCCTCGGCCATATACCGGGACGAAGTCAAGCAGCCCGAACGGACGATTCCTCGAGCGACCTACCTTGCGATTGGCGGACTCGCCGGCTTCTACATCCTCACGTCCTGGGCGCTCGTGACGTTCTGGAGCCCGGACCGTGTCGCGGCGGCCGGTGCGGACAACCCAACGTCCCTGTTCAATGGCGGCTTCCGCTACTACATGGGCGACACCGTGGCACAGGCCATGACCGCCCTGGTTGTCACCAGCGTCTTCGCCGGCGCACTCTCCACCCACAACTCTCTTTCGCGCTACCTCTACTCCCTGGGACGCGATCGCATTCTTCCGGAATTCCTTGGACGCGCACATGGCCGACATGGATCCCCGGCTAGTGCGTCAGCCATATCTACTACGCTGACCGTTATCTGCACTCTGCCCTTCCTTCTTGGGGGCATCGATGCAGTCAAGATGTACTCGTCTATGTTCGCCCTCGGGACGTTCGCGCTCCTGATGCTGTTCACGCTCACTACGATTTCGGTAGTTCGGTATTTCCGCGTCGTCGAGCATCGCGAGCGCGCATGGAATACCTTGTTCGCGCCGATCCTGGCGCTTGCGGGCCTTCTGCTGCTTCTCACGTTGACTTCGGTCTACTACTCAATGTCGATCGAGGCGTCGGAGTGGCTCGCTTATGGCCAGCAGTTGCTCCTCGTTGCCATTGTCATCGTCGGTGCTCTCGTCGGACTGAGGTGGCGGAAGACCCGTCCCGACGTCTACCTGAGCATCGGACGCAGCGAAGCAGATACGCCTAGCTAAGGCCTGTCCCGTAACGATCTTGGAGTCGGGATAGGCAAGAGCAGCTGCTGTGCGGCCCGTTCGTCTGTCCGGCGAGAACGACGTTGCGCAGGCGGACAATGCCGAGCATGGCGTGGTGAACGCCGTCGCCTTTGAGTCGGCAGTCGCGCAGGATCTTCCAGCCCTTCATGCGGGCGAAGGTGTGCTCAACGCGGGCCCTGACCTGCTTGTGCGACCGGTCGTGTTCCTCTTCCCATGCAGGAGTTCTTCGCCCTTGCGGCGACGGTGCAGGATGACCAGTCCGGTGTCTTGGTAGCCGCCGTCGGCGATGGTCATGGTGTTGCCGACGGCGGCCCTGGTGCCGGATTCCTCTCAGCCGCGGGAGTCGTGACGGTTGCCCGGTAGTGGCCGGCCGACCACAACGACCAGGCGAGTGTCGGCGTCGATGACCACCTGGTGGGCGGTGGAGTAGCGGTAGTTTTTCGACTGCTCGGCCACCGTGTGGTCGCGGGTGGGCACCAGGGGGCCGTCCACGATCAGCACGGTGTCCTTGCGGAACCGCTTACGTGGCTGCAGCGCGAGCTGTGGCCCGAGGTGGTCGATGATCCGGTCCGCCGCCGACTTCGAGATACCGAAGAGCGGAGCGATCTGGCGCATCGTCAAGTTCGTGCGCCAGTAGGCCGCAACCAACAGAATGCGGTCCTCGAGCGTGAGTCCCCAGGGCCGTCCACACTGGATCTCGACGGACATCTCGCTCCGCACGGTGGTCACCAACTTGCCGAAACAGCGAGGGCTCAGCCCGGTGAACGGGCTTATCCGAGACGGCTCCGACGCCGTGATCACACCAGCCCCACCGAGATCATCCCAGTTGCCGACGATGCCCCATGTCATCGATCCTGCGTGCCCGTAAACAGGGAGGGCGCATGGGGCTGGTTCTTTTCCCGGGCGACGGAGACAACAGCAGTCCGGATGTCTCCTGGTCCTACAGCGGCTTTGCCGCGTTCCGGCGGCGTCTGGCTGAGACCGAGGGGTTCGCCCTCTCCGAGATGTGGGGCTTCGGAGGCGAGCGCCCGTGGAGAGACGTGTCCACCGCTTTGGAGCCACTCCTCGATCATCCAGATGACAGCGGTGACGATCTCTCGCCCACCGAGTGCGCGTCGATTCTGCTCCGTCTGGAGGCGATCACCGACCAGTGGGCACGGGAGGGCGGCGATGAGCTCCTCCAACAACACATCGAGGACGCCCGTCAGCTGGCGGACGTCCTGCGGCTCTGCATCGAGAAGGACGTCCCGCTGGTCTTCCTCTGACGCGCACCAAGCCCGGAACCCACTTACGGGACAACTCTTGGAAGGCGTGCGGAACCTCAAGAACTCGAACCAGCGTCACGCTTATGCTCACCGCCACGATCACGAACAGGAAGAATCAATGACTCGTGCCCTCTATCTCTACGGAGGATGGCCGGGGCACAGCCCCTACGGTGTCGCGGAATGGATGCGAACTCTGCTCGACGGACTCGGGTTTGAGGTCGAAGAATCGAACGACATCTTTGTCCTCGATCAGGACCTCACTGGATACGACGTCATCCTCAACAACTGGAACAACGCTCTCCTCAGCGAGACCCTGACCGCTTCACAGGAGTCGGCTCTGCTCGGTGCCGTCGAAGCCGGCACCGGTTTCGTCTCCTGGCACGGCGGGGGAGCCGCATTCCGAGGCAGCGTGATGTACCACATGATGCTCGGTGCCGACGTCTTCTATCACCCGGCTGGAGAAGGTGTACGCCACCCGTACCCCCTCCACGTGCTGGACGGGAGCCACCCGGTCACCGATGGGATTGAAGACTTCGAGGCGGCGAGCGAGCAGTACTACATGAACGTCGATCCGCGAAATCATGTGCTCCTGGAGACCGTGTTCGACGGTCAACATATGCCCTGGCTTGCTGGACAGCGCATGCCGCAGGCCTGGACGAAGGAGTGGGGCGCAGGCCGCGTCTTCTACAGCGCGTTGGGCCACTATCTTGAGGACTTGACCGCGGAGCCTGTGGAGCGTCTGATGCGGCAGGGGATTGTCTGGGCCAGCAGGAAGCACTGACCGATGACCCGGTTCGGCGCCCGGCGCGGCCACCAGCGTCGTCCGCTGTGCGTGGTCCTACGAGTTCGTCACGGGGTGTGGGCGGGCGGGCATCTGAGACGAGCTGCTGAGAAGATCGAGAGCGCGAAATGCCAGGGAAAGACCTTCACGCACTTCAGGATCCTCGACGGATCTGCCTAGAAGTCCGTTGAGACGCTCAATACGGTAGTAGAGCGTGCGCCGCTGGATGTAAAGCGCCTCTGCGGCGCGGGACTTGTTGCCGTCCGTGGAAAGGTACGCCTTCAAGGTGGGCAGGAGCGGATTGGTCTCGGATGCGTCGTGAGTGAGCAGTGGGCCGAGTTCATCGTCCACGTACCGCCGAAGCTCGGGCCCGTCGGCCAACGCCACAAGCAGGCGCAAGACGCCCAGGCGGTCGAAGTGCAAAGTGGTCGGGGTGTCGCGGGTCTCGGCGACGGATGCGGCCGTGCGGGCTTGCCGCACCGCGTCGATGAGCAGGGCGGGCGGACCGCTGCGACTCACCCCGCCCCGTGCCCCGCAGGTGTCGAGATGGTCAGCGAGCTGCTGTACGGGCATCTGCTTCGTCAGCCCGATGATCGCGACCACATGGTCTCCTGTGTCTGCGACGACTGCTGGCAGCTTCAGGCCCTTGAGCACAGAGTCCAGGAGCATCCCCGCCGAGGCTTCAGCGTTGGGGTCTTTGCTCAGCACTGATACGGCCAGTGGGCGGTCGCGCAGGTCCCGGCCCACCTTGAGCGCTCGATCGATGAACTGTTCGCCGGTGATGTCGCCCAGCAGTAGCCGGTTGATCAGCGAGCTTTGACGGTGGGAGGCGCGTGCGCCGCTTTCCCGGTCACCGAGCAGGGCGATGGCAATCGTGTCGGCAGCGCGATCGAGTGCGTAGGCGTGGACATCCACGAACGGACCGTCGCCATGAAAGACATGGATCCACCCCCATGCCTCGCCGCGCAGGACGATCATCCGTCGGGTGCAACCGGGCTCGTCATGGGACTGGACCATGTTCGAGCGATTGTGCGCGCCAGGGGTGTTGCCCCGGTGTGCCATCCGGGCGTGCAGCCCCCAGTTCTTCATCAGTTGGTCGGTGCCGGCAGTTCCGCCCGCATAGGCCATGACCTGATGGTCCGTGTCCTCCAGGACCACGGGCGAGCCCACATGGTGGGCCAGCGCTTCAGTGAAGGACACATGGCTTCGGCTGGCCAGCAGCAGCTGGATGAAGTCGTCGTTGAGCCGCTGGAACGAGAGCAGATCCGAATTTCTTGAGTCGGTGACCAGCTCATGCACCTGGGCAGACACCTCGACGAACGGCAACTCGTCTTCCAGGCCGATCAAGGGAAAGTCCAGCCGTCTCGCTTCGTCAATGAGGGCTGTGGGCATTGAGGTGAAGACTCGGCCGCTGAGTTCGAGGATGAGGGCTGCTGCGCCGGCTTCGCTGACCTCGCGGAGGTAACGCCGCTGGTCGCTGGCGGTGCGCCCTACTCCAAGTCCCGCAGTGAGAAGGAGCTCCCCGCCCGTCAGAAACCGACCGATGTCTGGGATTTCTACGGGGTGCACCCAGCGGATGCTGCGGTGGAGGTTCTCCTCCCCCGCGTAGACGTGCACGGCCGTACGGCTGAAGACCTCGAGCTGCAGGGCAGCTGCAACAGACAGAGCCATAACAAGACCTCTTCAGACCGGTGATTGTTCGACGGGTAGCGGGGATCGGGACCGCTGAGGGCGCTTCTCCTGCTGACGGGGCCGCCGCTGGAGCTACAGCGTTCGAGCAACCAGCCGTTTCACGTCAACCCAGAACCATCCTGCCCCGAAGAGGCAGCGGAACGCCCTTGCACGAAGGATGCAGCGTTTCGGTCAATTCTTGCACATGCTGTGTCTGCCGCCGGACTCTGTGCGGCTCTCATGCTGGTTTGCAGTCACCACGCGGCGACACCCGCCCGGCGGACGATGAGCAGAGCCCTCCATCCGCCGGCTGCCCACTCTGAACCGGTCGCTCGCCTGCCGCGCACAGCCGTCACTCGCGTGGTGCCCCACGCGCAAACGTGCAGCGCGGGAAGCCTGTTTAAGGAGTACTCATGAGAGCCGCAGTTGTCTCCCGCCCGTCCGGATCGTTCGACATAGCCGACCTGCGCATCCCCCGCCCCGGGCCGGGAGAGATCTTGGTGCGGGTCGCAGCCTGCGGCGTCTGCCACACGGATCTCCACGTCCAGGACGGCTCGGTTGCCTTCCCCTTTCCCGCGGTATTCGGCCACGAGATCTCCGGCACGGTGGTTGAGGTAGGAGCTGGCGTGGAGCGCCTCAGCGAAGGCCAGAGCGTCGTCGGCGCCTTCATCATGCCGTGCGGGGCCTGTGCCATGTGTACGTCGGGACGTGAAGAGCTGTGCGAGCCCTTCTTCGCGCACAACCGGCTCAACGGCACGCTCTACGACGGCACTACGCGGTTGTTCGACGCGAACGGTGATCCCGTCTGGATGTACTCAATGGCGGGACTGGCCGAGTACGCCGTACTGCCCGCGCTCGGTGCGGCCCCGGTACCCGTCGGCAGCCATCTCAAGGACTCAGCGATCCTCGGCTGCGCGTTTCTGACCGCCTACGGCGCGCTGGTTCACGTGGGCGAACTCCGCGAGGGCGCTCCGGTCGTGGTCATTGGCGCGGGCGGTGTCGGTCTCAGCGCGGTGGCGGTGGCCAAGGCGCTGGGAGCCGGCCAGATCGTTGCCGTCGACATTGCCGACGACCGGCTCAGCACCGCCAAGCGTCTGGGAGCCACGGAGGTGGTCAATGCCTCTGCGAGCGACGCGGTTGAAGCGGTACGCGAGATCACGGGCGGGGGTTCCAGCCTCGTCCTTGAGGCCATTGGGCAGCCCACCACCTTCCGGCAGGCCACCGACATGGCCGCGGACGGCGGCCGGTGCGTGATGATCGGGATCGCGCCCGCCGGCCGTACCGCCGAGGTCGAGATCACGCGGATCGTCCGCCGCAAGATCCAGATTTGCGGCTCTTTCGGAGGAAGGCCACGCAGCGACCTGGCGCACCTGGGGCAGCTCGTAGCCGACAGGCGACTCGACCCTGGAGCGCTGATCAGCCAGCGCTTCCCTCTGGAACGGGCCGACGAGGCCTACCGCCTCCTCAGCGAAGGAAAGATCGTCGGCCGTGCCCTCATCGAGGTCCAGGCCTAGACCTGCCTTCATCGGCCTCCGCATCGCCCCTGATACGGCGATTCCGCTCCACCAAGCTCGGTCTGCCCGGCACCAGACGCCCCCGGACCCCGCTCTGACTGACACCAGCAAGGGACTTGGAACATGGCACTCACCCTGCACCACTGGCGACACGGCAGCGCTTACGAAGGCATCGCCGACCGTTTCGCCGACGTCACCAACCCTGCGACCGGCGAGGTCACTGCCCAACTTGCCCTCGCCGCAGAGAGCGACGTCAACGAGATCATCGGAGCCGCCGCGGCCGCCTTCCCGGCCTGGCGTGACACTTCGCTGGCGGCACGCACCCGCATCCTCTTCCGCTTCCGCGAGCTGCTGAATGAGCGCAAGCCCGAACTCGCCGAGATCATCACCTCAGAGCACGGCAAGGTGCTCTCCGATGCACTCGGCGAGGTAAGCCGCGGGCAGGAGGTCGTCGAGTTCGCGTGCGGCATCGCGCATCTCCTCAAGGGCGGCTTCACCGAGAACGCCTCCACTCGCGTCGATGTCCACTCCGTGCGCCAGCCGCTTGGCGTCGTTGGCATCATCGCGCCCTTCAACTTCCCTGCCATGGTGCCCCTGTGGTTCTTCCCCATCGCCATCGCGGCCGGCAACACCGTCGTCCTCAAGCCCAGTGAGAAGGTGCCCAGCGCCGCGCTGTGGCTGGCGGAACTGTGGAAGGAAGCCGGGCTGCCCGACGGCGTGTTCAACGTCCTGAACGGTGACAAGACCGCCGTAGAGGGTCTGCTCACCCACCCCGACGTGGACTCCATCTCCTTCGTGGGATCAACCCCCATCGCTCAGTACGTGTACGAGACGGCCGCCGCACACGGCAAGCGCGTCCAGGCGCTGGGCGGCGCCAAGAACCACATGATCGTCCTGCCCGACGCAGATCTTGACCTGGCCGCCGACCAGGCCATCAACGCCGGCTTCGGCTCGGCCGGCGAACGATGCATGGCCATCTCCGCGGTGGTCGCGGTCGGCAATATCGCCGACGAACTGGTCGCAAAGATCAAGGAGCGCACGTTGAAGCTGCGCACCGGTGACGGCACCCGCGGCTGCGACATGGGCCCGCTGATTACCGCACAGGCCCAGCAGCGTGTCTCCGGCTACATCGACGCCGGGGAGAAGGCGGGCGCGTCGCTCGTGGTGGACGGCCGCACCGTCAAGCCCGATGCGGAGGGGGAGGGCTTCTTCGTCGGCCCCACCCTCTTCGACCACGTCGCCGCCGACATGAGCATCTACACCAACGAGATCTTCGGGCCGGTGCTCTCCGTGGTCCGGGTCGACTCGTACGACGAGGCCGTGAAGCTCATCAACGACAGTCCGTACGGCAACGGGACCGCGATCTTCACCAACGACGGTGGCGCCGCACGGCAGTTCTCCAATGAGATCAAGGTCGGCATGATCGGTATCAACGTTCCGATTCCGGTCCCGATGGCTTACTACTCCTTCGGCGGGTGGAAGCACTCGCTGTTCGGAGACAGTCATGCTCACGGCACCGAGGGCGTCCACTTCTTCACGCGGGGCAAGGTGATCACGTCCCGCTGGCTCGACCCCAGTCATGGCGGCATCAACCTTGGCTTTCCGCAGAACGCCTGAGTCAGGTCACTCCGGTAGCCGGGCGACATCGCCGCTGATCACAGCCGATGCAGGCGGTGTGCCACCGGTAGCCCCGTCCCCGAACACACTGTGCATCCAGGGAAGCAGTTGGTTCCCACTATGTGTCTTTGGTCGGGACGACGGTCCGGTGAGACTAGCCAGTGGACGGCGTTGACTCCGCCCATTCCCACCCTCCAGCCGAGCTCTGTAGCTCTTCCGCTCTGAAACACGAGGAGACGCAGCCGTGCCTGTCATTCTCAAGTCCGCGCCGTCCAAGAACACGGTTCGCGCCAGCCGCCCGGATGTCGTCGACACCGTGGCCGAGGTCATTGCCGATGTGCGGGCCAACGGCGACGACGCCGTCCGCCGGTACTCCACCAAGTTCGACTCCTGGAACCGGGATTCCTACCGGCTCACCCCGCAGGAGATCCACTCCATAGTCTCTTCGGTGCCCACCACTGTCCTCGACGACCTGCGTTTCGTGCAGCACCAGGTGCAGAACTTTGCCCAGGCGCAGCGCGACTCTCTGCACGACTTCGAGATCGAGCCCTTGCCCGGTGTTTTCCTGGGACAGCGCAACATCCCCGTCACCGCGGCGGGGGCCTACGTGCCTGGCGGACGCTACCCGCTCACCGCCTCGGCCCACATGACCATCGTGACTGCGAAGGTCGCGGGCGTGGAGCGAGTGGCCGCCACCACCCCTCCCAACCAGGGCACGCCGCCTCCCATCAGTGTCGCCGCGATGCACCTGGCCGGGGCCGAGGAGATCTACGTGCTCGGCGGAGTGCAGGCTGTGGCCGCGCTCGCCCTGGGCACCGAGACGATCGCCCCGGTCAACATGCTGGCCGGTCCCGGTAACGCCTACGTCGCCGAGGCGAAGCGGCAGCTGTTCGGCGAGGTGGGCATCGACCTGTTCGCCGGCCCCACCGAGGTCCTCATCGTCGCCGATGAAACCGCCGACCCGTTCACCGTCGCCGTCGATCTGCTCAGCCAGGCAGAACACGGCCCCGACTCTCCCGCAGTGCTCATCACCACCTCCCGCGAGGTCGGCCGGCGCACCCTCGAGCACATCGAGGAACTGCTGCCGGGACTGCCCACCGGCAAGGTCGCCGGTGCCGCATGGCGTGATCACGGCGAGGTCATCCTCGTCGACAACCAGGAAGAGGCCTTCGCCCTGGCCGACACCTACGCGAGCGAGCACGTACAGGTCTTCACCGCCGAACCGCGCGACGCCCTCACCGGCATGAGGGACTACGGCGCGCTGTTCCTCGGCCAGGACACATGCGTGCCCTACGGCGACAAGGTCATCGGCACCAACCACGTCCTGCCGACCATGGGCGCTGCTCGCTACACGGGCGGACTGTGGGTCGGTAAGTACCTCAAGACCGTCACCTACCAGGAGGTCAGGGACAAGGCCAGTAGCGCGCTGTTGGGTGAGATCTGCGGCCGCGCCTCCCGCCTGGAGAACTTCGAGGGGCATGCTCGCTCGGGTGACCTGCGGGCCGCACGTCACGGTGGGACGACCCTGTCGTGGACCGATCGGGACATTCGTCTCGACGAAGCCCGGCAGTAGCCGTGGCTGCGGAGGTCTCAGCGATGTCCGGGCGGAGCTGTCGTGCCACGCACGACCAGCTCGGTCGGCAGACAGATCTCCCGCGGCTCCCCGCCATCGATCACATCCAGCAGCAACTGAGTGGCTTGACGTCCCTTGTCAACCAACGGCTGCCGCACGGTGGTCAGTTGGGCTCCGGCAGCCGCAGGCAGATCATCGAAACCGATCACCGAAAGGTCCCCGGGAACGCTCAGGCCTCGGCTGCGCGCCACGCCCATCGTGGCCAATGCGAGGACATCGGTGGCGGCGAGCACGGCCGTCATCGGCCCGGCATCGAGCAAGGCCTCGGCAGCCGAGACGGAGGCGGCTTCGTTGAAGCCGCCTGCCTCGATGACGGTGGCCGACCCCCAGGGCACACCGGCCGCGCGGAAGGCGGCGGCAAAACCCGCCAGCCGCTCCCGCATGACGCGGTCGCGGGCCTGGCGGCGCCTGGCCGGGGAGACCGGGCCACTGTGCCCGTCAGGCACCAGACGATCGACCAGAATCCCGACCGACCGGTGGCCCAGGCCAAGCACGTGGGCAGCGGCCGAGCGGGCGGCCTCCCGGTCCCGGATCCCGACCCACGCCAGTCCGCCCGGATTCGGCCCGTCGATGACCACCACCGGAAGTTTTCTGCGCAGCACGGTCTCCACCGCAGGGTGCCCCTCGGGCATCGCGTACGCCAGGAAACCGTCGACCAGGCCCCGCATCACCACTCCCGAGCGCTGCGCCAGCTGATCAGACTCCAGTGGGCACGGCAGCAGAGTGAGCGCGGTCTCCGCCACCTCTCCCGCCTCGGAGATTCCTTTGAGGAGGGCGCTGGTGGCGGGATCGTCGAAGGCGTACGGCAGCGAGTCGGTGATCATCAGGCCGATTGCGCCGACCTGCCCCGTGCGCAGGGTCCGGCCGGCCGAATGGGGACCGACGTAGCCAAGCTGGTCAGCGACCTGAAGGATGCGCTCCCGCTGGGCCGCCGAGAGCTTCTCCGGCCGGTTGTAGGCGTACGAGATCGCCGCCTGGGAGACGCCTGCCGCCTGGGCGACATCTCGCATCGTGACCACGATCTCCGCTTCCCCTCGCTCGCCCAGCTATCGATCAACCTTACCCAGAGGCCTTGCCGTTGAGCGTCGGTCCGAGCCTGCGAAGCGGTTGACAGTGCAGGTCAGGGTGTTAATCTCCCATTCAGTTAATCGAATAACCAAACAGGGGCTGCGTCGCCTCTTCGGCCGGCTGGCGCCCCTGACCGTGACGTCGGAAGAACAACTTCCTCACCACGACCGACGCCTGCTCCCTGCTCTGCAGCAGGTCCTCCGCACACTCCAGATCTCCAGCGAGGGATGAACTCCCATGAGTGGAAAACCGACTCTTCCCAATGACGGCCCCACCAAGACGCGCTACGACTTCGTGATCGTCGGCTCAGGCATGGGCGGCGCCGCGATGGCCTATGCGTTGAAGGACGTCGGGGCCAGCGTGCTGCTCATCGAACGCGGCGACTTCCTGCCGCAGGAAAAGCAGAACTGGGACGCCGAAGCCATCTTCCAGCGCAAGCGCTACCAGAACGCGGAACAGTGGTACGGCGTCGACGGCAAGGCCTTCACGCCGGGCAACTACTACTACGTCGGAGGCAACACCAAGCTCTACGGCTCTTCACTGGTCCGCTTCCGCCGCGAGGACTTCAAGGCCACCGAGCACGCTGACGGCACGTCGCCGAAGTGGCTCTTCCAGTACGAGGACCTGCAGCCCTACTACCAGCGCGCCGAGGAGCTTCTGCGGGTCCACGGCGACCAGCACGACGACCCCACCCTGAAGCGGTCCGAGCCCTTCCCCTACCCGCCGCTCGGGCACGAGGGCACGGTTCAGGAAGCCGCCGACGCCCTGACCCGAATGGGGCTGACCCCCTCGAATCTCCCGATCGGCATCGACCTGCGCGACGGCGGAAGCTGTATTCGCTGCGCATTCTGTGACGGGTTCCCCTGCCGCGTCCTGGCCAAGTCCGACGCCGACGTCACCTTCGTCCGCCCTGCCCTGGCATCAGGCTCCGTGGAGCTGGTCACCAACGCCGACGTCACCCGCGTCCGCACCGACGACTCCGGCCGGCGGGCGACCGGCGTCGACGTCACACACAACGGAGCGTCGATCAGCATCGACGCCGACACCGTCGTCGTGTCCGCAGGCGCAGTCAACTCGGCCGCCCTGCTGCTCCGTTCAGCCAACGAGCAGCACCCCGAGGGCCTCGGCAACTCCTCCGGCACGGTCGGACGCCACTACATGGTGCACAACAACAGCGTCATGGTCGCCGTCCACCCCACCCGGAAGAACAACGCCGAGTTCCAGAAGACCCTCTACTTCAACGACTTCTACAACAAGGGAACCGACGACCACCCCTACCCGCTCGGCCACGTCCAGCTCATCGGCAAGCTCCAGGCCGAGATGCTGGCCGGCCAGCGCCCTGGCATCCCCAAGTGGGCGCTCAGCTACGCAGCCCACCGCAGCCTCGACTGGTGGCTGTTCACCGAAGACCTGCCCGACCCGCAGAACCGCATCACCCTGACTCCCAAGGGCGACATCCAGGTCGCCTGGAAGCCCAACAACGTCCGCGCGCACGAGGTTCTGGTCCGAGAGACAAAGAAGATCCTGCGCGGCATGGGTTACCCGCTGGTCTTCAGCCAGCGCACCGGCATCGAAGTGAACTCCCACCAGGCAGGAACCATCCGCTCCGGCGCCGACGCAGCCGCGTCCGCCCTGGATGCCAACTGTCGCTCCCACGACGTCGAGAACCTCTACGTCGTCGACTCGTCGTTCTTTCCGTCGCTGCCTGTGATGAACCCGGCGCTGACCATCGCGGCGAACGCGCTGCGCGTCGCGGACCACATCGTCGGAAACACCAAGCAAGCCGTCCCCGCTCAGCACACGACCAAGAGGTAGACACATGTCCAGGCTCACCGGCGGCCAGATCGTCGTCGATTACCTGATCCGCGAAGGCGTCGAGAAGGTCTTCGCCGTTCCCGGACACGGCAACACCGCACTCATCGATGCGTTCGTCGACCGCAAGGACGAGATCGAAGTCATCCCGGCCATGCATGAACAGGGCGCTGCCCACATGGCCGACGGCTACTACCGGGCCACCGGGAAGATCGCCGCCTGCTGTACGTCCATCGGCCCCGGGAGCGACCAACACCCTCACCGGGCTGACAACCGCATTCGCCGACTCCCAGCCGTTCCTGCTGATCACCGGCGCCGTGCACACCTACATGGAGAACCACGGCGTCCTGCAGGAGATCGACCGCCCGCACGGCAACAACTTCCCGCGCATGGCCGAGCCCGTCGTCAAGCGCTGGTGGCAGCCCAGCCGGGTCGACCAGCTCCCCACCGTGCTGGCGCAGGCCTTCAACACCATGCACGAAGGCCGCCGCGGCCCCGTCCTGCTCGACATCCCCCAGGACCTGCAGGCCGAGTACGGCGACTACGAGCCCGAGCAGACCCAGCGCCGTCGCGCGCACGGCCGCCCCACCGGCGACTCCGCGCGCATCGCCGAAGCCGCCCGACTTCTGGCCGAGGCCAAGCGCCCGGTCATCCTGACCGGCGGCGGCGTCATCGCCTCTGAGGCCACCGCCGAACTGCTCGCCGTGGCCGAACGCCTCGGCGCCCCGGTCACCCACTCATTCATGGGCAAGGGCGCCTTCCCCGCCGACCACGACCTGTACGCCTGGCCCTGCGGCGACATGGGATCCATCTCCGGCAACGGGGTCACACGCACCGCCGACGTGATCCTCGCGGTCGGCTGCCGCTTCAGCGACCGCATCACCTCCTCGTACAAGCCGGGCGTCACCTTCAACATCCCGGACTCCAAGCTCGTCCAGATCGACATCGACGGCTTCGAGATCGGCCGTAACTACCCCGCCGAGGTGGGCATCGTGGGCGACGCCAAAGCCAGCCTCGCCTCGCTGCTCGCCGAGCTGAACCAGCTGGGTGAGGCCCCGGACTGGCGCTCCTCCGCGTACTTCGCCGAGCTCCAGGACCTCAAGGCGCAGTGGGACGCTCACCTGAGCCCCATGCGGACCACTGACCACCTGCCGATGACCAACTCCCGCGCCATGGTGGAGATCCGCAAGGCACTGTCGCGCGAGGGCATCCTGGTGACCGACTCCAGCAACCCCGCCAACCAGGCCTTCAACGAGTTCCCCATCTACGAACCGCGCACCAACATCGTGGCCGGCGGCATGTCCGGCATCGGGTTCGGGCTGCCTGCCGCGGTCGGCGCCCAGGTCGCCGTCGGCGACCGGCCCGTCCTGGCCCTCGTCGGCGACGGCAGCTTCCTGCAGACCGGCACCGAACTGGCCACCGCGGTCATGCTCGACCTACCGCTCGTTGTCGTCGTGCTGAACAACGGCGGCTGGGAGGCCATCAAGGACCTCCAGATCAACCTCTTCGGCCACGAGCGTCAGATTGTCAGCGGCTGGACCACCAAGGACGGCAAGCCCTACTTCGTCAACATCACGGAGTTCGCACTTTCCCTGGGCTGCGCCGCCGAACGTGTGGAGGACCCGTCACAGCTCGAGGGAGCCGTGCGCCGCGCCTTCAACACAAACGGCCCGGTGGTCATCGAGGCCATGAGCGCCCATGAACTGCCGTGGACGGAGATGCACCCGACTGGCTGGTGGGACATCACGGTCCCCGCTTACCACGGTGCGACGCGCGACGAGTACGTCGTCCAGCGCGGCTTCTGAGCGATCCGACCGAAAGGGGCACACCATGGGCAACATCAAGCTCGGACTCAACCTGGAGTTCGCCCGGTTCGAGAACGGTTCCTTCGACTGGGCCATGGATCAGGCCGCCGCCATCGGCTACGAGTACGTGGAACCGATGGTCCACTGGGGCCGTGAACTCCTCAGCGCCGCCGGGTACTTCCACAGTCTCTCCATGCTCGACGACCCGCTGCGCCTGAAGCACGCGGCCGAGAGCCGCGGGCTGAACATATCCTCACTGTCCAGCCATGCACCGCTGGCCAAACCGGAGGTCAGCGTCGAGTACCTGAGGCAGTCGATCCGGTACGCCGCCGAGTGCGGCGCACCGATGATCATGATCGATGACGGGCCGCTTCCCTCCTGGACCACCGAGGAGGAGAACTACACCCTCATGCGGTACACGCTCCAGGAGGCCGCCAAGGTCGCGGAGGTGCGAGGGATCGCCATTGCCATCGAAACACACGGAGAGTACACCGCGACTCCCGAACGTCTCGACCGGCTCATGGGGCTCATCGACAGCCCGGCGCTGACAATCAACCTGGACACCGGCAACAGCTACTTGAGCGGCAACGACCCGCACCAGTGGCTCGACGACATCGTCGACCGCGTGACTCACCTGCATGCCAAGGACATCTCGCCTGAGGATGCCGCGCACTACCGCGGCAAGGTCCGCGGCATGCTCGGCTGCGCCTGTGGCGAGGGGGTCATCGACTGGGACCGCATCGTGTCCACCCTCGCCCAGGCCGACCATCATGTGGTGCTCTCTGTCGAGTGCGCCTCGCTCGAGGCCGCGACCAAGAGCTTCACGCACCTGAGCGAGCTGATCAGCAAGCACGCTCCCTGAGGGACACCCGCCTGGGGGCCTCGCACGAAACACTGTCGCTCCATCTGAGCCAGCAGCACTGCCCCGGGCCGGACATCGACACCGGCCCCGGGCAGTGCTGCTTCCACGGCTCTTCGCCACTACCGAATGACCGAACGAGTTGACGCACCGAAGACAGGATGAGCCAGCAGATAGCCAACCCCACCACTGAGCCCTCCGCTCCTACGGGCTGGTGGCGCGACGCCGTGATCACCAGGTGTATCCGCGGAGCTTCGCGGACGCCGACGGCATGGGCGACCTCAAGGGCATCCACAGCAGGCTCCCGTACCTTCGTGACCTTGGCATCAACGCCATCTGGCTCAGCCCCTTCTACAAGTCACCCCGGGCCGATGCCGGATACGACGTGGCCGACTACCGCACGGTCGACCCCATGTTCGGCGACCCCATCGACGTCGTTCCCGACCATGTGTCCGATCAGCATGCCGTCCTCGACACGCTCGTGCGGGAGCTTGGCTGCGAGTGCTCCGGCCACGGGCACGGCCGGCATGCCGAGGGCAAAGGAGGTGGCCAGCATCCGTCCGCGGCGGGCTGCCGGCACGAGCTCGGTGAGATTCGTGTCGACCAGGGCGAGTTCAGAACCTGGCTCCCCTCATCAGGCCCCTTGGAATCGATCTTCTAGGCTGGCACGGTGACTGATGAGCAGGAGTGGGTGCAGCCGTCGGGAGTGTGGGCAACGGCGGTGGGAGTGGCCAGGGTGCGGGCGCTGGAGACCGAGCGGGAGAACGCGCTGTTCCGCGACCCACTGGCACAGGCCTTCGCCACCGCCGGCGGCCTGTGGCCCTCCTCGCCGCCGCCCGATGACGAGGCCGCGCGACGCCGCCGACTGGCCGTCTCGTTCTCCATCGTCATCAGGACGAAGTTCCTCGACGACCTCTTGCAGCAGGCCTCCGCGTCCGGGGTCCGGCAGGTCGTGCTGCTCGGCGCCGGGATGGACAGCCGGGCCTTCCGGATGGACTGGCCCGAGGGCACCCGGCTGTTCGAGGTCGACACCGCCGAGCCACTGGACTTCAAGGCTTCGGTGCTGCGCCAGGAGCGGGCCGTCGCACGCTGCGAGCGGATCACCGTCCCGGTGGATCTACGTGAGGACTGGCCGGGCGCGCTGACCGCTGCAGGGCACGACCCGGCCGTGCCGACCGCGTGGATCGCCGAAGGACTACTGATCTATCTGCCCGAGGACGCGGTGGAACTGCTGCTTGCCCGGATCAGCACGCAAGCGGCGACAGGCAGCCGGATGGGGCTGACATTGGGCTCGCGCGGCGTGATCGAACGCTTCGGCGCGGACCCCGCGCCGGGATCGGCGGCATCCATGTGGGTCTCGGAAATGCCCGACGACCCGGTGGGCTGGCTGGCCGGGCACGGCTGGGAGGCCGCCAGCCACACCCTGCACGAGCGCGCTGCCGCCTACGGCCGCCCGATCAGCACCCCGCCGCAGCGCGAGGAGCGACCCGGCGGACTGATCTCGGCGGTCCGCCGGTAGAGCGCCTCCCGCTTCCCTGAATGATCGATTCCCAGGGGGCCTGATGAGTGGAGCCAGGTTCATGCGCAGCCAGCCGGTCATGCGCGCACCGACCGCCTACCGCACCAGCCGTTGGATGATCCCGCTCCGCATGCGCATGCGCCACAAGATCACCGACATCGCCCACACCGTCGCCACCCACCACACCCTCGAAGACCCCCACCAAGAGCTGCCCACTGCACGCCAAGCCAGCGCCACCGGCCTCACCGCCGCCCCCCACAGCGAGATCCACTACCGCGTCCACATGAAACCAAAGCCCAAGCCGGCAACCGGGCTGGGCTGCATACGGCGATAGCTCACTGGCAACAAGCCACCCACCACCTCGGCCAACCCGGCAGGAAAACACAGGACTTCGTCGACGAGGTCCTGTCCACTACCCGAAACACGTCAGGAGACAGGGGACAACTCGCGGGCGGCATACGCGAGGAGCCTCACGACCAGGAGGACTACGGCCTGACTGCTTGATCGCGAACTGGCTGTATTGCGCGGGCGATGAGGGCGCCCCCAGCCGCCGTTGTCAGTTCCGGTGCTCGCTGCCGCAGGACGTAAAGAGGCCGCGGCTTCGAGCACCCCATCCGCAAAGTTAGGCCAATCGGGTGAACCGGCCACCAGGAACTTGCCGCATATGCCAGGATCCTGCGTTACTGAACATATTCCAACTAATGGGCAGCCCTGACCACTCGGGATGCGTGGTGCTGGGGTGGCCTGTCCCTTCACACGTGGGAAGGAACAGGTCCGCCGGGATCGCGATGGGCACCCAAGTGGGGTTGGAACGCCAGTCGGTGCCGCTTACGCGGTGCCGGCTGGTCTTTTTTGTGCGGACCAGGCGAAGATCGGTGGCGCACGCCGGTGGTACGCAGGCGCCCCATCAAGCATCCACCTGCAGTGACTGGCACCTTGTCAGAAATTCATCCTTGTGGGGTACTTGAAGCAGCGAACCGGTGGGCTGCCCATCCCACGACCGGGGATCACGGTAAAGGGCGGCATCTGCCGGTTCTTCCTTTGTGCGTTCACGAGGGAACTCCATTGACCGGCTGCACGGCTCAGCCGTCCGTCCTGCCGTAAGGGCTTTCCGCGAAGGATGCCCGGCGGTCCCCAGGTTCCGCCGTGTCCTGTGTACCTGTCCTGTCAGCAAGGAGTCTCTCCATGCCTATATCCCCGAACCAGGGATCCACCGGCGGTGGCACGCCGGTGACAATCACCGGTACGAACCTGTCCGGCACCACCGCCGTCACGTTCGGCACCAAGCCGGCCGCCAGCTTCAGCAACGTCTCACCGACCCAGGTCACAGCCGTGTCGCCCTCGGGCGCCGGCAGCGTCGGAGTGACCGTGACCACCGCGGGCGGCACGAGCAGCCCGCTTGCGTTCTTCTACGTCGGAGCCCCGTTCAAGTCCTCGCTCGGGCCGACATCCGGCCCCCTGGCGGGCACCAACACGGTCACGATCAACGGTGTCGGTCTGGCGACGGCCACCAGTGTGTCGTTCGGCGCCAACTCCGCCGTACCGACGGTCGTCTCCGACACCCAGCTCACGGTCGTCGTGCCGGCGGGCGCGGCACCAGGTTCCGTAGGAGTGAGCGTGACCACCGCGGGTGGAACGAACAACGGTCTGTCCTACACCTACGTGGACGTCCCCACCGTGACCGCGGTGACGCCCACTGCCGGGCCGACGTCCGGTGGTACCGGAGTGACCATCACCGGCACCAACCTCGGCACCACCGGGTCGGTCACCTTCGACGGCAACCCGGCACCGTTCACCTTGGTGAACTCCACCACGGTCTCGGCAGTGACCCCGCCCGGCACTGCCGGCGCGGTCGACGTGGTGGTGACCAACCCGGCCGGCTCCGACACGGCCGCCGGCGCGTTCACCTACGTCGCGCCTCCCGGCATCTGACCGTCAGCCCCGCTGCCGCCCGGTCTTCACCGGGCGGCAGCCTTCCTTGACCACCGTCGCCCGAACGGTAGTTCCCGCCCTGTCCGCCGTCCGACCACGTGGTCCCCAGTGGGCGGACGGCACTCATCCGCCCAAGCCCCAGGCCGGACGGTTGTCCCCGGGCCTGGACCGGACATCCGCGTCACCTACCCCGGGCATCGCCCAGGCTGCCATAGGAGCATCCTCATGCCGCCCACGATCAGCACCATCAATCCCTCGCAAGGGCCCACCACCGGGGGTACCACCGTCACCCTCACCGGCACCGGGATGACGGGGTCCACCGCCGTACGGTTCGGCAGCACCAACGCGACCTCCTTCATCGTCAACTCCGCTACCCAGATCACAGCGGTGAGCCCGCCCCACGCCGCGGGTGCGGCAGCGGTGATCGTGATCCATCCGACCGGTAACAGCAACTCGGTGACGTTCACCTACGTGGTGGCGCAGGTGCCGGTGGTCACGGGTGTGGCGCCCAGTAGCGGTCCGACGTCGGGCGGCACCGGTGTCACCCTCACGGGAACCGGGTTCACCGGGGCCACGACGGTCACCTTCGCCGGGGTCCCGGCGACGTCGTTCATCGTGAACTCGGCCACCCAGATCACCGCCGTGACACCCGCCGGAAGTGCCGGGGCCGCAGTAGTGAGCGTCACGACACCGGGGGGTACCAGCGCCCCGGACGCCTTCTTCTTCTACGCCATGCCGCCCGTCCTCAACAGTGCCGACCCGGCGCTCGGCCCGGCAGCCGGCGGCGTGCTGGTCACCCTGACCGGAAGCAATCTGCTCAATGCCAGTGCCGTACGGTTCGGCAGCACCAACGCCGCCTCGTTCACCGTGGTGTCAGCGACACAGATCACGGCCACTGCCCCGCCGGGGACGGGGAGTTCACCGATCACAGTGATCACGCCAGGCGGCACGAGCAATCCCGTGGCGTTCAGCTATGTCGCCACGCCCACCCTCACGGCAGTAGTGCCCAGTAGCGGCCCGACGTCCGCAGGCGCCGTGGTCACCCTCACCGGCACGCACCTGGCCACCGCCTCGGCCGTCACCTTCGGGGGTACGGCCGTCTCATTCACCGTCGTGTCGGACACACAGATCACGGCGGTCGCACCCGCGGGACCCGCGGGTGCGGTCACGGTGACCGTCACGACGGCAGGCGGCACCAGCCCCGGTCTGACCTACACCCGCATCGCCCCGCCCGGCATCTGACACCCCGACGTCCGCATACGCCGATCCACCGCACACACCCCATACAGCCCGTCGTGCCGTCGTGCCACTCGACTGCCCGACGACCATCTCAACCGATGATCCAACCAGGTTACTTGTGGGCGCCGCCTCCCAGGAAGGCAAGAAGCACCGCCATAGCGTGAAGCTCCCAGGCGCCCGCAACCGCGGGCCCTGCGACACAACAAGGAGCCGAACCGGTGAGGATCACACCACGCAGGTCAAGACTCGTCGTCACCACAGCCCTGGCCGCCGTGCTGGGACTGGCCTCACCCGCCTGGGCCGTAGGGTCGAGCGCCACGGTGACGGCCACTCCGCAGTCCACTCAGGTGGGCGCTACGGTCCAGCTCACGGCCACGGTCGACTGTCCTGCCGACCCCACAGGCGGGCTCGGCGTGACGTTCTTCGACGATAAGGTCGAGCTCGACACCGTGCAGGTGAACGCCAACGGCCTGGCAAATCTCCCCGCTTCGTTCGCCACCCCCGGCACGCACACCATCACCGCCGCCTACAACGGCACCACGGAGTGCGACGCCTCCCACAACACCACAACCGTCCAGGTCACGTCCGTCCCGACGCCCCCCGGTCCGCCCCCGGGCTTCTGCCTCCTCGCCTGCGGCGGACTGATCAACTTCACCGTCGGCGACATCAACAACATCAACATCTCCAAGCACTAGTAATAAGCCTCTGGACCGCGGCAGCTGCGCCAGGCGCACTGCCTCGGAGCATTGCCTGCGCGGCTGACGAGTGGTTCGCACCTACGGAAGTCCGAGCGGCGCGGCGGCCGTTGGATCGGCCACCGCAGGGTCATCAACGCACTCCTGTGCCGGCAGTGGACCGGGGTGCCAGGCAGGATCCGCCTGCTCGCTCCAACAATGACCAGCGATTCCCTTCCACCCCCGGTCTGGACACGGTGCATGTTCATCACCAGCGTCAAGGGCCGCGAACTCCCGTCGGCCTGAACCCCACGCACGGTTGCTGTCCTCCTCAATCTCGGTGAGGAGGACAGCAACATTTCGACAGCCGAGTCGCACCCGTCACCAGACCTGAGCTCCCGCGTCGCCTCCCGAGCGGCACCATCGTCGGCCTGCGCGGCGCCACCTACGGCTGTGGTGTTCGGCGAAATCGAGCGTCAGGGCAATCCCGCGGTCGCGATGAGCGACCACGGCAACATGTTTGGTGCGTACGAGTTCCATCAGGTGTCCCACTATCCGTGCAGGCGTGTCCGATCAATTGACCGACCCATCACAGAGACATGCTCTGAGGGCGCGTGGTGTCGGTGTCCACGTGAACACCGATCAACGCTTCCCTAGAAGTAGTGCCTACGTCCCCCCACTGCACGCCCGCTGGCGCCGAGAATCCACAGGACTGCACCGACAACGACAAGGATGCCGCCGACCGTCGTCAGCAACGAGATACCGACCAACATGCCTATTACGAGCAGAATGGCTCCGAGCACAATCATGGGTGTTCCTCTCGTCAAGTCTCGTCGGTATGCGTCGGCATTCTGTCTGCCCGACGGCATCCGCTTCCCGCCGTCTGCATAGCCGGGAAGGGGTCAAAACCCCCGCCACCAGCGAATCTTGCGGGCGCTTGGTTTCTCCATGTTTTGTCCGTGTGCCCGTCTCTCTGCGGCCCATGCGTCGGCAATCCACACTGTTCCCTTCGCCGAGGTTGCTCCGCCGACGTGACAAGGGGCAATGACTGGCAGCGAACATCTCGGCACCGTCGCCCAGCAGCGTCACCACGTTGCTCTTCCTGTCGTCTCCAGTGAGGAAGACACGACTCCGGAATGCGCAATGTGCCAGGGGTCGATTCTTCCAGCGGGGGCAGACGGTGGACATGACTCCTGGATCGGCAGCGGCACGCGGGCGCGGTCAGGCGCGACGCGCCGCGAACAGCACGGCAGTTGCAGCGGGCGCCCGTGCGGGGTTCGTCGCTCGCGGGATCATCTACGTACTGATCGGCGTTCTTTCGCTGCGGATTTCCTTCTCGGACGGGGGTGGCAAGCAGGCGGACCGGGGCGGGGCCATCGCGGAGATCGCGGGCAAGCCCTTCGGTGCCGCTCTGCTCTGGCTCCTCGGCGCAGCCCTGGCCGGCATGGCCGTGTGGAGGCTGTCCGGGGCCGCGTTCGGCCAGGCAGGGCCCGATGGCAGGAGGGCGAACAAGCGGGCCATGGCCGCAGGCCGTGCTGTCTTCTACGGATTCGTCTCGTACTCCGTGCTGTCCTACGCGGCCGGCGACAAGAGCAGCGGAAGCGGTGCCTCGGACGAGAACTCCCGCGACGTTACGGCGAAGGTTCTGGATTGGCCGGCAGGCCAGTGGATCGTCGCCATCGCCGGCGCCGCGGTGGCCGCGGCCGGTGTATGGATCGCGGTGAGGGCCCTGAGACGCAAGTTCCAAGAGCACCTGAAGATGTCCGGGATGTCTCCGAAAGCCCGTCAGGTGGTCACTGTGCTCGGGGTGTTCGGCGGTACGGCTCGGGGCGTCATCTTCGCTGTCGCAGGCGGTTTCGCCCTTACGGCGGCCGTCCAGCACAAGGCCGGCAAGGCCAAGGGTATGGACGACACTCTGCGCTCTTTCGCCGATACACCTTTCGGTCCCTGGCTTCTGATGTTCATCGCGGTCGGCCTCATGGCTTACGGGATGTTCTCCTGGGCCTGCGCCCGCTGGCGAAAGCTCTGATGCGTAGCGCTGGCAACGTGCGGTCCATGGAGTGAGACCGAGAATTGGTCTCAGAGCGGGCTGCGAGTTCGATAGCTCAGGCTTTCCTCTGCATGCTGCTCCGGGCAGGGTTTGCCTGCTCCTCCGCCTTGGGGTCCTTCTCGTCAGCCTTGGCTCGCACGCCCTGCTGGATGCGCTCACCGAGGGACTTGTCGATGTTGGACCAGTAATCGAAGGCCCTGGCGAGGACGGGTTCACTCACCCCGTTGAGCAGGTGCCCGACGACGTTGTCCACGAGACGGTCGCGCGCGGCGTCGTCGAGGACCTCGCGCACCAGCGTGCCCGGCTGACCCCAGTCGTCGTCATCGGCATGGTCGACGTACGCGGCGCGCGTGATGTCGCCGTCCGCGTACCAACTGGGCGGCGAGTAGCGGCCCGTGTCGGCTGCCGGGCCGCCCTTGGAGTTGGGGGCGTAGACCGGGTCCTCGGTCTTGCGGTACGCCATGGCTCCGTCTTTGGAGTATGTGTTCACCGGCGCGATGGGAGCGTTGACCGGAAGCTGCTGGTAGTTGCCGCCAATGCGGTGACGGTGCGCGTCGGCGTAGGAGAAGAGTCGCGCCAGCAGCATGCGGTCGGGGCTGGGGCCGATCCCGGGGACGAGGTTGTTGGGCTGGAACGCGGCCTGTTCGATCTCGGCGTGATTGTCCGTGGGGTTGCGGTCGAGGGTCATCTTGCCGACCTCGATCAGCGGGTAGTCGCTGTGTGGCCACACCTTGGTCAGGTCGAACGGGTTGAAGCGGTAGGTGGCCGCCTCGTCGTACGGCATGACCTGCACGTGCAGCGTCCAGCTCGGGTGATCGCCGTCCCGGATGTGCTCGAAGAGATCCCGGGTGTGATAGTCCGTGTCGGCCGCGCACATCTGGTCACCCTCGTCCTGGGTGAAGAACTCGATGCCCTGGTCGGTCTTGAAGTGGTACTTCACCCAGAACCGCTCGCCCTGGGCGTTGATCCACATGTACGTGTGCGAGGTGTAGCCGTTCATGTGGCGCCAGGTGCGCGGGATGCCCCGGTCGCCCATGAGCCACGTGACCTGGTGCGCGGATTCGGGTGAGAGGGTCCAGAAGTCCCACTGCATGTCGTGGTCACGGAGGTTGTTGTCCGCGCGGCGTTTCTGGGAGCGGATGAAGTGCTGGAACTTCATCGGGTCCTTCACGAAGAAGACCGGGGTGTTGTTCCCCACCATGTCGTAGTTGCCGTCGGTGGTGTAGAACTTCACCGCGAATCCGCGCGGGTCACGCCAGGTGTCCGGGCTCCCGCGCTCGCCGGCGACGGTCGAGAACCGGGTCACCAGATCGGTGCGCGTGCCCGGCTGGAAGACTGCGGCCTTCGTGTAGGCGCTGACGTCTGCGGTGACCTCGAAGTGGCCGAAGGCGCCGCTGCCCTTGGCGTGCGGCTGCCGCTCAGGAATGCGCTCCCGGTTGAACTGTGCCATCTGCTCGATCAGATAGGAGTCCTGCAGGAGGATCGGGCCACCGGCGCCGACGGTGAGCGAGTGCTCGTCGCTCTCGACCGGAATCCCGGCATCCGAGGTGGTCGCCTTACCTGTGACGTCGTTCATGAGCTGCGTGCGCCTTTCGATCGGTGTGTTCGTCACGCCGTGCGGCGGGGACTCGCTGCTACGGAGAGTGACAACAGGGCAGCTTCGCGGCTGTTCGGTGGATACGCGGGCGAGCTGTTCCCATCCAGCCTGCGGCTTCTTCGCTCATTCGGCATTTTTCCTGCTCGGCCCTGCCGACCGGCCCTTCTGCTGGGTGATCTCTCGCGGTCGGGTCCGGAGGCCTGGTTCACGCCGCCTATACGTGCCAGGGCGCGGTTTCCCGGGGCTGATGTCAGCTCCGCCGGGACTGGTCAGCTTCTCGCGCCTCGACCCGGGGCCCGGCAGGTAGAGCGATAAACTGAATGGGTCCGGCGTGGATGTCGAGGACGGCGGCTATATCCATTACCGCAAAGTCTGCGAGTTGGCCGGCCAGGAGCTGACCGAGGCCGAGAACGGCGAGGGCTACCAGGTCTCCAAGGGCGAGATCACCGTGTCGGCCAAGAAGACGGCTCCGAAGAGGACGGCGACGTCCGGGCGCCGGAGGTCCGCCTGCACGGCGAGGAGAAGCATCATGGCAGCGAAGCAGACCGTCTACCACGTCACACCGTCCGGCGAACGGGCTGCGGACGCGGGGGTGAAGTGGCAGGTCGAGGGCAGGGAAGGCCGTCGGCTGCTGCACGAGCCGCACCGCACGCAGAAGGATGCGATCGACTCCGCGCGTGACCGGGCCAAGGAACACACCCCCGCGCAGGTCGTGGTCCACGCCCGCGACGGGCACATCCGCACCGCGTACGCCTACGGCGACGCTCCTGCGGCGTCCCCCGACAATCGTGGCCGTAAGGCAGGGGGCGGGGGCCTCTTCTAGGACCCTGGGAGTGCGGGCACCGGAAGTTCGATACGTACCGTCAGTCCGCCCTGAGGGTTCGCGCTCGCTGTGGCCGTGCCGTGGTGGGCCGAGGCGATCGAGCGGACGATGGCCAGGCCGAGGCCGTGCCCGGAACGATCGCTGCTGACCCGGGAGCGGGCCCGGTAGAAGGGTTCGAAGAGCTGGTCCACAACGGCTTTGTCCACGTGCGGGCCGGTGTTCTCCACCTCCATGACCACCGCTGCGTCCCGGTCCCGGAAGACGGAAAGGTGGACATCGCCGTGCGGGGAAATGTTGTGGAGGAGGGCGTTGTCGAGGAGGTTGAGGACCAACTGCCGCAGCAGGGTGGCGTTTCCGGCCACCTCGCAGGTCTCGCAGCCGGATTCCGTGTCCACGTCGAGGCGGATGCCGCGTGCCGAGGCCTGCGCGGAGCGTTCGGCAGCGGCCCGTTCCGCGAGTTCGGCGAGGTCTACCGGATCCGGGTCGAAAGGGGCGTAGTCAGCGCTTGCCAGGTCGAGCAGCGCGCGTACGACACTGATGTTGCGTTCGTTGGTCTCCCGCAGCATCGGGGCGAGCTCGGCGAACGACTCGCCTGTGGAGTCGTCGCCGGCGATCTGGAGCGCGGCCCTGGTGGTGGCCAGCGGGGTGAGCAGTTCGTGGGAGGCGTTGGCGGCGAAACGCTGGTGCGCGGCGAAGGACTCGGGCGGGATGAGCACCGAGGAGGTCGAGTTCACCGTCGGCGGCATCTACGAGAACGGCACCGTCGACACGGGCTCGTACGTACCCGCGGTGGCCGACTCCTCGAACCAGATCTACGTCACCCCGGAAGGTGCGACCCGCCTCCAGGGTAAGGAGCCTGCCGACGGCGGAGCGACCCTCCGTCAAGCCACTTTCACCCTGCGCAACCCGGATGACCTGGGCAAGCTGAAGGACGACGCGAAGGCGGCCGGCGCCGATCTCAAGATTTTCCCGATCAGCGTCAACGACAAGCAGTACAAGACTCTGGTCGGCCCGATCAACAAGACGGCGGACTTCGCCTCCCTCACGGTCTGGCTGGTCGCGGTCGCGGGCACCGTCATCCTCGCGCTGATCATCGCCTCCAACATGCGCGAGCGCCGCAAGGAGCTGGGCATTCTGCTCTCGCTGGGTGAGAAGAAGCCCAAGCTGCTCGGCCAGCACTTGGTGGAGGTGGTCGCCTGCGCGGTCCTGGCGATCGGCTTCGCCGCCGCCGGCAGTCAGTTCATCGCGCAGGGCATCGGCGACCAGCTGCTCTCCAGTCAGGTCTCCTCCGCCGAGGACTCCGCCGCCGGCCAAGGCACCCAGAAGGATCCGTCCGACCCGAACGGGCTCAAGAAGCAGGACACACCGCGGAGCAAGCCCATCGACTCCATGGACATCGAACTCGGCGCGGGCGACATCGGCGCGGTCGGCGCCACCGGCCTGGGCATCGCCGCCCTGGCCACCATCGTGCCCGGCACGCGCATCCTGCGTCTCAACCCGCGCGACATCCTCACGAAGGGCGACTGACGTGACCACCCCGATCCTCCAGCTGACCGGTGTCAGCCGCGCCTACCAGTCCGGCAGTAGCCGCCGCACCGTGCTCAAGGACGTCAACTACTCCTTCGATGCAGGCCGGATGTACTCCGTCATCGGTCCCTCCGGCAGCGGCAAGACCACCCTCCTCTCCCTGGCCAGCGGCCTCGACTCGCCCACCCGTGGCAGCGTCCGCTTCCGCGGCGAGGACGTCGCAGAGATCGGCCTCGGGCGCTACCGCAACCGTCATGTGGCGACGGTCTTCCAGTCGCTGAGCCTCCTCACCTACATGACAGCAGTGCAGAACATCACCTCCGCCATGGAGATCACCGGAGTGAGGGGCGGCAACAAGAAGCAGCGCGCCGTCGAACTCCTGGGCCTGCTGGGCGTGGACGAGGTCGACCAGCACCGTCGCACGCTGGAACTCTCCGGTGGCCAGCAGCAGCGGGTCGCCATCGCCCGCGCCCTGGCCTGCGAGGTCGACATCCTCTTCGCCGACGAACCCACCGGCAGCCTCGACCAGGACACCGCCGG
Source organism: Streptomyces sp. NPDC045026 (assembly GCF_056432625.1). Taxonomy (NCBI): domain Bacteria; kingdom Bacillati; phylum Actinomycetota; class Actinomycetes; order Kitasatosporales; family Streptomycetaceae; genus Streptomyces; species Streptomyces sp. NPDC045026. The sequence continues at coordinate 43,387 of NZ_JBWKIS010000022.1, forward strand.
CGGGATCGTTGAGGTGTTCCGCAAGCTGGCGCACGACGACGGAAAGTGCGTGATCCTGGTGACCCACTCCCGTGAGGTCGCCGACGCCTCCGACGAGGTGGTCCGGCTCAAGCGCGGCAGACTCATGACGACCTGATCCGGCGCACGCAGCATGTGGGCGGGCTCGGGCTCCCTGACCAGCAGGGAGCCCGAGGCCTACGGCCGGAGAACGATCTTGCCGTGGGTGTGCTGCCGTTCCAGCTCGCCGAACGCGTCTCGCACCCGCTCCAGCGGGTAGGTGTGGGCGATCGGCACTCTCAGCTCCCCCCGCGCGGCGAGCCGGGCCAGTTCGCCGAGCACGACCGCGCACGCCGCCGCACCTTCTCCGTAGGTCCCTGCTCCGACCTTGGCCGCGGCCTGCCAATCGCTGATCGTGTTGATCCGTTCGGGCCGTACGCCCAACTCCACTGCCAGGTCCACGTAGCCGTCGCCGAACGTGTCGATGAACGCGTCGACGTTCCCGCCGGAAGCCTGCCGGATCCGGTCCGCCACGCCCTCCCCGTACGCCACCGGGACAACTCCCCGATCCTTCAGCCAGGCGTGGTTCCGCTCGCTCGCCAGCCCGATCACCGTGGCGCCACGCCGCCGCGCGAGCTGCACGGCAAGAGACCCGACGCCGCCCGCCGCACCGGACACGACGACCGTGTCGGCAGGTTCGGGGTCCACCGCGAACACGGTGGCGTATGCGGTCGTGCCGGCCACGTACAACGACCCTGCTACGTCCCAGGACAGCCCCTTGGGACGGGAGACCACGTTCACGTCGTCGACCACGACGAACTCCGCATGGCTCGCCCTGCGATGGGTGAAGCCCAACACTTCATCGCCCACCGCGAAGCCGCGTACGTGCGGACCGATCTCCGCCACGACGCCGGCCAGATCGCTGCCCTGCCCGGAAGGGAACGTCGCAGGCCAGCGTTCGTGCAGCGCGCCCGTGCGGATATGTGCCTCGCCCGGCTGGATCCCGGCCGCGCGGACCTCGACCAGCACCTGCCCGGGGCCGGGTGCCGGCCGTTCCACCTCCTCCACCCGCAGTACATCGATCCCGCCGTACTCGTGGAACCGCACCGCCTTCATCAGGTGATCACCGCTCTCCTCGTTCGTACAAGGCTTGGACGGCCACGCACCGGATGGCTACAGCGACCGTGCCATCGCACCCAACGGCTGGGCCACAGAGCGGTATTCCCCCGCGCGTCGCCGATGGAAAAACCGTCCGCTGCGACGTCAGCCTCGCCGGCCGCGCACCTGCGGCCTGACCTCCGCCGTGCAATCCGAGCACGCCGGAAATCGGTCGAGCGCTGTCGGCTTCCCACCATGTTGCGCTGATCGCGGCGGGGACGCGCCCGCATTCGATCCAAGAACAGGCTGTCCGGGGAGAGCGGGGTGTGCAGCCGGCCGCTGAGGACGGCGAGGGCCGTTGGCCGGCTTCGCGAAACTATCCGCGCCGGCGGCGAGGCTGAACTCGGCGTCACCCGGCCTACGAGCCTATGGGTGTTCGCCGAGTTGGAGGACGCCGGCGAGGGAGAAGCACAGGGCGCCGGTGAGGGTGCCCCAGTTGGCGATGTCGGCGTTGACGAGGCTCTCGGTGGCCGGGCGAGTGTAGGCAGCGAGCGCTGAGACCATGAAGAGGGCCGAGCCCAGCTGGTTCACGGCGACGATCCACCAGCCAAGGCTGTCCGGGCGGAGGCGGGGCCGGCCATGGCAGATCTCGACCATTCCCAGGTGGCCTGAGACCAGGAAGAGCGAGCAGCCGATCACGTCGGGCGCCCAGATCAGCCGGTTGACCTGCTGGACGTTCAGGCCTTCCAGGAAGGAGTCCAGAAGGTCGACGGCGAAGACAAGGGTGCCCGCGAACAGGACGAAGGTGCTCAGCCAGTCCACCCGCATCGGTTCGTAACTCCACCACCGCCAGCGGGGAGTGACCAGTTGGCCTTCACCGCCGCCCACGTGGCGGGGCGCGTTGATCACCTGGAGCAGTGAGACGTACCCGCCCGTGTTGAAGAACAGGCCGCCGACGAAGTAGATCGAGGCGCACTGAGTGGCGTCTCCGGAGCCGAACTGGGCGAAGGCCGCGCCGGCGGCGAAGAACGCCCCGCCGATGACGAAGGCGGTCGCCGCGATGGTGTTGAGTCTGCCGAGGCGGGCGATGGCAACAGCGTCCGCACGGTTGTGCCGAGTGGTCCCAGTGCCGGGGGTTCGGACGGCGAGTACCCCGCGTCGGCGCGCGAGCCGGGACTCCCACACAGCGGTGCCGCCGCTGGGCGGGTGCCAGGTGAGCCGGGTGATGAACGGTCCCGCGCCGTCGGCGCGCTGCACAGGTTGTCCCACAGGCCGAGCTTAGAGATTCAGGAAGGGCCGGGAGGCGGGCGAAACGCCGTCCTGCCGAGCCGTCGCTGCAGCTTGCGGGGGTGAGCCATCGTTCCTGGCCGGCCCGTCCTCGGCGGCGGGATGCGGGGCGCGGCCGGTCCTTGCGGGCGCGTCGGCGGCGATACCGTCCTCTACCTCGGGCTGATGTGTGTGCGGTGGTTGTCGCCGCGCCACCACAGCAGTCGTGGCCGCCGGTCGGGGGTCCCAGTCTGGGTTTGGGAGCGTGCTGTCTGTGGGGGATCGTCGGGCGCGGGCGACAGACGAACTCGGTGGCCGGCGCGAGTGCTTGGCGGGCCTCGCCCGTCGTGGTGGAGGGCTGGTTCTGCTCGCGGGCGAGCTTGTGGATCTCATGGCCGAAACTCCCGAGCAGGCTCGTCAGATTGGCCTTCTCCAGTTCCGTCGTGCGGCTGTCGACGACCTCGGCGATGTCGTCGAGCCACCACTCCGACATCTCTCTGACCACTTGACCGTCCCTGGCTGTCAGGAGCTCGTGGCACAACCGCCGCGCAAGCGGGAAGCGAGGCGGATCCCTGGCGATCCGGCCCAGCTGCTGCTCCACCTCTGCGGCCGCACTCCTCAGCTCATGGGCCCGCGCCGTCTCCGGAGCCCGCCGGTCCTCAGGGCGCTGTACCTCCTCGGCCTTCAGACGCTGGCTTTCTGCTGGGCACCACGCTTCGTTACCGCGCACAAGGCCTCGTTGACCTGGTGCCCGGGCATCCCGACGACGCGGCCAGGCAGCCCCGACCTCGTAGCCGAGGATTCACTTCGCGCGCGCAGCGCCCCAGGCGCCGCCAACCCAACAGGCAAAGCAGCGCGGGCCCTCTGCCGCGGCCGGTCAGGCTCTGCCCGCCCGGACGAGCCCGGCAAGCATCTTCCTCGACTGCTCCCTGGTCGCGCAGCAGGGCGGGGCGAAGCAGAGTCCTGGGCGCCGGTGAGGCGATGCACGCCAGGTACAGGGCACCTTGCACGACGGCCGCACTCTCCAGGGCCTCGGCCTCAGCGGAGCGCCCACGCTCCTCAGCAGACCAGTACAGCCGCACATTCCCGGGAACGACGACTGCCCCTCCCCCGCCCGGACACGGGCGCGGGCGCAGACGCAGGTGCGGACAGGGCGCCCCCCCCAGACGACCGCTCGTAGCTCGACCGGACGTAGAGAAGTCACTCAAGCGTCCGTCCAGGCTCAACTCCGATGGCGGCATTCCCTCACTCATCCAGACCCCAAGGACTACGCCAGAAGCCGGGGCTTCACCGGACGACGACCACTACGCCTCACTGACCCCACCCGCCAGGGCACAGCCAGCGCTGTACGGGGAGGGAAGGCGCACTGGCCGTTCGAGGACCGCTGAGGAGAACACAACCGCGGGTGGCGTCCGGGTGCCCAGAAGTACTAGGCCGCCGGACCTGGCTCGCACCCCCCACGCTCGTGGCAGAGCCGCCCTGCCCACCTGAGCACCCCGCACCCCGCAGAGACACGGACGCGATGGGCGCGCGGGCCGGCATCTCGCGAACGCGCCGACGCCGCATTCCTGCGCTCGAGCGCGACGATGGTGTTTGCTGCGCACGTCATGCGACAGCCGCGGTTTCCACGAGTTGAGGGGTGGCAGGCCTCGACCCGGCGGAGGCGGCATCTAACCGCCCCCCGATCGCGTGAAGCGCCCTCTCGGAACGAACCTCCTACCAGGCAGGCACCGTCATTCTGTGCACATTGCCCGGCGGCAGATCAGCGTGCGGGACGCGTGTGGGACGGCGAGAATCCGAGCCGCCAGTCCGAGGGCTTGCGGGAGCGGAGCGTCGGCCTGCCTGCGAGGGCGGTGTGGCAGCCCGGGCGGGGACGAGAGTTGGGGGTTGACCTCAAGTCTGGTTGAGCTTCTAGATTCGGGGCGCCAATGTTGACGCATCTGAGGGGAGCCGCCATGAGGGCACTGGTGCTGGGAAGGACGCCCGCCAGGGTGACGGAGGTGCTGGCCACGCTGCACGCGGACGGCTTTGACGCCGAGGGAGTGAGCACCGACGAGGGGGCCCGGAGGCTGTTGGAGACCGAGGAGTTCGGGGTGCTGATCATCGGCGGGGGCGTGGAGCCCGACTCCCGCGCGGCGGTCAAGGAGTTCGCGGCGGAGCAGGGGGTGCAGCAGGTGATCGACGGCGCCTTGACAGCTCCGTTCGACGCCTACGTGCGACGGGAGTTCGAGCCACTGATCCGGGAAGCCGCCTCCAAGGGGTGACGGCGATTGGTCGTCCCTCATGGCCACAGCCCGGAAGCTGTTGAGCCGGTTCGCCTGCGCGCCGGCGAAGACGGCTACGTGTCTGCGGTCCGAGGGCGGCTCAGGTAGTGCTGTCCTTCGGCGGTTCGGGTTGGGTATGGAGGATGTCGCGGGCCTGTTCCGCCGCGCGCGCGATGCTTTCGGAGACGAAATCGAGGAAACGGGCGATGTTCTCCAGACGGGTTGCCGCCGGAGTACCTGACCCGAGAACGCCGACACCCTGCCGCGCGATGTCAACCATGTGGGCGGTGGAGCGGGCGGAGGCCATCATCGACTGGTACATGATGTCGTTGTCCACGACATAACGCTCACGGCGGCGTTCATCGCGCTCCCGGCGGACCATGCCCTGACTCTCCAGAAACGCGACCGCCTTGGAGATGGACGCAGGACTGACCTGCAGACGCTGGACGAGTTCGGCCGCGGTCAGACTGCCCGTGTCGGTGAGGGTGAGACAGGACATCACCCGGGCCATCATCTTCGGCGTGCCCGACTGTATGAGAACCGTCGTGAACGTCTCCTCATACGCGCGCACCGCCTCGACGTCACGCCCGTGAGCCTGCGCCCGCGCGCCCGGGTCACGGGGCGCTGCCGGCTGCTTGCGGCGGGAACGCTGTTCCGTCGCACGATGGGCGAGGTCCGCACGGTAGGCGGTCGGGCCGCCGTTACGCATCACCTCACGCGTGACCGTCGACGTCGGACGCTCCAGGTTTCTGGCGATCTCGGCATAAGCCAGGCCATCGGCCAACCCCAGCGCGATCTGCTGACGCTCCTGCTGGGTAAGTCTGCCTCCCGGCATTGCGCTCCCCTTCTCCTTCACGACCCTGCGCCGACCCCGGCGCCCATCCGCGGCATCCGGTGTTCGTACCCGGCAACCGTGCCCAGAGGCCGGCATTCGCGTCCGGCATCCGTGACTGACGTCCGGCGGGTCGACCATAGCGTTCACTCCCATTCCATTGCAACGACCAGGGGTGTGGCCCGTTGCGTTAGAGTCCAGACCATTGCAATGAAATCCCTGCAACTACCTGCGCTTATAGGGTTCTTGCACAACAAGGGTGTTGCCCGATCATTGAATGCAACGTAGCGTTTCGCTCATCAGAAACCACGGATTCACGGAGTGCACCATGCAGAAGTTCGACACCCCCTCCCCCGTCACCGCCGTCCTGGACATCCCCGCGGGACGCATCCAGTTCATCGCCGCCGACCGCGCCGACACCACCGTCGAGATCCTGCCCGCCGACAAGTCCAAGAGCCGCGACGTGAAAGCGGCCGAGCAGACCACGGTCACCTACGCCGACGGTGTTCTTCGGATCGAGGCGGCAGCTTCGAAGAACCGGATCCTGGGCAACTCCGGATCCGTCGAAGTGACCGTCCAGCTGCCCGCCGACTCCCGCGTCAAGGCGAAGACCGCCGCCGCGGAACTGCGGGGCGTGGGACGCCTCGGCGACGTCACCTTCGAAGGCGCGCAGGCCTTGGTCAAGCTCGACGAGACTGCCGGCGCCCGCCTCACCCTCCAGGCCGGCGACATCCTCATCGGCCGCCTGGGCGGTCCCGCACAGATCAGCACACAGAAGGGCGACCTGAACATCGCCGAAGCCACGAGCGGCACGGTCGAACTGCGCACCGAATCAGGCGACATCACCATCGGCGCCGCCCGCGGCACCTCCGCCACCCTCGACGCCGGCACCACCTACGGCCGCATCCACAACACCCTGAAGAACACCGAAGGCTCCACCGCCGGCCTCAACATCCAGGCCACCACCGCCCACGGCGACATCACCGCCCGCAGCCTCTGACCCCGCCCGCGGTCTCTGAGAAACAGTCAGCATGACGAACCCTGCCATCGCGGCGAACAGGCTGGGCAAGTCCTACGGCGACAAGACCGTCCTCGACGGCATCGACCTGACCGTCCCTGAGGGAATCATCTTCTCCCTGCTCGGGCCGAACGGCGCCGGCAAGACCACCACCGTCAAGATCCTCTCCACTCTCCACTCCCTCGACCCCGCCTCCGGCGAGATCCGCGCCGGAGGCCTCCACCTCACCGCCCAGGCGCAGACCGTGGGGGCCGCGATCGGAGTCATCGGACAGTTCTCCGCCGTCGACGGCCTCATCGCCGGTGACGAGGTCAGCAGGCGGGCCTGGCGCGACCTGCTCCTTGAACCGCGCCAGCCACACCCCGCGCAGAACAGGGCCTTGTTCCATGAACGCGTGGCTGAGCGACCGGCGTGGCGGTCGGCATCGCAGACAACCGCGAACCGGCCGCCGGCCCGTGGCGTGCGCTGGGGACTGGCCGAGCGGACGGTCGCCTCCAGCTGTACGGAGGCGGCGCGGCACCGTCGAGTGCCGAGAACACGTTTGCCAGGCCAACGCGTTCCGCCGAAACAGTGGTGAGTTGTTCCCTGCCCGCACCCCTGATGGGCAGCGGTGCCCGCCTGCGCCACAGAGTGCCCGCGAAGGCCGTACGGCGACGACAGGCACCACACGGCGACCTCGAACATGGAGGGCGCCGCCCCACCCGTACGCGGCCCCGGCAGGATCCGGCGGACCGAGTCCGCCCAAGCACCTCCTGGACGGACCCGTTGAGCGTGAGCTCGCGCTCTCAGACCTGTGACCTCCGGCCTCGGCACGCCCCTCAAGCTGACCGAATCGAGAGCATGCCCTTGCATCCCGCGACCAGGTAGGAGCTGATCATCCATCGTCCACCACTTCGACAGGTCTTCCATGGCGGGGCGGGCCAGCGCTGTGTGTGCGGGGGGGCGCAACGTCGGTTGGGCGCACTCAGCGGCTGCTCAGCGGCTTGCCGTACTTCTGAGCCGTGGAGAGGTCCGGGAGGCCGAGTGTGCGGGGTGAGAAGGCCGTCGAGCCGCCGGCCGAGCCGCTGCGGAGGAACCATGCGGCGCCCAAGGAGGCGTTCTCCCCGGGGGATCCGACCATGACATCCGGTACACCGTCGGCGTTGCCGTCACTCGAGGCGACCGCCGCGCCGAAGGTGTCCCCCGCCTCGGCGACGCCCGGGACGCCGGGCGTGTCCTGGTTCCAGGCAACGGACCTGGCGGCGCCCCCTGCGTCGAGCAGGCCCTGAGCGCCGCCGTAGAGCAGCCAGGCGGCGCCCGCCCCCGCTTTGCTTCCGATGGCCTCGCCGGGAGCGCCCGCAATCAGGTCGTCGCGGCCGTCGCGGTTCACGTCGGTGACGGCGAGTGCGGCGCCGAAGCGGTCGCCGTCCTCGGCCACGCCCGGGACGCCCGCCGTGTCCTGGTTGAGGGTCTGGGCTCGGCTGCCGAACGAACCGCCCGCGGGGCTTCCGTAGTGGATGTGGATACCGCCCCCCTGGGCGAGCTTTTCGGGGCCGCACGGGTCGTCGATGTTCTCGTCGGCGATCTCTCGGCATTCGCCGAGCGCCAGGTCGTCGTGGCCGTCGCCGTCGAAGTCGCCGGCGGCCAGGGCGGTCACGCCGGCGTTGTCCGTGTTCCAGAAGTTGGCCATCTCGGCCCGGTCTGCGTCCCACTTCCACAGGCGCACGTGGGACTGCGTGTTGGGATTGCCCGCGGTCCAGTACGCCACGGCCAGGTCCCCGATGCCGTCGCTGTCGAAGTCGCCGGTGGCCAGGACGGGGGCGCGGCCGCCCATGGGGGCGGCGACGACGGTGGTGACCATGCTGTCCTCGCCCTGGATGACACGGGCGACGACCTTGTCGGTCCCGCCGATCACGATCACCTTGTTGTCGCCGCCGGTCAGGTCGGCTGCCATGACCGACATGCCGTACGCGGCCGACGGTGACGGCCCCGTGAGCACCGTCGACCCCGGTCCCGGCCCGCCCTTCGAGCCGCCCACGGCGATGACCATGCCCGCATCGGTACCGCGGTCGGTGACGTCCTCGCCGGGGACACCGGCGAGGAGTTCCGCGATGCCGTCGCCGTTGAGGTCTGTCAGGGCCACGGATGCGCCGAAGCGGTCGCCCGCTTCCGGGGTGCCGGGAACCTCGGGAGTGGCCTGGGTGACTCGGATGCTTCCGTGGGCGCCGACGCCCTTCGGGCCGCCCCAGACGACGTTCACGTACCCGGCCTTGGCCTGGCCGCCGACGGTTCCGTCCGGGACGCCGACGGCGAGGTCCGCGTAGCCGTCGCCGTTGAAGTCGCTCGTGACGGTACGGGGTGCGGCAGCGGTGGCGCCGGACGGGAACACGAGCCCGGCGGTGGCCGCGGCGGCGGCTGCGATGGCGTACGTCAGGATGCGGCAGTTGTGTGGCACGGAGGCTCCACTCGGTCGACGGGGTACGAGTCGTCTGGTGTGACCATCGAAGGGTGCAGCTGGTTGTACGAAGTTCATGGGTGGTGCGAACGCGGACTTGCCTCACCTGGTCGACTGGTGCGAGATCTACGCTGACTCGTACATCAAGCGGTATGAGGCGTGCGTCTCGAGCGTCGAGTGCGAGTACGCGGGGCCGCGCCGACACCGACGGCACCGCAGACAGCGAGGGCAGTCACGGGAGGGACGACTCCTGCACCCATGGGCGACCGTCCAACATCCGCCCCACGCCCCGCATACCGCAGGCCTGGAATGACGCTCCCCGCCGGCAGGGCCTCCAACCGGACCTCGGGCGAACACCCTACGTACGCCATCGACTTGGGCAATGAGCACGCGTTGATCGGCGTGCCGAACGGCGAGGTCGGCGTTCGCCGATAGACGTGCCCTTCTCGTGCAGCCGGGGAACCGCGCATCCCGCCCGTTAGGATCCTGGAATGGCTCTGACCCTGAGTGACGTGGACCGGTTCGAGGCGGCCAGGCCCCGCCTCGAGGCCATCGCCTACCGCATGCTCGGCTCGGCGAGCGAGGCGGAGGACGCCGCGCAGGAGACCTATCTGCGCTGGCAGGCCGCCGATGTCGAACGCATCGAGGTGCCCGAGGCCTGGCTGACCAAGGTGCTCACCAACCTCTGCCTCAACCAGCTCGCTTCGGCCCGTGCGCGCCGCGAGACCTACGTCGGCCAGTGGCTGCCCGAACCGCTACTCGAAGGGGACCCGATGCTGGGCCCGGCGGAGACGGCCGAGCAGCGCGAGTCGGTGTCGTACGCCGTGCTGGTCCTTCTGGAGCGGCTCTCGCCCAACGAGCGTGCGGTGTACGTGCTGCGCGAGGCGTTCGCGTACTCCCACCGGGAGATCGCCGAGATCCTGGGCCTCAGCGAGGCGGCCAGCCAGCAGATCTTCCATCGCGCGAAGAAGCATGTGGCGCAGGGCAGGGCGCAAGCGGCTTCCGATGGTGGTGCAGTTGGTGGGGGTGTGGCTGATGAGGGTGCAGCTGGCGGGGCGGCTTGGGGCGGGGCTGCCGCCGGGGCACGGGCCGAGATCGACGAGGCGGCCGCGCGCCGTGTCGTCGAGGAGTTCCTCGCTGCGGCGACCAGCGGTGAGACCGGGCCGCTGATCAAGCTGCTCACCTCGGACGCCATCGCGGTCGGCGACGGCGGCGGGAAGGTGCCGGCCCGGGCCAGCGCCTTCGAGGGCGCAGTCGTGGTGGCGAAGTTCCTGCGCGGGCTGTTCAAGCCGGCCCAGGCCAAGCGGGATCTGGTCGGCGGTTCGCCCGACCTCTACGCCACCACCGCCAACGGTGGCCCCGCGATCGTCGCGGTGGTCGGCGGGCGGGTCTTCGGGATCATGTGCCTGGAGCGGGCGCGGGAGGGCATCGTCGCGGTCCGCAGCCAGGTCAACCCTGACAAGCTGGAGCGCGCGACAGAGCGCTGGGCCGCAGGCGATTTCGGTAGTCCGGTTCTGGCCGAAGCCCTCTGAGCCGCCATGTGACGCAGGCCACACTCCTCTCCTGTCAGGAATCCACGGGCTGCCCGGTTCAGGGGGTGTGACCGGCCAGAAGGCGCCGGATCCGCGCAGACAGGAGCAGGCAAATGCAGCACCGCATCATCGTCCTCGGCGCCGGCTACTCCGGAGCGATCGCGGCCGGCCGGCTCGCCAAACGGCTGCGCCGCGAGGACGTCGCCATCACCCTCGTCAACGCCGAACCCGACTTCGTCGAGCGGGTCCGGATGCACCAGCTGGCCGTGGGCCAGGAGCTGAAGTCGCGCCCACTGCGTCAGATGTTCTCGGGCACGGGGGTCGAGCTGAAGCTGGCGAAGGTCACGACGATCGACGTGGACCGCAAGACGGTCGACGTGGAGAGCGCCGACGGCTCGGAACGACTGTCGTACGACACCCTCGTCTACGCCCTCGGCAGCGGATGGAACGCAGGCGGCGTCCCTGGCGTCGCCGAGCACGGCCACCAGATCGCGGGCCGTTCCGGTGCGCTCCGGCTGCGAGAGCGCCTGTCCCAGCTCGCCGAGGGCGAGACGGTGGTCGTCGTGGGTGGCGGACTGACCGGACTGGAGTTCGTCACGGAGGTGGCCGAGGCCCGCCCGGACCTCGACGTCGCGCTGGCCGCGCGCGGCGAACTGGGCGACTGGCTCTCCGCGAAGGGCCGCGCACACCTGCGCAAGGTCACCGACGGGCTCGGCATCACGGTGTACGAGAACGCCTCGGCGGCCACGGTCGAGGCGAACCGCGTCACGACCACGGACGGCCGGACCATTCCGGCCGCCGTCACCGTCTGGACCACGGGCTTCGCGGTTCACCCGCTGGCGAAGGCCACCGGCCTCGAACTCGCGGACAGCGGCCGCATCGTGGTCGACGCGACGATGCGCTCGGTCTCAAACCCGGACGTGTATGCGATCGGTGACTCCGGCCATGCCCTGGGCGCAGGCGACAAGCCACTGCGTATGTCCTGCGCCTCGGGCGCCCCCATGGCCTGGCAGGCCGCCGACTCCATCGCGGCCCGTCTGACCGACACCAAGCTGCCGAACGCCCCGCTGCGCTACTTCAACCAGTGCATCTCGCTCGGCCGCAAGGAGGGCCTGATCCAGTTCGTCACCGCCGACGACCGCTCCGTGGACCGCGCCTTGGCCGGCAGCTTCGCGGCCCGCTACAAGGAGTTGGTCTGCAAGGGCGCGGCCTGGGCTGTTGCCAACCCGACGCTGGGCATTCCGGTACGGCGGCGGCGGGTGGTGGCCGACCGAGCTGCGTCGAAGGGGACGGCACGGGTGGCGGCCTGAAGCACGTACCACCTTGCGTACGTCAGGAAGACCCCGGCTGCTCCGGGTCCTTCCGCCAGCACTCGACCGCACCACTGGCGACCTGCAGGCGGGCCGCAGGCTCCCGCCGCGGGTCGGCTGGGTGGTGGCCGGCGACGAGGTCTACGGAGGCAACCCAACCCCGCGCTGGCCCAGCACTGGGTCGGATCCGTCATGGCCGTCTCGTGCCGCACCGAATTCCGCACGGCCGGTGGGAAGTTCCGTGTCGATTCACCGATAGGCAGGCGGCGCGAAAGGGCCACGCCACTACGGCTGGGCCGACGATGACGTAGCCGACGTTGTCGGGGTCGATTTCGTCGGCGTACGCGTCCAGCAGACGTCGCACGCCCGTGTCGCGGTCACCTTCGCCGAGCAGCGAAGACAGGCCTTCCGGCGACACCAGCACCGGCACCGGCTCACTCCAGTGCCGGGACGGCGACGGGAGGACGGCCTTGCCCAGCGGGTGGTCGTGTTCCAGGTGGGTGAAAGCCGCACGGGCCTCGGTCAGCGGCTGGGAACCGCAGGCTCGGAACTGCACCCATGGGCTGACCGAAACCAGGGGGTTCCGGGATTGCTGGAAGGGACGGAGCGGGAACCCGCCGGTCTTCAGCGGTCGTAGACGGGAGTCTACGGTGGGTTCTCCTGCTCAGCGGCTGCTGAGCAAGCAGGGATGTCACGCAGGCACTCGCCCGTCTGGCATGCCTTCCACCTCTACTTGCAGCTGGCCAACTCCCCGGCCAGGCACCGAGCCTGTTGGTCCACTGACTGCCAGGTGAGGTGGGTGGACTTCTCAACAAAGGTGGCCAGCACCGGATCCTCTATTGCGAGAGTTCCCCACAACCAACCCATAAGGCAGAGTCAAGACGGAGCCGAGCACCGCAGCAGCCACCAGCCGAGCATCGGACCGCCGGGCCCCTTCAGCGGCCGCAGCTCGAGGGCGAGAGCTCGAGGCTGCTGCGGTCACCCCATGGACGTCCGATCCGATCTTCATCCAGTCAGCCTATTGCTCGGAAATCTCAGACCGGTACTCAGGCTTGGGTGATCTCACCTGTCGTCAGGCCGGTGTTGACACGATGCTGATGCACCGGCCCCTGCGGGCGATGGTCAAGCACGGCCTGGACGGGGCCCTTCGCAGCAGACCGGGGGCCGGGATGGACGTTGGACGTACCGCTCAGCGGAGTGTGGTGGCGGCCGAAGACACCCTGTGTGCGCATCCCAGGTGCGCTCTCGCAGGAAGGCTCCATGAGCCGGGGTTCTGGCGCAATTTCTGTGGAGCGCACGCTCAGCGTGGCTGTTGGTCTTGGGTGACGGCTCCGAAGGGACCACTCGAAGGCAGTCATCCGTCGTCCGCAGCCATGTCGTGGCTGTCAGTTCTGAGTCGTGGATGAGGTCATGCTCTGCATGGAGCAACTGCTGAGGTCGGGCTCTGGCAGGTGGAGCGGCAGTGGTGAGAGATCACCGCGCGCCCGTCGCGCTGTGGCTCGATGAGCGCCAGCTTCGACAGCCGGGTTTGCCATGGGCCGTGAAGTGCGCCGAAAGGAAGAGAACATGACCGACTCGTACGAAACGATCAGCACCAGGCTGGACGGCAACGTCCTGTACGCCACCTTCAACGCCCCGCCGATCAACCTCATCGGTCCCGAGGTCGTCCGTGACCTGGTCGAGCTGATCGAGGAGCTTTCCCAACCGGTGCCCCCACGGGTGGTGGTCTTCGACAGTGCGGATCCCGACTTCTTCTTCCCGCACGTCGACCTGACCAAAGTGCCCGAATACACCGCCGAAGCCGCGAGAGCCGGGGGCCCGGGCGACGCCTCCTTGGGGATGCTGTTCCTCAAGCTCAGCGAGATCCCGGTGGTGACTGTCGCCAAGTTGCGCGGCCGGGCGCGAGGGGCGGGCAGCGAGTTCCTCCTCGCCTGCGACATGCGCTTCGCCTCCCGGGAGAACGCTGTCCTGGGCCAGCCCGAAGTCGGCATCGGCACCCCGCCGGGCGCGGGAGCGATCCAGCACCTCACCCGCCTGCTGGGCCGGGGCCGAGCGCTCGAAGCCGTGCTGACGTCGGCCGATTTCGGTGCCGAACTCGCCGAACGCTACGGATGGATCAACCGCGCGGTGCCCGACGCCGAGCTGGACGAGTTCGTAGCCGACCTTGCCGCGCGCATCGGGGACTTCCCCCGCGATGCGCTGATCGCGGCCAAAGCCGCCATCAATGCCATCAGCCTGCCAACTCCGGTCGCCCTGCGCGCGGATGCCGCCCTGTTCCAGCAGCTTGTTCGGGGAGAGAAGGCGCAGCAACGCACGGCAGCACTGTTCGAACGGGGCTTCCAAACCCGTGGCCGTACCGAGCTCGACCTCGGTGACGCCCTGGGCGACTTGGAGGCCGTCGACTGATGCTGACGACCAACCATGCACCCGACCCCGATCCATGGTGCTGTCGTGAAGGCCGGCCAGGGTCAGCACGGATGTAGCAGCTGCGACCATGCCGGCAACCACGGCAGGAACCCGGACGGGCGTTGAGCAATTTCCCGGAGGGAAGCCAGAGGGGTAGTCGCCACTCAGCCTGCGCTCACCACGGAAGTTACGCCGGAACAACCCGAGTTGGTTCTGGCTCACATTCCGGGTAGCTGTTACGGGGTTCTGTTACGGAGAGTCAGATCTTCGGGTCCATGCGATGGCGGTCTCATTGTCAGAGGCTGCTGGCAGCATCGCCGCTATGAACATCACCCGTACCACCCCGCCGCGGCCGGTCGACGTCACCGCGGTCTTCCCCCAACTGGCTCAGCTGGCACGCACGGCAACCCGGTTGCACCCCCAACCCGGGTCTCCGTCGCCGCGCGACAGTTCGGTCGGTGGCCCGCTCCTGTGGCCCGCCGACGAGCCCTGGCCCCACTGCGACGGCCCTCATGAAGTGGACGGACTGAACCCGACAATGGCGCCGGCGGATGTGCGGGTGGAACGGCGGATCCGTACCGCCATGCGAGGCAGGAGCCTGACCCCGCAGGAGCAAGAGACTCTTGACCGAATCCGTCCCCGGCGGGAGCTTCCGCTGAAACCGGCGGTCTCCCGGCCCTATGAGGGATCCATAGCGATGCTGCCGCTCGCGCAGCTGTACGTGCGGGACGTGCCCGATCTACACGCACCGGCCGGGGCGGACCTGCTTCAGGTTCTGTGGTGCCCCTTCGATCACCCGATCATGCCCAGGACCGCGCTGCTCTGGCGGTCGGCAGCCACAGTGACCGGCATCCTCACCACGGCCCCGGAACCGCCGGCGGTGCAGTTCGACAGCTACCTGCCCGAGCCGTGCCTGCTCAACCCGGAGCAGGTCACCGAGTACCCCAACCCCATGGAGTTGAGCAAGGAGCTGTGGGAGCGGCTCGGGGATTGGAACACGTGGCAGGCAGCCGACGCCGCTATGGACAGTTCTTCCGCTCCCCACCCGGAGGAGTTCTACAAGAACGAGCTGTCCGTTGCACCGGGCTGGAAAGTCGGCGGCTGGGCTTCCTGGGGCCCCACCGACCCCGTCCCCCAGTTCTGCCCCGCCTGTGACACCAAGATGGACCCGCTGCTGACTATCGCCACCTTCGAATGGGACGACAGCAACCGCAGTTGGATCCCTGACGAAGATTGCGCAGATCAAGCCCGCGCGAGGGCGTCCTCCACGCAGACCCGCCCGGAAGCCCAGGCCGTGATCGACTTCTTCCGCGCCAAAGGCATTGAGGTGCACGACCGTGGTCGTGTCCCCCTCGAAGCCCGCGCCACGCCACCCGTCACCGACTCTGTCCCGAGACAACCGACCGCGGTCCAAATCGGCAGCGGATACATACAGCAGCTCTACGTCTGCCCGACTTCGCCGAAGCATCCCCACACCGAACTCATGCAGTAGCCGGCCAGACGGCAACCCACCGCACAGTGATCGCCACTGCCGGCTCCCGCTTGAGGAGGGAACCTGGCCGAACACGCCGGAACCGCGTGCCCCACCACGAGACCCAGGCCCTTCCGTTCAGAACATCTGATCCCCGCGCCGATGCTCGGCTATCAACGTGAGGTCCACCGGCGCCCTCACCGGGCCGTCCGCACACAGCAACATGTCCACCAGCTCGAACAGTTCGTCCCCGCGCGGTCACGCAGTCGAACAAGTCCTCCCGGAAGCTCGACGCCTTCGCGAGCATTTCCCCGGGACTCGCATCAGGCAGCAGACCCACCCACGCGGAACGCCTCCGCCTATGCCGTCCGCACGTACTCGCACGAGGGTGGGAGTGGACGTGAGGGTGAGGGTGAGGGTGAGGGTGAGGGTGAGGCATCCTCGACGCCCCCCCGGGGGGCACGAGAGCCGTGGTGGCACAGGAGTGGGAGGTTCTGATTGGGTGGGCGTTCCGGCCTCACACGAGAAAGATCCTGCCGAGCCCTCACGCTACTGGGCGATCCGCGGCCGCGTCGTGTCGTCCACGACCGAGGGCGCCGAAGCACACATCGACAAGGTGGCCCATAAGTACCTCGGCGGACCATATCCCTGGTTCGGCGGGCGCGATCAAGTGCGCGTCATGCTCACCATCACCGCCGACAAGGTGCACTCGCCGCGCGGATGAGCCACTGACAGATCACATCCGCCCCCCGCGGACCCGCCCGACCCCAACCACCGCAACTCGCCGCGACTCGCCGCAACAAACCAGCGCCACTTGACCGAACGATCGGAAGGCCGGCAGCACCGGCTATGCCTTCTGCGAGTCGACGATCTTGTCCAGTTCGGGCATCTCCTCGGCATGGGCGCCTATCCGCCTGCTCAGACTGCCGGTCGTGAAGAGCGCCACGCCGGCGGAGGGAGTTCGCCGAACCCAGCTGCCGCGTGAGGTGACGTCACGACGGATCCATTCACGCGGGAGGTGGGAGGCGTCCCTTGCCGATGGGGCCGCGACGGCGCACGCGCTCACCTCCGGCGCAGACTCGAGAACGTAGAGCGTCCACCGCTCAGTCACGGGAGGGACGGAACGCGCCGTCTCGCAGGGCGGCCTCGATCTCTTGGGTTGATCAGCCGGACCACCACGGAGAAGCGGCGCTATTGATGGCGATGACGGAGCCGGCCGCGCGCTACGCGAACTGGCCGGGACCGCAGTGCGTCTGCTGCTGGCTCGCATCGCGAACCCGCAGGCCGCGCCGCAAGCAGTGACGGTCCCGAC
Source organism: Streptomyces sp. NPDC045026 (assembly GCF_056432625.1). Lineage (NCBI taxonomy): Bacteria > Bacillati > Actinomycetota > Actinomycetes > Kitasatosporales > Streptomycetaceae > Streptomyces > Streptomyces sp. NPDC045026. The sequence continues at coordinate 60,327 of NZ_JBWKIS010000022.1, forward strand.
CGAGTTCCGCCACCGCGACTCATGTGGCTGCGGCCACCGCAGACACAGGCCGGCTTCCCGTTAACAGGTGCCCTCTGGATTGCCCGCGCGTACGCACAGCCAGGTAGGACCCATGAGACTCCCATGAGACATCCATGACCCAGTTCAATGTCACCTTGAAGCCACGTTTTCCAGGTTGGACGAACCGGAGGTTCCAGTGACGCACTCCCCTCACTCCCAGACGACCGGTTTGGGCGCCGCCGACGCCCCTGGAGAGACATCCGTCGCCGATCTCCATCAACGTGCGCGTGCCCTCGCCGCATCAGGACAGCGGGCGATCCTGGGGATCGTCGGGGCACCCGGCTCGGGAAAGTCCACCCTCGCCGCCCGTCTCGTCGCCGAGCTCGGCCCGCGTACGGCCGTCGTGGTTCCCATGGACGGCTTCCATCTGGCCAACAGCGAACTGGATCGGCTCGGCCGTCGGGAGCGCAAGGGAGCACCGGACACCTTCGACGTCGCCGGGTACTCAGCACTTCTTCAGCGGCTGCGCGATCCCGCCGAAGACTGCGTGTACGCCCCGGAGTTCCGCCGCGAGATCGAGGAAGCGGTAGCCGGCGCCATTCCGGTCCCGGCTGACGTACCCCTGATCATCACTGAGGGCAATTACCTCCTGCTCGACGACGGTGATTGGGCGTCCGTCAGAACGCTCCTCGATCAGGTCTGGTTCGTGGCCACTGATCACGAGACGAGACTGCAGCGGCTCATCGAACGGCACGTGGCCTATGGCAAATCCCCCACACAGGCCCGCGCCTGGTCTCTCGGCAGCGACCAGGACAACGCCGACCTTGTCAGCGCCACGCTGCACCGGGCCGACCTCGTACTCTCTCCGCCGTCCCTGGGCCACGTGCCGCACTCGGACCAGGACACCTCCGTTCGGCCCGAGGCCGAGATGCCGGGCGAGGCAGCCCCAGCCGCAAAGAAGTAGAAGACGACGGCAGGTCACCGCCAGGGACTCAGCGACGACCCGTCAGATCGCGGTCAGGCCCGCGAGTGGGATCTCGGCGTTGGTTCGACGTTGTCAGCACCCTGAGGAGAACCCGCTCATGGCCTGGGCCGGCTGTGTGGCCAGAAGGCTGGGCACTCGGACCGAAGCTGACCACCAACGTCGCTCACGCAGGCCCGGTCGTCGCCGGACAGCCGGCGGACCGGTGGCCTCGGACGTCGGCTTCGGGCGTCGGCTTCGGGCGTTGGCCTCGGGCGGTCGGCAGGCCCTGGTCTCCCCGGCGGTGCCCGCTGCAGGCTCGGCCGTCAGGCGACGCCGCCACGTATGGCACGGGAGGGTCAGTCGGTGATGTACCAGTCGTTCTTGAGGTACTCCAGCGTGTAGCTGCCGAGGTCGCTCTCGGAGAAGGTGGCGGAGGCCCTGACCGCTTCGACCGGCATCTCGATCTTGTCGGGCGTGCGCACGACGACACGCTGCGGGTCGACCGTCGCGGTCTGCAGGGCCTTCCTCTGCGCGGGCGAGATCATCTGGAACACAGTGGCGTACGTCGACATGCACGGGCCGAGCCCCTGGTCCTGCGCCTTCTTCGCGGCGGGCCCGGCCACCAAGCAGACTGTGTCGATGTCCTCATGGCCGAGGGCGTGGAGGTACTGCTCGTACCGCTGGATAGCGCGCTCCTTCGTCCTGGGCGCGGGCTGGTCGCCCGTCGGGGTAGCCGCCGGCTTCTTTGACCTAGCGGGCGCGGACGGCGTGGCCGACCGCTCCTTTGCCCGTGTGGACGCGGACGTCTGCGAAGGCTTCCCGTCCGTGCCCTCCTTCGTCTTCTCCGGACCGCACGCGCACGCCACAAGCACCACGCAGGCCGATACCGCCACACTCAGCATCGCTCGCGCTCTCATCCGGTCCCCTCCGGTCGCCCCATCACCACCCGTCAACACGTCAGACCTCACGCAGGATCCGGGGGAACGGTTCCCGAGCCGGTCCAGGCGTCGTGCCCGGTGCCGTGCTCGTCACCGTCCCGCTGACGACACCTGTGAATCGCCCCCTGACAGCGCACATGACGAATGCGCCCGTGGTCGTCGACGAAATCCACCGGCAGCCATGCGCCGCCCGACTTCCAAGGGAGCGCGAGTCGGACGGCGCGGCGCTCATACGGCCTTGCGGGACCGGGCCACTACGCCGGGTCGATGCGGGAGATGCCGCCGCCCAGCGCGAGCACGTACAACTCCCCCTTGCAGCCCTGTACGAAGGAGATGACCTCGCCACCATTGACACCGAGGTCGTTCACTGCGGTCACCTTGCCGTTCTCCAACTTCAGGGAGCGGACGGTGCCGTCGCAGTAGTCGCTGAACACGTACTGGCCCTTGAGGTCTGGGATCGCCTTGCCGCGATAGACGTAGCCGCCGGTCACCGAGCAGCCGAGGCCGGTGCGGTCGTACTCGTGGATCGGGGGAACATGATTCGCCGGCTCCACGCCGCCCCTGAAGGGATGGGTGCCCTCCATTTGGGACCAGCCGTAGTTCTCGCCACCCTTGCTGCTCGCCGGCGCCCAGTCGATCTCCTCCCAGTCGCTCTGGCCGACGTCACCGATCAGTAGATCGCCGGTGCCCGCGTCGAAGGAGAACCGCCAGGGGTTCCGCAGGCCGTACGCCCAGATCTCGCTCCTCGCGTCCGGGTCGCCGACGAACGGGTTGTCCGGCGGAATCGCGTACGGCGTGTCGCCGCGCGGGTCGATCCGCAACAGCTTGCCGAGCAGTGTGCCGAGATTCTGCCCGTTGCCGTGCGGGTCACCGCCGGAGCCGCCGTCGCCGAGCGCGATGTAGAGGTAACCGTCGGGGCTGAACTTGATGTCGCCGCCGTTGTGGTTGTCGTAGGGCTGCGTCTGGGTGAGGACGGTGCGCCGGGTGTCCGGCAGGAGCTTGCCGTGAGACACGGCGAACTCGTCGATGGTGCTGGTGCCTTCGAGGTTCGTGAACGAGATGTAGAAGTGCGTGAACTGCTCGTCGAACGCGATGCCCAGCAGGCCGCGTTCGCCGTCGGTGGTGGTCTCGGCGGAGATGTCGAGCACGGGCTCGCCGAGCCCCTGATTGCCCAAGATCCGGATCGTACCGGCCCGTTCGGCTATCCAGACGGTACCTCCGGGACCTGCGGTGCCGGCGGTCGGATTCTGCGCGGTGGCCACGTTCGTGAGCGTGACTTCCGCAGCCTGCGGCTGGGCCTTGCGCTGGTCCGCGGATGCCGTTGTCAAGGCGAGGGAGGCGACGAGACCGATGGTGCCGATGATTGCAAAGCTCTTCGTGCGCACTTTCACCGTGATCCTCCTGGAGGCGGCGAACAGGGGCACCCGGCTGCTCAGGGCAGTGTTGGGTCAGCGTCGCCCGCGCCAGCACGCAACCTGGGTGGGGGGAAGGGGTGGGGGAAGAGATACCACTGGCCACGGATGAGAATACCGAGGCGCAAGCGTTTGGTATAGACCAAGGACTGTTGTTGAGTATTCCTGGTTGAGCAGGTCATACCGGCAGGCGCCCAAGTGGGCTGCGGCCACGGGAACTTGACCTCCAGCCGATACCGCCCAGGCTGAGGCCCGCCAGACCCGACTCACACAAGCCCGGAGCACGCGCTTCAAGTCCGGCGGCAGACCCGCTCGACCAGGGTCTGCCAGCCGGCCCCCAGCGGGCGGGCTCGACGCTGGAAGGCGGCGTCGGACTCGGCGCCTGCCTCCGGGCCGCTCCCCGGCAGCGCGAGGAAGATCATGAACGGGCCTTCGAGGGCGCTCGTGAGCTGGACGGTCAGGCTGTCGAGGTCGGCGACGCCGATGTCCGCCCGGCCCAGCAGCATGCGGATGTGGGCCTGGGTGAACATGCTGCCGCCCTCGGCCGGGACGGGCCGGTGCCGGTCCAGGGCAGCCCGGACGATCGTGACGTGGTCGAGGAGGTAGGCGATGCGGGCCCGGCCGTACGCGACCAGCCGCTCGAGGGGGTCCGCGCCGGGGCCGAGCGGGGGCGGGCCGGCCAGGACCTGGCGCTGGAAGGCGTGTTCGTCGTCGTCGAGCAGGGCATGGAAGATCCCGGCCCGGGTGCCGAAGCGGCGATAGACGGTGCCCTTACCCAAGCCGGCACGCTCGGCGAGGCCGTCCATGGTGACCTTGTCCGCTCCCAGCCCAGCGACCATCTCGCGGGCCGCGGCCAGCAGCTGCTCACGGTTGCGAGCGGCGTCGGCACGTTCGGTGCGGGGTCGTCCCAGGGGGAGCGGCGATCGTTCCATCCGGCAAATCTATCTCCGCCCGGCTACCCGTCCGGCCATCCGCCCGACTGCCCGTCCGCCCATCGGATCCAGCTGCCCGGCCAGTCATCCGTCCGGCCAACCGGAATATAAACGGGGTGAAGTCCGCTTATGCTGTCCGAGGCTCGCCACCGGACCCACGCCCCAGGCTCTGCGCCCCCGTGCGCAGGCCTCCGTGCGCGGCACCGGCTGCCGGGCCACGTCCCCTCCCGTCACAACGAAACGGACCCGCCATGAACGTCTTCCTCTGGATCCTGCAGGGCCTGCTCGCCGCCACGATGCTCGCCGCGGGCGGAGGCAAACTGGCCCAGCCCTACGAGAAGACCGCCGAATCCATGGCTTGGGCGAAGAGCTTCAGCGCCGGCCAGGTGAAGACCATCGCCGCACTGGAGGTGCTGGCTGCGCTCGGCCTGATCCTCCCTGCCGCCACCGGCATCGCCACCGTGCTCACGCCGCTCGCGGCCGTCGGCGTCGCGCTGATCATGATCGGCGCCGTCATCACGCACGCCCGCGCCGGCGAATGGCCCCACGTCGGCATCAACGTCGTACTGCTCGCCATCGCGGCCGTGATCGCCTGGGGCCGCTTCGGCCCGTACGCCTGGTAGATCCCCGAACCCTCAACCCACCCTCCGCCCTCCCCCTCCCTCCGTGCCTCCACAGAACCGGAGCCCACCATGTCCGATGTGATCTTCGGCCTCGACACCTTCGGCGACGTCCCGCAGGACGACGAAGGCCGTCCCGTCTCCTACGCACGTGCGATCCGGCAGGTCGTGGACGAGGCCGTGCTCGCCGACTCCATCGGTGTCGACGCCCTCGCGCTCGGCGAGCACCACCGCCCCGAGTACGCCGTCTCCACGCCGGAGACGGTGCTGGCCGGCATCGCCACACGCACCGAGCGGATACGGCTCGCCTCCGGTGTCACCGTGCTCAGCTCGGACGACCCGGTCCGCGTCTTCCAGCGGTTCGCCACCCTCGATGCGCTCTCGAAGGGGCGCGCCGAGATCATCCTGGGCCGGGGTTCGTTCACCGAGTCGTTCCCGCTCTTCGGCTACGACCTGACCGACTACGACGTGCTCTTCGAGGAGAAGCTGAACCTGTTCGTCAAGCTGCTCGACGAGCAGCCGGTCACCTGGGAGGGCACCAAGCGGGCCCCGCTCGAGGACGCCGACGTCTTCCCGAAGACCGAGTCGGGACGGTTGCCCACCTGGGTCGGCGTCGGCGGCTCCCCCGAGTCCGTCATCCGCACCGCGCACTACGGACTGCCACTCATGCTCGCCATCATCGGCGGCGACCCGAGGCGCTTCAGCCGCTACATCGACCTCTACCGGCGGGCCTCCGACCAGTTCGGAACCACCGCGCACCCCGTCGGCATGCACTCCCCCGGGTTCATCGCCGACACCGACGACGAGGCCCGCGCCCTGCACTGGCCGCACTACAAGGTCATCCGCGACACGATCGGAGCGCTGCGCGGCTGGCCGCCGGTCACCAAGAGCGAGTACGAGGCGGAGATCCTGCACGGTTCGTCGTACGTCGGCTCGCCCGAGACCGTCGCCCGCAAGATGGCCGCCGCCATCAAGAACCTCGGTGTCGGCCGCTTCGACCTCGTCTACACCAGCGGTGCGCAACCGGTCAGCGCCCGGCTGCGGGCGGTGGAGCTCTACGGCACGAAGGTCGTGCCGATGGTCCGAGACCTACTGGCCGATTGAGGCAGCCATTTGACCTGCTTGTCCCGTAACTGATCTTGAGGTCGATGCAGTTGCAGTCCGCAGCGGTGAGTTCGCCTTCCCTAACCGGCGAGCACGACGTTGTGCAGGTGCGCGACGCCAAGCATCGCGTGGTGTACTCCGTCTCCTTTGAGCTGGCAGTCGCGGAGGATCTTCCAGGTCTTCATGCGTGCGAAGACGTGCTCAACACGAGCGCGAACCTGCTTGTGGGACGTTGTGCGCTTCCTTCCGGCCCGGCAGTGCTTCTCCTTTGCGGCGGCGGTGCGGCATGACGAGTCCGGTGCCCGGGTAGCCGCCGTCGGCGATCGTTGTGGTCAGTCCGACAGCAGCCTTGGCTCCGGATTCCGCCCATGCCTTGCAATCGTTGCGTCCCCGGCAAAGGCCGACCGATGACGACGACCAGTCGGCTGTCGGCGTCGATGACCACCTGGTGGTTGGTGGATTACCGGTAGTTCTTCGACTGCTCGGCGACCGTGTGGTCGCGAGTGGGCACCAGGGTTCCGTCCACGATGAGCACGGTGCCCTTGCGGAATGTCTGGACGGGCTGGAGCGCGAGCTGAGCGACGACGTGGTTGATGATGTGGTCCGGCCTCGCGTCGAGCACGTATGCCTGCCAGCGGGCTTCAAGGTCCATCACCTTGTTTGCCGCCAATTCCGGTGTTCAGCCAGGTCACGGGACGGCCCGGGTGCCGGAGTCCCCACTCGCCCGCGACGCGCAGCGGGTAACCGAACCCCAGGCAGAAACCACAGCCGGATGGGCACCCGGCAGGACCTCCCGCAAGGTGCCAACCCTCACCGACAAGGACCCACGCAACTTCGTCACCATGCAGGCCTATGCGAACGGTCTCATGATGCGGCGCTACGAGAGGCAGCTGTTCCGCGCACGGCTTCGACTGCCCAGTGCACGGGGCGGGCCATGTCGAAGCCGGCCCCGATCCGACCCAAGAAGCTGACCGTCCGCTACGAGGCTACGGTCACCATCGCAGCGATCACCGAGTGGCTGTGATCCGTTCAGCTCCCCTGCGGAGACATCGAGGAAGCAATCAGTTCCAGCAGGAGTTCCACGATGAGATGGGGCCGTCCGACGAACGGGGAGTGCCCCGTCTGCCACTCGTGCACGTAGGTGCAGCGTGTGGCCAACGTCCGCTGCAGGACCGGGTCGATCGCTCGGTCCTGAGCGCAGACGACATAGGTGGAGGGAGTGTGCTTCCAGCTCTGGTGCTCTGGGACTCCTCGCCCGCAGCCGGGAGCCTGCGCACGCAGCAGGCCAACCGCCCGGGCGGCGAGGGGTTCGGGGTTGTCGCCGAAGAGGACGCCGGCAGCCTGACCGGGATGCAGACTCGTCGACCCGTCTGGCCCAGGGCTGATCGCTTCCTGAAGCTCCCGGGACGCCCCGCCCAAACTGGCGGCGCTCTCGCCGACATCCAGCACGAAAGCCGCCAGGTAGACCAAGTGTCCCGCTCCTTGCACCCCGGTGATCACTGACCCACCATAGGAATGACCGAGCACAATCGGAGGCTCCTGCAGCCCGTCGACGGCGGCTTGAACCGCGGCGGTGTCAGCGGCCAATGATCCTCGGTGCAACTTGGGAACGACAACATCGGTTCCCGTCGCTCGCAAGCCTTCGGCCACTGGACCAAAGTGCTCGGGGCGGTGATACAGGCCGTGAACGAGCACTACGGCAGCCAGTTCGCCCGCCCCCTCAGGTCGACATCAAGGCAGTGATCCTAGGGCGTGTTTGAGATGTCGATCAACGCAGCTCAGGTCTTGATCGACATTTCGAGCACCGCATAGCCTCAGGATGGTGGAAACAACGCACCGGCCTGCCGCCCGGGTCATCTGTCTGGACGCTGCCCATCGCCTGCTTCTTCTGCACTGGCGTGATCCGTTCGATGGGACATGGCTCTGGGAGCCACCCGGTGGCGGTATCGAGCCGGGCGAGACGCCACTGGTGGCGGCACGACGGGAACTGGCCGAAGAAACCGGACTCGACCCGGATGCGGTGCTTGATCGGTCTGTGCCGGTCGACCGTGATGTTCAGTGGAACGGCAAGCGGTACATCGGGACGGAGCACTTCTTCGTTGCGCAGTTCGCCGACGAGCAACCATCGCTCGTGCGGACCGGCCTGCTCCCCGATGAGCAGGTCAACCTGGACACGCACGTCTGGATCAAATGGTCGGATCTGAGCTCGCTGCCAGACCCGGTTGAGCCGCCACAGTTGCTGGCCGTGCTCGGCACTCTGGTGCCAGACGGTCCGTGGCGCGATCGGGATCCTGCATGACCGGGCCGCCGGGACGTGCGCCTCGGCGCGCGGGCGAGAGATCCAGCTCCTCGCCCACCACCTCAACGAGCACTTCCTCGACGTCGGCGGGATCGCCGCGGCCTGGGCCCACCTGCGGCTGCTCGTACTCATCCTGAGGGAGCAGGCCTGCGCATTCCGCCTGCCGTCGTACTGGGCGAACGCCGAGCACCGGATCCATCTGCGGATCACGAACCCGATCGAGTCGACCTTCGCTCCGGTCAGGCTGCGGATGAAGGTCGCCAAGGGTGCCTGATCCGGCGGCGCCCTCCCCCTGGCGCTGGTGCCCAGGCTCGTCAAGTCCGCCCAGGTCCACTGGCAAGCCGTGAACGCGCACCCCGCCTCGTCGCCCTCATCCGCGCCGGGGCCCGCTTCGAACGCGGCCTGATCATCGAACGCAACGCCCCCGAAGCTCCCGCAGCGCGCAACGGGCCAATGAGCCAAGGGCCTTGGACGCCGACGGTGGCGGCGCCCCGCATCGGCAGGCGCTCACGCCGGATCGGGCAGGTCCATCAGCGCGAGCTTGGCCGGGTCGATCACGATCTTGATGCCGGTGATCCTTCCGTCGATGACGGTGAACGCCAGGACCGAGAGCGGGGTGCCGTCCTCGTGCCAGGAAATGATCCCTGGGAGGCCGTTGACGAGCACGGCTCGCCCCTGCGCGGCCGCGGTGGCGGACAGCTGTGCGCCGGCGGCGACCTTGGTGGCGCCGAGGGCGACGACCACGCCGTCGGGGGTGTCGACGGTCAGTTTCACCTCGGGGTCGAGTACCCGCAGCAACTCCGCGAAGTCGCCGCCGCGAGCCGCCGCCAGGAACGCCTGGACGACCTTTCGCTGCTCCCGTCCCACACTCGCCTGCCGTTGTTCTGTCGCCCGCACCTTTCTGCGGGCTCTGCTGGCGAGCATCTTGGTGGCGCCGGTGGATTTGCCGAGGATCTGGCCGATCTCGTCGAACGGCACCGCGAACAGGTCGTGCAGCACGAACGCCAACCGCTCGCTCGGCCTGAGTGACTCCAGGACGACGAGGAGCGCGAGCCCGACGGCGTCGGCAAGCACCGCATCGTCCTCGGGCACTGGTCCGTCATCGAGCGTCACCACGAACTCGGGCTGACGGTCGTCGTAGGACGCCTCCGGGCGGACTTGGCGCGATCGCAGGACATCGAGGCTGATCCGGCCGACCACCGTGGTCAGCCAGCCGCCGAGATTGTTGATGGCCGCCGCGTCCTGGCGGGAGAACCGCAGCCAGGCCTCCTGAACCACGTCCTCGGCATCGGCGTGCGATCCCAGAACGCGGTGGGCGACCGCGCGCAACCGGTCACGCTGGGCCTCGAACGCATCGGCCATCGAGTCCGTCGAGCTGGTCTCGGACATGTTGTTACCTTCCTCGGAACTGCTCCGTCATGAGGATGACGGGCCCGCACGGGCTCAGGTAACCGATGAAGGAGCAGGACCGATGGAAGCACGCATGACAAGCCCGGCCAATCCCGACGTGATCACGGCAATCCAGCACCTCTACAAGGCGATTCACGCCGGAGGCGTCGACCAACGCCTGCTGTCGCTGGTCCACTTGCGCGCCAGCCAGATCAACGGATGCAGCCCCTGCGTATTCGCCACGATCCAGTCGGCGAAGAATGCCGGTGAGACGGAAGAGCGGCTGCACAACGTGGTCGCGTGGCGCGAGACGCCCTTCTTCACTGAGGAAGAGCGGGCCGCGCTCGCCCTGGCCGAGGCCGCCACCCGGATCCAGGACGGAGCACCGGGCGTGACCGACGAGATCTGGGACGCCGCCGCCGACCACTTCAGCGAGGAGCAGCTGGGCGCGATCACTCTGGAGATCGCCATGACCAACTTCTTCAACCGGATCAACCGCACGATCCGAGAGCAGGCCGGCAAGACCTGGTGAGCGCGATGCGGGCGGTCCTCACTCTGCGTCGACTACCGCGGATTGCGGGGGCTGGGGCGAGGGCGAGGGCTCGCGCTGAAGGCGAGAGTGGCATGATCCGGGCCATGGATCAGCTCTCGTACTCGGCTGCATGGCTGTCACGGTGGCGTGACGAGATCACGGGCGCGGTGAACTCCATGATGTCGACGTTCGAGGAAACGTACGGCTACGAGCCGGGCACGAATGAAGTCCGGGTCGCCGACGAAGAGGACCTTCGGGCTGCCCGTGACTACGGTCGGGACGTTCTGGGATTCGAGGAACTGCGGACGTTCTATGAGTCGATCGGGGAGGTCGTGCTGCCAGATGTGGGCAACGGCTGCTTCGTCCACTCGGCGCGCGATGTCCTGCACAGGCTCGCAGAGGAAGGGCCGGTCTTCGTTCCGGAAGCCGATGACCCCCAGGGGATGGTGATCGCCTCGAACGGTGGGGGCGTCCTCTACGTCGCCGACTGGGGTGGCGCGATCCACCGGTCTCGGACTGCATCCCTGGATGATGCGGAGTTCGACAAGGTCGCCGACGACCTGCCGCAGTTCCTTGACCACATCCGTCGTTGCGTCGTCAGTTTCGTGGCAGCAGGTGCGATCGGAGACCTGTAGTGATCACCGGCCATTCATTCGCGCCGGGATGGGCCGGGCGCGAGGGACCGTCGGACAGGGCCATGCTCTCGCGGTTGGCAGTCAGGAAGGCTGGACTTCGTCGAAGAGGGCGAGGGCTTCGGAAGGGTCTGGGCTCACGAGGCGTTCCAGACCGGCCGTCGTGATGTTCGCCCACCTGCCGGCCCGTGTCCACATCTGTTCCTCGAAGGCGCGGACGGCGTCGTCCAGATCTCCAGGGCCGGGGGCGGCTGCGATGGACTCGGCGAGTTCGGCGCCTTCCAGCATCGCGAGGTTCGCGCCCGCCCCCAACGGGGGCATCAGGTGGGCGGCGTCGCCCAGTAGCGTCACCCCCGAGACGTGGTCCCAGGTGTGGGAGACGGGAAGGGCGTAGAGGGGGCGGTGGACGAAAGCTGTGCCGTGACGGAGGAGATCGAGGACGGGAGCGGCCCAGCCGTCGAACAGAGCCAGCAGGCTTGATCGCACGGCCTCGACGTCGTCCAGGTCCAGGCCCGGGACCGCGCGCTGGTTCTGGTCGCCATGCCGATCCGGGTTCGTGTGCTGGTCCGGGTTCGTGTGCCGGTCCGGGTTCGTGTGCCGGTCCAGCGGTGCGCGGAACTGGGCGTACACCTTGACGTGGCCGCCGCTGTTGCGCTGGGCGACGAGCGCGCGGTTCACGCCGTACACAGCCACGGAACCGTCGCCGACCAGCCGGGCGAGGTCGGGGTGGCGAGTGTCGACGTCGTCGAGGGAGGTCTCGACCGAGGTGACACCGGTGTACTGCGGCGTCGCGGGCGAGACCGCCGGGCGGACCCGGGACCAGGCACCGTCCGCGCCGATCACGAGGTCGAACGGCTCCTGTCGCCCATCCTCGAAATGGACCAGCACGCCATCCCGGGTCTCCGGCACCACCTCCGTCACGACCCGCCCCCACTGAACGTCCAGAGGTCCGAGCAACAGGTCACGGAGTTGCCCGCGGTCGATCTCGGGATTGGCCCGGTCGCCCGGACGAGGTTGCCAGTCGCGCAGGACGGTCCCGTCCGTTTCCAGGATGCGCATGGCCTGCCCCTCAGGACGGGACAGCGCCTGGAACTCCGCCAGCATCCCTGCCTTCTCCAGCGCCAGCTGGCCCAGCCCCTCGTGCAGGTCCAGCGTGCCGCCCGCGGGCCGGGCGTCGCGGGCGGGATCGCGTTCGAGGATGGTGACAGGGTGACCATGACGGTGCAGGACGCGGGCGAAGGTAAGGCCGGCGGGGCCGCTGCCGATCACGGCGATACGGGGTCTCATGTCGATACAACCTACGGCCCCTCATCAAGCCGGACTCGCCCCGTCACCGAAACGAAACGACGGCGTGAGCCGACGGATGGGTGATCCGCGCCGTGGTCAAAGGACACCATCGGGAGTCCCCTCGTCAGCCAGTCTGTGAGGGGCCGCCCTAAAAGAGTTGGCCCTCAACCTGTACGACCTGCTGTGCGAGCGCGGCGACAACTTCTGCCACTGGATGATGCCGAGGTACGACGTCGAGACCGACACCGATGAGCAGGCAGTGACGGTCCGCTGCACGGATTCCGTGAATCCCTTGCGCCTTCCAGGGCTCGGGGGTGGCATTGTCCTGGGATTTCCATTGTCCTGGGGTCGCCCCGCCCTTCACTCTCGACTCACCTCAAGTTCCCAATGACAGAAGACAGTTGACGGCACCCGTCACCCGGCCGACCGGCGAGGCCGTCGTAGTCACCTCACGGTAGGAGAAGCCATGAGAAACAGGAGCACCGCCCGCTCCCCCCGCCGCGCGGCCCTCACCGCGGCGCTCGCCGCGGCTGCCGCCGCCGTCGGCCTCGCCCTGCCGTACACCGGCGGCGTCCCCGCCGCCCAGGCCGCCGTCCGCAAGCACGTCGACAGCGACTACACACTGCTGCGCCGCTCCCCCGCCTCGTACGTCATCGGCACCGCCTACCGCGGCTGGACCGTCGACATCCAGGGCGACCCGCAGGGCGGCTATCGCTGGGGCCACATCTACGGCGACCTCAACTCATGTCTGTGGATCTACGACGGCGCGGCCTCCGGCGACGAGGCGCACGCCAACGAGTGCGGCGACCCGGTGACCATGCCGACGTCGGAGTTCACCAACGGCCAGATCGGAGGCGGAACGTCGGACGGTGCGACCGTTGCCACGGTCGCCGGATCGGGCTGCGCCACGTACGACGGCAGCCACATCACGGGCTACGGGAACGTGCGCCCGTGGGCGGTGCCCACCACCCCGAGTGCCCCGCTGAACACCCAGGTCGCCATCGGTCAGACGGTGCTGTGGCGCTACGTCAGCCGCGACGGCCGCTACGTGATGGTGCGCGATCCGCGTGGCGGCAGCACCGACGGCGTGGGGCTGCAGAGCTGGTACTTCATCCCGCGCGGCTGCCTGCCGACGACGCTGCCCTGATCCTCCGTACCGCTGACGCAGTGGCCGACCGTCCGGGAGCTGCATGACCCGTCCCGGCTCGCGTTCCCGCCTCAGCGTGCGGCGGGACCGACCGACCGGGCGACACCGCCGTCCTGCGCGACACCGACCGCAAGTTCGTGTCCGACTACAGCTACGGCTCCGCCGCGAAGCCCTGACCGGGCCGCGCGCCACAAGCCACGGTGCGGGTCTCGGCAACCTGGACAGGGTTGAACGACGGCCGGCTGGAGTGGGGTCCGAAGACTGGGATGAGGGTGCTCAGTCTCTGGTCAGGGAGATCCTCCCCGCGTGCAGGCGTTCGTCTCCGCCGTCGAAGTAGACGCGGTCACCGGAGACGGTGAGGAGCGGGGCCGTGCTGGTGGTCAGGGGGACGTCTCCGAGGGATTTGCCGGTGCGGGGGTCCAGGGCCTGCAGGGTGCCGGCGTCGCTGAAGTGGAGCGCGCCGCCGGTGAGTACAGGTGGCGAGGCCGGGCCAGTCGTCACGTGGTCCCACAGCCGTTTGCCGGAGTCGGCGGCAAACGCGTATACGCGGCCAGGGCTGTCGTCGGTGTCGAACCGGCCCTTGACGCTGGTGTAGACGACGCCGTCGGCGACGAGGGGCGGGTCGGTCCATTCCGCGTCCTTGGATTCCGACTGATACTTCCAGCGCACTTCGCCGTTGGAGGCGTCTGCGGCGTAGAACGTGCCCTCCTCACTGCCGAAGTAGACGGTGCTTTCGGCGACCGAGAGTGAGGTCACCTTGCCTCTGTTGCTGCCGCCGGTCTTGATCCGCCACAGTTGGTCGCCGGTGTCCGCATCCAGGGCGTAGAGGTAGTTCTCGTAGTCCTTTCCTCCGAGGCCGCAGTAGATCACTCCGTCTGCCACGGTGAGCGCGGTCGACAGGCCGAGGTCAACCGGGCGATTCCACAGCTCCTCACCGGTCCCGGCGTCCAGCGCGTACAGAGCGGGCTGACCCTTCGGCCAGGGGTTGGTGAGCAGGTAGACGGTTCCCTTGGCAACAGCGACAGCGCTGATCCCGTACTCGGTTCCCTCGGGAGCAGCGCCAGTTGAGGCATCGTCAATCTTGAAACTCCACCGTCTGCCACCGGTGTCCGCGTCCACGGAGTGCAGCGCGCCCGCGTCCCCGCTGAAGGCATAGACAGCCCCGTCGGCAATGGCGACGGGTCGTGCCCCCTTCAGCCCGTCGTACTTCCACACCTGAGTGCCGCCGGAGGTGTCGAGGGCGTGCAGGGTGCCGCCCTGGTCGCCGAAGTAGACCTTCCCGTCGACGATCACTGGAGGGCCGGCGGGATCTGCCTCGTAGGACCACAGCTCTTCGAAGGCCAGCTCTGTCTTCGTTGCCGCGGCAGTGGGTCCCTTGCCCTGGGCGTTGCCCCGGTCCCCGCTGAGGAGGCCGTCGGGCAGGAGCAGCGTGCCGGCGAGGACCGCCAGGACCGCGGCGACGGCGAGGCCGATCAGGGCGTGGCCCCGGGACAGGCCCAGCAGTCGGCCGGCCGAAACCGGCTGAGGAGGCGGCACGGGGAGCCCGGCTGTCGGGCCGTCCCCGACTGCCGTGGTGGCGACGGCGGTTCGGGGCACGGCACTGGCTGGGGACTGTTCAGCGGCGGCGGGTGGGGCGCCGACAGGGGGCGCTTTGAGGGGTACGGTGCCGATGGCCATCGCCGGCAGCGGCGTCGCCTGAATGCGGGTGATCTCGGTGGCCACCGGTGCGGGAAGCCAGCCCGAACCGCTGAACACACCTGCCGTCGGGCAGGCCGCCGACAACTGGCCCAGTTCCTCGACCAGTGCCGGCACCGACGGGCGTTGCTGTGGATCCTTGGCGAGGCACCGGGCGACGACGTCCGCGAGTCGGGCCGGCACGCGGCTGAGGTCGGGTTCCTCGTGGACGACCCGGAAGTTCACGCCGTGCGCGGAGCCGCCCCCGAAGGGCCCGGTCCCGGTCACCGCGTACGCCAGGACCGCGCCGAGGGCGAACACGTCGCCGGCGGGCCCGCCTTCTTTACCGACGAGTTGCTCGGGCGGCATGTAGCCGGGGGTGCCGACGGCGGCGCCGGTCAGGGTGAGTTTGGTGTCGTCGGCGGCCACCGAGATCCCGAAGTCGATCACCCGTGGGCCGTCGGCGGCGAGCAGCACGTTCGAGGGTTTCAGGTCGCGGTGCACCACCTCGGCGCTGTGGATGGCCTCCAGTGCCTCGGCCAGCGCGGTGCCCAGCGCCCACACGGGTTGCTCCGGCCAGGCGCCATGCGCGGCAACCGCTTCGCTCAGGGACAGGCCGGGCAGGTAGGCGGTGGCAAGCCACGGCGGGTCGGCCTCCGGGGCGGCGTCGAGCACGGCGGCGGTGAAGAAGCCCGTGACCTGCCGTGCGGCTTGGACCTCGCGAGCGAACCGCCGCCGGAACGTGGGGTCGTCCGCGAGCTCCTCGCGGATGACTTTCACCGCGACCGTCCGGCCGCCCGGCGACCGGGCCAGATACACCCGGCCCATACCACCCGAGCCGAGCCGGCCGACGATCCCGTACGGGCCGGCCTGACGGGGGTCTCCTGCCTCCAGCGGTGCGAACGCCGCCACCTGTCCTCCCTCGCTGTCCCGTGCACGGCACGGATCGATTTCGCTGGTACGCCGACGACTTGGCGTCGGCCTCGCAGGTGCGCGCTCCGACCGGTGCCGGATCACTGAGGACTTCACTCCGCGGCACCCTCGCTCCTCGCGGGCTAGTTCACCAGCGAGACGGCGCGCAGTCGGTCGCCGTCCTCGAAGTAGACGGTGCCGTTGACGATGTAGGGACGCCACTGAGTGCTGGACGTGGTGAGGTTCTCCTGCCACTTCGGTCGACCGCTGCGGGCGTCCAGGGCGTACAGCGTCCCGGTCTCGTTGGTGAAATAGACGGTGCCGACGGCCACCGACAAGGTGTCGATCTCATCCGTGTCCTGGCGGTGGCGCCACAGCGGCTTGCCGGTGTCGGCGTCGAAGGCCGACACGTAGGCGTCGTTCTCGAAGTAGACGACCCCATCGGCCACGACCGGGGTGTCCGCCCCGCTCGCGATCCGGGGGTTCCACAGCTTTCCGTCGAAGCCGCGCCGCCACACCTCCTTGCCGGTCCGGGCGTCGACGGCGTACAGGGTGCCGTTCCGCCCACCGCAGTAGACCGTGCCGCCCGCCACGGCCGGAGCCGTGATCAAGGCGCTGTCGGCCTCGAACGTCCACCGCTTCTTGCCGGTTGCGGTGTTCACGGCGTACAGCTCCTGGTCGGCATGGGCGTAGGCCGTGCTGCCGGCAACGGCGAATTCCCCCTCTGCTGACCCCTCACCGAGGTAGTACGTCCACAGGATCTTGCCGGTGCCGAGGTCCTGGGCCATCAGGAAGCCGACGATGACGGAGTACGCCGCGCCGTCGAGGGTGGCTGGGACGGTCAGGATGCTCTTGGCCTTCCAGCGTGTCTCGCCGCTGTCCGCGTCCGCGGCGTACAGGGAGCGGCCGCTGAGGTAATAGAGCGTCCCACCGGAGGCGGAGGCGACATTCGTGGAGTCCCCTTCCGCTTGCCGTTGCCACAGCCGACTGCCGTCCCTGGCGTCCAGGGCCCGCAGGGTGCCTCGGGTCCCGCTGCTGAGGTAGACCGCGCCGTCCGCCACAGCACCGAGCGTCAGCCCGCCGTCCAGCGGGCGGGACCAGAGCTGTTTCACTTTCGGCTTCACGTTCGGCGTGCTGCCAGGCTTGTCGTCGTCGCCACGCCCGAAGCCGTTCAGGAGCGCTGTCGTCGTGACGATGGCGAGGGTCGCGGTGACGGCGAGGCCCGCCAGAACGCGGCGCCGGGCCAGGCGTCTTGGGCCGCTGGGGAGAGGTGGTGCAGCGGGGGATTCGTCAGAGGGCTCCGCTGCGGGCGGGGCGGTCGTAGGCAGGGCGGTCGAGGGAGCAAGGTCGAGGGTGGCCCTCTCCTCCTGGGCGGCGGGTGCCGCTGCGTCCGGCAGCGGGGCGGCATGGATGTGGGCGATGGCATCGGCCACGGGTCCGGGCAGCCAGTCGGCCTCCGTGAAGTGGCCGTCGGGCCGGTTGCCCGGGACCTGCGCCAGTTCTTTCAGCAGCTCTGGTATCGCGGGCCGATGGTCCGGGTTCTTTGCCAGGCACCGGGCCGTCACCGCGGCGAGCCCGGTCGGCAGCCCGCCCAGGTCGGGCTCCTCGTGCATGACCCGGTAGTTCACCGCATGTCCCGCGCCGCTACCGAAGGGGCCGATGCCTGCCGCCGCGTACGCCAGCACCGCACCAAGAGCGAATACGTCAGCGGGCGGGCCGGTCTTCTCGCCGCGCAGTTGCTCGGGCGGGATGAACCCGGGGGTGCCGATCACCACGCCCGTCTCCGTGAACAGGGTGTCCTCGGCCGCCACCGAGATCCCGAAGTCGATCACCCGGGGTCCGTCCGCCGCAAGGAGCACGTTCGACGGTTTGAGGTCCCGGTGCACCACGCCTGCGCGATGGATGGCTTCCAGCGCCTCGGCCAGGGCAGCCCCCAACTGTCGAACTGAGGGCTCCGGCCAGGCCCCGTGCTCGGCCAGCGCGTCTGCCAGGGACAGCCCGGGGACGTACTCGGTGGCCAGCCATGCCGGGCGGCCCTCCGGGGCGGCGTCGACCACTGCGGCGGTGAAGAAGCCCGTCACCAGGCGCGCCGCTTCCACCTCCCGAACGAACCGCCGCCGGAACCCCGGGTCGTCCGCCAAGACGGCACGCACCACCTTCACCGCGACCATGCGTCCGCTCGGCGACCGGGCCAGGTACACCCGGCCCATGCCTCCCTGACCCAGCCGCCCCGCCAGCCGGTAGCGGCCGACCTGTTCCGGGTCCCCCGAAGCCAACGGTGCCAACGCCGCCACCACACCACTCCCGCTGTCTCGCCCGTGTGAGGATCCATATCCCGTGCACAACACAGGACTTGAGTAACACGACCATGGTTCCGCACGCGAGCACTCAGCACACCGGACCTCGGGAAACAGGTTCCGGAACCTCACCCCCTCAAGAGCCACCCGCCCCGCCCGGCTCTCTCGAACCCAGCCCACCCGCCGTGAAAGGCAACGGCGCCGTACGCGGGGAACCTTACGGCGCGGCGATGACCCTTCCTCGATCGAGCCCGCCGGTCGGTCTGGAGCGCATTGGGTACCGGCGGACGAGGGAATGGGTTCCACTCAACCGACATGGCGAATACCCGAGCAAGAGCACGTTGTTGGTACAACCAGCCTGCTGGGCAACACCCCCGGGCGGGATCCAACACCATGTCGGCGAAGGACTGTCGATGTCGACGTTCGCGAAATTCGAAAGCGGCCACAGGTCTTCCACTCGGATCACGAGGTGTAGAGAACTCCATGATCTTGGAAACTGTGCCTGTCACTCTCCAGGGGCACCACCGAGCCGACAGATCATCACGAACTGGGCGTCACGCGACTAAGTCGAAGCCCTTGTCATCGGCCTGGGCCTGCAGTTCGGTGAAGACGCGCTTCCACGTGCCGTCGCGCTGCCGGCGCCGGAACAGGTCGTAGACCCGATCCCACGGCCCGCACCGATCGGGTACATCCCGCCAGGGCGTCCCGGCCCGGGTCCGCCACCGTATGCCGTCGATCAGCTGCCGCCTCGTCCATATCGGCGGTCGACCGGACTTCCTGCCCCTCGGCAACAGCGGCTCCAGCCTGGCCCATTGCTCATCCGTCAGATCTCCACGCGCCACAGCCCGTGATCATTCACGCCCAAGATCGACTCTCGCAACAGGCCCTAGGTCTCCAACGGCCCGCCGATGTTCCGTCGGGTGAACAGGAGACCAGGGTTCACCGAGGCTCGGACGAGCTCGGCAGGACGGAGCCCGCCGGTGTCCCTGGCACGGTCCGGGCGCGGTTTTCCTCCGCGACGAGGCGGAGCACGCGCTCCCGCTCACGGCGGCCCCAGGTCTCCTTGGTTGCGAGGATGCCGATGAGGCCGGTCAACGCCGCGGCGAGGTAGAGCAGCGCGGCGCCTGGCCAGCCGAAGGCTCCCACCAGGGCGGCGGCGAGCAGCGGAGCGAACCCGCCGATGGCCGCGGCGATTTGGTAGCCGAGCGAGGCTCCCGAGGTCCGGGTCGCGGTGCGGAACTGCTCGGTGAGCAGAGAGCCCTGGGTTCCTGTGAGTGATGCGTGGATGAGGCCGATACCGATGATGAACACGGTCACCACGAGGGCGGGTTGGGCGGAGTTGGTGAGCAGGTACATCGGGAACGCGAAGAGGATCGCCGCCGTGCAGGACGCCATGTAGATGGGGCGGCGTCCGATGCGGTCGGTGAGTGCACCGGCGAGGAAGGTGACCGCAATGGCGAGGATGCTGGCGGCGGTAATCGCGCTGAGTGCGACGGGCCTGAGATCGGGGTGGCGTTCGGTGATGTAGTTGAGCAGGTAGGTCGCGGTGGAGTAGTAGGCGAAGGATTCGACGACGCGCAGGGCGATGACGCGCAGGATTCCGGGCCAGTCGTCGGCCAGGGTCGCGAGGAGTGGATTCTTCTCGGTCTTCCCGCTGGCCTGGGCTTCCTGGAACTCGGGGGATTCGGAGAGCCGGGAGCGCACGATCAGCGCGACGATCACGAGAACGGCGCTGAGCAGGAAGGGCGTCCTCCACTGCCAGCTGCCGTCCAGGGTGTCACTCCACGCGAACACGCCGCTGGCCAGGGCGATGCCCAGAGGGTTGCCGGACTGAGGGATCGCGGCGAACATGCCGCGGCGGTGCCACGGCGCATGCTCGTAGGCCATGGTGATCGCACCACCCCATTCGGCTCCGAACGCGAGGCCCTGGATCATGCGGATGGCCACGAGCAGGATCGGTGCGAGCACCCCGACCTGTCCGTAGGTCGGTAGCGCGCCGATGAGGAAGGTGGCGGCGCCCATGACGCTCATCGCCGTGACGAGGACGGGTTTGCGGCCGAACTTGTCGGCGAAGTAGCCGCCGATGGCGCCTCCGAGCGGGCGCATGACGAAGCCGACTGCGAGGGTCGCGAACGCGAGCAGGGTGCCGACGTACCGGTCGCTGTCGGGGAAGAAGACCGCTCCGAAGTAGAGCGCGGAGGCGGTGCCGTACGCGATGAAGTCGTAGTTCTCGACGCTGGTGCCGAAGGCCGCGGCGACTGCCGTCTTGAAGCGATCCTTGGAGCCGAGCACGCTTCGCTGGGTACTGGTGGACATGGGAGTTCTCCTTGACAGGTCGCCGGATCGTGGCCGGCGTCTACGCAGTGAGGAGCAGGAGGGGGCGCACGAAGGGGTGGCCGGATCCTTTGACCGGGTGTTCTCGGGCATGCCGAGGATGCGCCCGGCGTAGTTCGTCCGTGGGCGGGGCGTTCGGTGTCAGCGCAGGAGGGGGTTCACCCGCCGAAGGGGGTGTGGGCGGCTTGTCAGGGGGCCGAGGTCAGGGCATCGAGCGCATTGAGTTTGGCGACCCGGCGGCGGGTTTCTTCGTCGTCGTCGAAGACGGCACCGAGGAACTCACCGATGATGTCGGACACAAGCGCGTGCGGGACCAGCCAGGCCCCTATGGCGATGGCGTTGGCATCGTCGTGCTCGACGGCCTGGTGGGCGGAGTACGGCTCGTGGGTGAGGCCGCAGCGGATGCCCGGCAGTTTGTTGGCGGCCATGACGGCGCCCTGGCCGGTGCCGCATACGAGCACGGCCCGGTCGGCGGATCCCGACAGCACTACCGCGCAGGTGGTGCGGGTGATGTCCGGGAAGTCGACAGGGTCACTGGTGTAGGTGCCGCAGTCGATCACTTCATGTCCCAGGGCCTCGATGGCCTGGCGGACGGTGTCCTTGAGCGCGTATCCGGCGTGGTCTGCGCCGAGGGCGACCTTCAACGGCTGTTCCTTTCGTGAAGGGCGCACCGCGGTCCCGCCGGTGGGGACGGACGGTGCAGTGCTCGGTCGTGTGCGCGAACGGCGGTTGTCGCGGAATGCAGCCGTGGGTCACATGCTGCGCGATGGCGTAATCGCAGTCTGCGGCCTGGACGGGGGTCGTGTTTTCGGCGCCGGTCCCTGTGCCGATGCGCCGTCACCCGGCCCGGCAAGGTGCTCTCCCGGCGCGCGGCTCCGCCGGTGAACATGCCTGTATCGAGACGAGCGAGACGAGCGAGCAGGGCGTCGTCATCATCGGCGCCCGAGTGCGCAGCGGCGCCGATGCGGTCGGTGGTCCGACGCGCGCGCCTGGCCGAGCGGGCCGCGACAGCTTCTCCCTGATCAGGCGGACGGATGAGGGAGCCGGCGGTTTCGGTGACGGTGTTGCGTACGACGATCCGGGCACTCATCGGATGTCCTGCAAGCACCGGTCGGCGAAGGTGGTTGCGATGCGTTGCCCGGGTGCGGCGCGACCGGCGATGAGGTCGACGAGGGCGCGTACACCGAGCCGGCCGATCGACGAGGCGTCGTTGCGGACCGCGCTGATGGGCGGCGAGACGAACTCGAACCAGTCGAGGTCGTCGAAGGAGACGACCTCGATGCGGGCTGCCTGCTCTGCGCCGAGCCGCTCGCGCAACGCGCGTACGGCCCCCAGGGTCGTCTGACCGTTTGCACCGAACACTGCTGTGAACGTGACACCGCGGTCGAGGATGCGACACATGGCCTCGGCCGCACCGCCTGCCAGGAAGTCACCGGCGTCGAGCAACCTGTCGTCGGTGCTGATGCCGTGCGCCTGGCGCCCGGCGAGGTAGGCGGCACGGCGCTCGGCGCCGGTGGAAATAGCGTCCGGACCGCCGACGAAGGCGACGTCGCGGTGTCCCCGACTCTGCAGCCAGGCGAGCACCTGCTGTACGCCCTGAGTGTTGTCCGTGCCGTACAGCGGGGCGTCGACGCCCTCGATCGTACGGTTGAGCAGCACGAGCGGCAGCCCGGAGGCGAGCGTGGCCGCGACCTGTGGCGAGACGGTGCCCTGCGGCGAGAACAGCAGGCCGTCGATGCGTTGAGCGGCGAAGGTCCGAAGGTAGGCGTCGGCCTGCTCGGCGTCCTCGTTCGCGTTGGCCAGGAGCACGGTGTACCCGTGGTGGCGTGCCTCCTGTTCGGCGGCGTGAGCCAGCTCGGAGAAGAACGGGTTGCGGATGTCCGAGACAAGCAGCCCCAGTACGTCGGTTCGGGCCCGCCGCAAGGACCGGGCGGGTCCGTTGGCGATGTATCCGAGCTCCGCCGCAGCCGCGAGCACGCGGGACCGGGAGTCGGCAGAGGTCTGGCTGCTGCCGCTGAGCACCCGGGATGCGGTACCGAGTGCGACACCGGCCCGGGCCGCGACGTCCTTGATCGTGGCCACCCGCCCCACCTCCTCGTGGAAACGTTTCCATGGATCGAATAGAACTAAGATCGCATAGTGAACGGGTGATGAGCAAGGTCCCGGATTGAAACCGCAGACGGGGAATGCCGGAGGCCTCTACAGCCTCCACCGTCGACACCAACTCCCCGCAGAACTGCGGCGGTCCGCAACTGAGCCGACGAGAGTGGGCCTGGCGCGGGGTTTCACGCCTTCGGGCCCGTCCCCGCCCAGTCGCTGCTCCATGTCCTTGACAGCCTGGTCCAACGCGACAGCTCACGGCTCAGGTCGCAATCGCGGGCTCACAAGTCCCGGGCTGTTTGCGCTGATTGTCAGAGGCCTACCCGGAGAGACCCACCTGGCTCGGGACTCTTTGACGGTCAACCGGCGACGCACTCACCCGCCCACTTCGTGGAACGCCCGCCGTAGTGCCGCGAAGCCGCGGTCCTCGCGGGTGGGGTGCACGCGGTTGGTCAGGAGGACGGCGTACCGGCCCGCTTCAGGGTCGATCCACAAACTCGTACCGGTGAATCCGGTATGGCCGTAGGAGGCCGGGCCGAATGCGGTACCGACCGGGGCGTCGACCGGGTCCTTGCCCTGCCAGGCGAGGGCCCGGCGGAGGTTCAGTCCGTCCGTGCGGGGCGCGGTCATCACCGCGAGGGTGTCCGGTGCCAGCAGGCGCGGCCCCTCGCCGAGCAGGGAGCGGGCGATCCGCTCCGTGTCGGCGAGGGTGGAGAACAGGCCCGCATGCCCGGCGACGCCGCCGAGCACCACGGCGTTCTCGTCGTGCACCTCGCCGACGACGGTCCGGCCGCGCCACGGGCAGTTCTCCGTGGCGACCGCCCGGAACCGATCCCCCGGGCCCGGCGTGAAGCGGGTGTCGGTGAGGCCGAGTGGTGCGGACACGAAGTCGTTCACCAGCCGGTCCAGGCCGTGGCCCGTGGCCTGTTCGACAATCAGGCCGAGCAGCATGAAGCCCTGGGACGAGTACTCGACGCGGGTGCCGGGCGCGGCGGTTGTCGGCAGCGTGCCGAGGGCGCCGAGGAGCGCCTCGCGCGTGGGATGGTCCCGGTACAGCGGGACTCCGCCCGGCAGGCCGGAGGTGTGGGCCAGCAGCTGCTCGACGGTCAACGACGCGTGCGGGCCGTCCCGGTAGCGGTCCACGTGGTGGCCGACAGTGTCCTCGAGGCTCAGGAATCCGCGTTCGACGAGCGCCATCACGACGAGGCCCACGAGAGGCTTGGTCACCGAGGCGAGGTCCCACAGGTCGGTGCCGTCCAGGGGTGCGCCGTCCAGGGCGCGGGTGCCCGACCACCCCCGGTCGTCGGGCCCTTCGGCGGTACCCAGGGACCATGCGGCCCCGGAGAACTGGCCGCGCTCCCTGCCCTGGTCGACAAGTCGACGGCGACGCACCGCGGCATCGGCGCCGGTCGCCGGCCGCCCCGGGCCGCGCGCCCCGGCCGTCATCGGGCCTCCCCCTTGTCGCTGACGACGCCGAGCCGCGCGCCGGTCCGGGCGGCGAGGCCGGACGAGACGGCGCCCGCGGCGGCCCGCACCATGGGGCCGTAGAGCTCTGCGGCCGTTTCGTCCAGGGTGAAGGCGAGGCCGGTGAGGGCGAGCGTGCCGACCGGGTGTCCGGCGCTGTCGCAGACCGCGGCGGCCAGGGTGCGGCGGCCCCTCCAGGCGTCCGCGCCGTCGAAGCCGTAGCCGCGCCGCGCCGTTTCGGCCAGTGCGGCGCGGATGGCCTCGTGGGCCCCGGCGTGGGTGGCTTCATCGGCGTGTGGGCTGTCCATGGCCGCCAGAAGCCGCTCCGCCCCGTCCGTCGGCAAGGCGGCCAGGAGCGCGAGTCCCGCGCCGCCCGCGGTGAGGGGTTCGCGGGAGCCGGGGCGCAGGTCGAGACCGAGGCCCTGGGCGGGCGCGAGGACCTCGAGGTGCACGAGGGCTGTGTCGTCTCGCACCGCATAGGAAGCGAACAGGCCGGTGCGGGTGCGCAGTTCGGCGAGGACCGGGCGGGCCAGGTCGAGGGCGGCGTCGTCGGCGAGCACGCGCGCGGCAAGGCCGAGCAGCCGGGGCCCGGCTCGGTAGCTGCCCTGCTCGGCGGGTTCGGCGAAGCCCTGCGCCGCGAGGGAGCGAAGCAGCCGGTGCACGGTCGGTTTGGCGAGGCCGGTGTGCCGGGCGAGGTCGGCGAGCCGGTGCGGCGCGCCCGTCTCCGAAAGGGCCGACAGCACTTCCATGGCCTTGTCCACCGGACCGGGTGCGGGCGGTGCCGCACCCGGGGCAGTGGAGTCCTGCATCTGCGATCGACTGTTGACCTGTTTCCCCATGTCGCCTTACCTTACCCGAACTGCATTCCATTCACCGGAACGGGCGTGTTGCTTAATGGAACGAATACGTGGAGGGGGCGGGACCCGCCCCGCCGCTCTCTCCCGACGCACAGCTCTGCGGTACGCCGGTCTGGCGGTACCCGCGCTCGCCGCTCCTGCCCTGCTCACCGGGTGTGGCACACAGCCCGCGGCCTCGGCCGGCAACGTCCTGCGGGTCTCGCAGACCGGCGACCCGAAGACCATGGACCCGCACAAGCAGGGCGACATGACGTCCATGAACGCCCTGATCAACATCTTCGACACGCTGACCACCCGGGCCCGCGACAACTCGTTGCGTCCCCGGCTCGCCCTCTCGTGGAAGGCGATCTCGCCCCGGGTGTGGCGCTTTCGTCTGCGCCCCGGCGTGACCTTCCACAACGGGGAGCCCTGCGACGCCGAGGCAGTCCGCTTCAGCGTGCGACGCCTTCTGGACCCGGCCACCAAGTCCCCCATCGTCGAACTGCGGTACGTGGAAGACGTCACTGTCGTCGACGCCCACACCGTGGACATCCACACCTCGCTCCACGACCCGATCCTGCCCGACAAACTGTCCCTGTTCGGCGGCGTCGTGGTACCTCCGCGCTACCTCGCCAAGGTGGGCGACGAGGGCTTCGCCGCCCACCCCGTGGGCACTGGCCCGTTCGCCTTCCGCCACTGGCAGCGCGACCACGAACTGCGCCTGCGGGCCTACGAGCACCACTGGCAGGGCCGCGCGAAGGTCGACGAACTCGTCTTCGTGCCCGCCCCCAACTCGTCCTCCGCACTGGCCGCCCTGCAGAGCGGCGGCGTGGACATCGTGGCGGGCATGACCCCCGACGCCGCGCAGCAGCTCGACGGCTACCCCGGCGTCCGGATCGACCACCACACCGGGATCCGCACCTCGTACCTTTCGCTTGACACGCTCACCGACGGACCGCTGCGCGACCGGCGGGTGCGTCAGGCGCTCAACCACGCTGTCGACGTCCCCCTGCTCATCAAGGCGGTACTCGGCGGCAAGGCCAGCGAGGTCCCGGCGATGATCCCGCGCGGCGCCTTCGGCTTCGACGCCTCCGTCGAACCGTTCGAGCGCTCCGTCGCCAAGGCCCGCGCCCTGCTCACCGAGGCCGGCCACCCGCACGGCATCAGCACCACGCTCACCGCGTCCAACGTCGACGCCAACGTGGCCGAGGCCATCTCCGGGCTGCTCGCCCGCGCGGGCGTGCACGCCAAGGTTGACCTCCTCGACCCGGGCACGTACTCCCAGCGCCTCACCTCGAGCAACCACGCCGCCCTCGGCCCGATGTACCTCGCGGCGTCGACCGTGTGGACCCTGGACGGCGAGAGCATGCTCCAGTCCAACGTGCGCAGCGACCGCAGGCAGAGCCGCTGGCACGACAAGACGGCCGACCGCCTCATCGACGCCGAGGAACTGTCCGTCGAGCCGGCCGTGCGCCGCCGCGCCTTCTCCCGGCTGCAGGAACGCATCAAGACCGAGGCGCCGTTCGTGCCGCTGTACCAGATCGACAACAT
This sequence comes from Streptomyces sp. NPDC045026, assembly GCF_056432625.1. Taxonomy (NCBI): domain Bacteria; kingdom Bacillati; phylum Actinomycetota; class Actinomycetes; order Kitasatosporales; family Streptomycetaceae; genus Streptomyces; species Streptomyces sp. NPDC045026. Next base: position 86,751 of record NZ_JBWKIS010000022.1, read on the forward strand.
CTACGTGCACAACAGCCGGCCGCGCTGGACACCCGGCGCCGCCGGCGTCCTGGACATGGCGAGTGCGGAGGTATCCGGCTCATGAGCGACTCCCTGACCCTTCCCACGCCCGACACCAAGGACGCTCCCGCGCCGACCGGCGCTGGTCGCGGCCGAAGGGCCCTGACGGTCCTGCGCCCGATTGCCGCCCGGCTCGGCACCGCCCTGCTGGTGCTGCTGTGCACGGCGACCGTCGTCTTCTTCCTCGTCCGGCTGTCCGGCGACCCCGTCAAGGTCATGCTGCCGCCCGACGCGACGGCCCAGCAGGAGAGCGTGCTGCGCCACAGCCTGGGGCTCGACCGGCCGCTGATCACGCAGTACTTGGACTATTTGTGGGGCCTGCCACGCCTCGACTTCGGTACCTCCCTCTTCTACAACCAGCCGGTGCGCGAGGTCCTCGCCGACCGGGTCCCGGCCACCCTGCTGCTCGCCGCGGGTGCGCTCGTCGTCACGCTGCTGATCGCGCTGCCCGCCGGCATCCTCGCGGCGATGCGCCGGGGCCGGGCCGCCGACCGGAGCGTCATCTCGGTCGTGCTGCTGGGCCAGTCCACGCCGCCGTTCTGGGTGGGCATCCTGCTCATCCTCGTCTTCGCCGTCGGGCTGCACGCCCTGCCCGCCTCCGGATACGGCACGTTCGCCCACCTCGTCCTGCCGTCCATCACGCTGTCCGTCTACTCGGTCGCCGTTGTGGCACGGCTGTTGCGCTCCTCCCTCATCGACGTGCTCGGCTCCGACCACATCCGCACGGCGCGTGCCCGTGGTCTCGGCCCGGTCCGCACAGTCCTGAGGCACGGGCTGCGCAACGCATCCCTGCCGGTCGTCACCGTGGTCGGCCTCGAGGTCGGCAGCCTCCTGGGCGGCGCCATCCTCACCGAGCAGGTCTTCTCCTGGCCCGGCATCGGACAGCTGACCGTGCAGGCCATCTCCAACCGCGACTTCCCCCTGGTGCAGGCCACGGTGCTGGTGTTCGCCGCCACGTTCGTCGTGGTGAACCTGCTCGTGGACCTCTCCTACGGCCTCCTCGACCCGAGGGTGAGGAACTCCCGATGACCACCACCGCCCCCGCGCCCACCGTCGACGCGACGCCCTCCGCGCCGAGGCCCGGCGTCGCACGCGCCCTGCTGCACAACCGCCTCGCGCTGGCCGCCCTCGCCTTCCTGGCCGTGATCATCGTGTGCGCCGTGTGCGCTCCACTGATCGCGCCCGTTGACCCCAACGCGCAGAACCTGCTCGGCCGACTGCGACCCCCCGCCTGGCAGTCCGGCGGCAGCACCGCGCACCTGCTCGGCACCGACCAGCTCGGCCGCGACCTGCTGTCCCGCATCGTCTACGGCACCCGCGTCTCACTACTCGTGGGCGCCGGCGCGGCCCTCCTCGCGGGCACCATAGGCACCTTCGCCGGTCTCGCCTCCGGATACTTCGGCGGCTGGACGGACCGGATCGTCATGCGCGTCGCCGACGTCCAACTCGCCTTCCCCGCCGTCCTGTTGGCACTCGCCGTGGTCGGCTTCGTCGGCTCCGGCCTGTGGTACGTGATCCTCGTCCTCGGCATCACCGGCTGGGTCTCGTACGCCCGCGTGGTGCGCTCGGAGGTGCTGTCGCTGCGCTCGCGGGACTTCGTCACCGAGGCCCACGCCATCGGCGTCGGACACGTGACGATCATGCGGCGCCATCTGCTGCCGAACGTGCTGGCCCCACTCGCCACCATCGGAACGCTGCACATCGCCGCCGCCGTCGTCGCCGAGGCCTCCCTGAGCTACCTCGGCCTCGGCGTCCCCAAGGAGACGGTGACCTGGGGCGGCATGCTCGCCGACGGACAGCTCTACCTGGGCACCTCGTGGTGGATCGCCGTCTTCCCCGGCGTCGCCCTCATGCTCACGTCCTTGGCCATCAACATCACCGGCGACGCCCTGCGCGACGTCGCGGACCCGAAGGCGTACCGCCGATGACCTCCACGCCCGAATCCCCGACCGCCCCAACTGCCGCGCCGGTGCTCGAGTTCCAGGACCTGCGCGTCGACTTCCGGCTCTCCGGCTCCACCGTCCACGCCGTGCGCGGTGTGAACCTGTCCGTCGCGGCCGGTGAGACGCTCGCAGTCGTCGGCGAGTCCGGCAGCGGCAAATCGGCCACGGCCCTGTCCGCGCTCCGCCTCAACCCCGAACCTCCCTGCGTGTATGCGGGCGGCGAGATCCTGCTCGACGGGCGCGACGTGCTCGGCCGGAGCGAGCGGGAGCTGCGCCGGGTCCGCGGGGCCGAGATCTCCATGGTGTTCCAGGACCCCATGACCAGCCTCGACCCGCTTCAGCGAGTGGGCCACCAGATCACGGAAGTGCTGCGCCTGCACGGCGACCACACCCGGACCGAGGCGCGCAGCGCCGCCCTGACCGCGCTCGACGAGGTCGGTATTCCCGACCCGGAACGGCGCTTTCGCCAGTACCCGCACGAGCTGTCCGGCGGACTGCGCCAGCGCGTCATGATCGCCTCCGCGCTCGTGGCCCGGCCGCGCGTCCTCATCGCCGACGAGCCCACGACAGCCCTCGACGTGACCGTGCAGCGACAGATCCTCGATCTGCTCGTCCGGCTGCAGCACCGCCACGGGATGGCGGTGCTGCTGATCACCCATGACCTCGGCGTCGTCGCCGAGACCGCGGACCGGGTCGCCGTCATGCGCCACGGCGAGGTCGTCGAGAGCGGAGATGTGGAGCAGGTCTTCGCCCGCGCTGCCGCGCCCTACACCCGCAGTCTGCTCGACGCCACCCCCCGACTGGAGCCCGTCGCATGACCAGTTCGCACACCGCCGAGCCGCTCCTGGAGATCCGCAACCTGCGCAAGGAGTTCCCCGGGCAGCCGCCGAGCGTCGCCGTCGACGACGTCAGCCTGACCGTCACCGAGGGCGAGACCTTTGCCCTCGTCGGGGAGTCCGGCTGCGGCAAGACGACCCTGACACGGCTGCTCCTGCGGCTGCTGCCGCCGACGTCGGGCAGCGTACGGTTCGACGGGACGGATCTGCTGTCCCTGGACCACGCGGCTCTGCGCCCGTTCCGGCGACAGATGCAGGTCGTGCTCCAGGACCCGTACTCCAGCATGAATCCACGGCTGCGGATCGCCGACATCGTCGCCGAGCCGCTCGTCACCCACGAGGAGTGGGCGCGCGGCCGGCGCGGTCGGGCCCGGACCCGCGAGCGCGTGTGCGAACTGCTCGACGCCGTCGGTCTCGACGCGGGCATCGTCGAGCGCTACCCGCACGAGTTCTCCGGAGGACAGCGCCAGCGCATATCGATAGCCCGCGCCCTGGCTCTCGAACCGCGCCTGGTGGTGCTCGACGAGCCGACCAGCGCGCTCGACGTCTCCGTCCAGGCACGCGTCCTCGACCTGCTGGCCGACCTTCAGCAGCGCCTGGGACTGACGTACTTCTTCATCTCGCACAACCTGGCGGTCGTCAGCCGGATCGCCGACCGGGTGGCCGTGATGCGGCAGGGCCGCATCGTTGAGACGGGCACCGCCCGGCAGGTGTTCACCACCCCCGAACACCCCTACACGCGGCGGCTCCTCGACGCGGTTCCGGTCCCGGACCCGACGCGGGCGCGGCGCACCGCCGCAGTGACATCCGAGTCGGCGGAGAGCACCGTCGTATGAGGCCCTGCCTAACGCCCCGAAAGGACCAGGCCGGCGGCCCCGAGCAGGGCTCCGGTGTCCGAGGCCTCGCCCAGCACGACGCTCGGGGTCTCGGAGCCGGTCAGGGCGTCGGCCCGCAGCCGCGCCTCCACCAGGGCCCGGAACGGCTCACCGCCGTCGAGTGCCTCGCCGTGGAGCACGAAGAGGCCACAAGCAAACAACTGTTGGACCGTGGCGAGGCCCAGCACCAGGTTCTCGGCGTAGCGCTCGACGAGGTTCCGGGCGACCGGATCCTGCGACGCCGTGAGCGCCCCCAGCGAGGAGAGGTGCGGCGCCAGTCCGTCCTCGGCTGCCCGTTCCCGCAGCCAGCGGGTGGTGGCCACGGTCTTCCAGCAACCGCGGCGTCCGCAGGTGCAGGGCTTGCCACTGGCCGTGACGGTCATGTGCGCGCCGCTTCGCCCGCCGGCCGGGGCCAGCACGTCGCCGTCGTAGAGGATGCCGACGCCGAGCACCTCGCCCGTGGACACAGAAGCGAAGGACCGACGGCCCCGTCCGGGGCCGAACCAGCGGTCCCCCAGCACCTGTACGCGCGCCCGGTGCTCGACCCGTACCGGCGCGCCCACCAGGGCCGCCAACCGGTCGGCGACCGGGTATCCACTCAGCGCCGGGGCGTCGTTGACCTCCAGGATGCGTCCGGCGGCCGGATCCACCACGCCGGCCGCGGCCACACCCACGCCCACCGGGCCGTGCCCGGCGAACACGGCCACCGCCCGCTCGAGGGCGGCGTCCACCCCGCCCGGCGACGCGTCGCCCGTGTCGTAGAACTCCTCGGTCCGGCCCAGTACGAGGCCGGTGCGGGAGAGCCGCGCGGCTCGCACCACACCCGGCAGCACCTCGACGGCGCCCAGCACATCGACGTCCCCACTCACCCTGGCATCCGGCACCGGATCGGGGACCAACCGCAAAGGAAAACGTTCATGCGCCATGCGCCGACTCTGTCACGCCGCCGAAGCGGGCGGGCAGTGGCATGACTCACCAGAACCTGACGGAGGCGACCTGGCGCGAAACGCGCGCCGCCGCCCGCGATGCCATTGCCGTCCTACCGATCGGCTCGCAGGAGCAGCACGCCGGGCATCTGCCGATGGGGACGGACACGATGCTCGCGGACGCGGTCGTCGGCCGAGCCCTGGACCTGCTGGCCGAGGAGGCCGGCCCGGACACCTTCGTGCCCGACCTCGTCCGGCTCCCGACGTTGCCGTACGGGCACAGCCCACACCATTTGTTCGCCGCGGCGCTCACGCTGTCGGCCCCGGTACTCGGCACTGTGCTCGACGAGCTGCTCGACTCCCTCGCGGAGTGCGGGTACGGCCGCGTTCTCGTCGTCAACGGGCACGGTGGCAACGACGAGATCGTCCGCCTCGCCGTCAAACGCTTCGCGCTGCGCGCCGAGGTGACGGCGGCGGCGTGCTCGTACTGGACACTCCTCGACACGGTCGAGACGGAGGAAGCCACGGTCGAGACGGAGGAAGCCACGGTCGCGACGGCGCACTCCACCGTCCAGGACGCGGGCGCCGACCGCGACAAGAGCGGCACCGCAGTGGCCCCGTGCGGTGCCGGCGACCGGGCCGGGCTGGTGCCCGGGCACGCCGGCTGGTTCGAGACGTCGCTGATGCTCGCCGCGCATCCGGAGCTGGTGCGCGCCGAGCGTCCCGCACAGCCGCCGGTCGAGCCGCCGCCCCTGTTCGACAAGCCCCCGTACCCGGGCCTGACAGTTGAGCGGCACGGCGAATGGGAGCGGGTCGGCGGCGCCACCGACGACGCCGCCGGGGCCGACGCCCGCGACGGCGCCCGCCTGCTGGACCGCTGCGCCCGCGGGCTGGCTCGCGCCGTCCTCGCCTTCGACGCCGCCACCCGCCCCACCGCGTGACCCATCCCGCGTCGCCCCGGGCGACCGTGACCCTGAGGAACAAGAACCACATGAAGATCACCGACGTCGATGTCCACGTCGTCAACCTGCCCCTGGTCAACCCGTTCACGAGCTCCTTCGAGACCAAGACCGGCGAGACCCGCACCGTGGTGCGCATCCGCACCGACTCCGGCATCGAGGGCTGGGGCGAGACGATGTGGGGGCAACCGGTCGCCGCGATCGTCCGCAATCTCGCCGAGGACCTGATCGGCACCAGCCCGTTCGCCCTGGAGGCCTTCCACCGCAGGCACCACATGGTGCCGTTCTTCTACGGCTACCTCGGCTACGCGGCCCTCGCCGCCCTGGACGTGGCCTGCTGGGACGCCATGGGCAAGGCGACAGGCCAGTCGGTCACCGATCTGCTCGGCGGTCCGGTACGCGACGAGGTCCCGCTGACCGCACTGATCACACGCGCCGACGCCCCCGGGGCCCGGCCCGGCGACCTGCCCGGCGCCCTCGCTGAGCACACGGAACGCGTGGTGCGCGAGGGCGGGTTCCAGGCCGTCAAGCTCAAGGGCACCACGGACGTCCAGGGCGACGTGGCGATCCTGCGGGCGCTGCGTGACACCCTGCCGGAGGTGAACCTGCGTGTCGACCCGAACGCCGCGTGGTCCGTGCCGGACTCGGTACGCGCCGGCATCGCCCTGGAGGAGCTGGACCTCGAGTACCTGGAGGACCCGTGCACCGGCATCGAGGGCATGAGCCAGGTCCGCGCCAAGGTCCGTATCCCGCTGTGCACCAACATGTGCGTCGTCCGGTTCGAGGACTTCGCGCCGGCGGTCCGGCTCGGCGCGGTCGATGTGATCCACGGTGACGTCTACAAGTGGGGCGGCATCGCCCCGACCAAGGCACTGGCCGCGCACTGCGAGACCTTCGGTCTCGGCATGAACTTGCACAGCGGCGGCGAGCTCGGCATCGCCACTGCCGCACACCTCGCCGTGGTCGCCAGCACTCCGGTGCTGTCGCGCGCCATCGACTCCATGTACTACTTGCACGCGGACGACATCATCGAGCCGCTCACCTTGCGCGAAGGTCGCCTGACGGTCCCCACGGGCCCGGGTCTCGGTGTCACCGTCGACGAGGACAAGCTCCTTCACTACGCCGCCGTCAACGAGCGCGAGGGAGACCTGCAGCGATGACCACCCACGCGCACCCCACCACGCGCCGTGCGCTCTCCACGGAGCGGGCACCCGCGCCCGCCGGCGGATACAGCCAGGGCATCGCCGCCGGCCCCTACGTGTTCACTTCGGGGTTCGGTCCGCAGGATCCGGAGACCGGCGCCGTCGCCGACACCGTGGAGGAGCAGACCCGCCAGGTGCTGCGGAACGTGCGGTCCGTGCTGGAGGAGGCCGGGCTCGGTCTGGACGACGTGGTGAAGGCCACGGTCCATCTCCAGCATCTGCACCGTGACTTCGCCGGCTTCGACCGGGTGTACCGCGAGCACTTCTCCGATCCCCGGCCCGTGCGCACGACGGTCGGCTCGGATCTCATGAACATCCTCGTGGAGATCGACGTGGTCGCCCTGCACCGCCCGGCCCCGGACCCGGCTGGCTGAGCGGTGGCGTACGGCCGGTGGGGTGCGGGTCGCGCAGGCGGCGCCCCGCACCCCACCGGGCCCGGGCCATGGCTGACAAAATGAGCCCCGAGTCACCGGAGAGTTCGCACGTTTACGCAGCTGCGTCCGCGACTTGAGGGTGCGTACGTGGCCCACGCACCAGCCCTCGTGCCGCGAGCTGCCTTTGCTACGAGCTGAGCAATCACGCTGAGGAGTAACGGTGAGGAGTAACGGTAGCCGAGGAGTAACGGTAGCCATGACCGACAACAAGAGAAGTCACACCAAGAGGAACAAAGTAGTGATGGGGGAACTGCTCCGCCGTCACGGGCAGACCTACGCCGCCGAGGCCCACATCACTCTCAAAGACACACCTCAGCCTCTCTACCGCACCCTCGTGCTGGCACACCTGCTCAGCGCGCGGATCCGTGCTTCGGTCGCGGTCTCGACGTCGCGCGCCCTGAACGAGGCCGGGCTGAGGAACCCGAAACGCATGACCGAAGCCACCTGGCAGCAGCGCGTGGACGCCCTCGGGCGGGGTGGCTATCGCCGCTACGACGAACGCACGGCAACCCAGTTGGGTGAGGGCGGCCAGATCTTGATCGACCGCTGGGGCGGCGACCTGCGCCGGATGCGGCAGCAGGCAGACGGCGACGCGGACGAGTTGCGGCGTCTGTTGCGGGAACTGCCAGGGATCGGTCCGCTCGGAACGGACATCTTCCTGCGTGAGGTCCAGGACGTGTGGCCGGAGTTCGGCCCTTTCGTGGACTCCAAGGCGCTCCAGGGCGCCGAGCGTCTGGGACTGCCTCAGCGAACCTCCGACCTCGTCCGGCTCGCGGATGAGACACCGAACGCGGAGCTGGCCTCGGCGCTGGTGCGCGCTGCCTTGGACAAGCATGTCGTGGCGGACTGCCTGAACCGCGTCGCCTGACTGCCGCCTCCCCGAGACATGACACATCCGGCCCGCTCCAGACTCATGAGGCGGGCCGTCGAAGACCGTCCTCGCAACACGGGCGCGCCGCGCGGAGCCCCAAAGCCACCACGGTCGGACCCGTCCTCATGCGCGAGCCGCACCCCCGGCGTGAGACTGCACAGGTATGCACCGGCCGCAGGGACCGATCCGGACTACGCCAGGACATCGTTTCCACCGGCTGGGGTACGCGAGGGACGCAACAGCCCGCAGAGGAAGGGAGAGCGCTGTGAGTGACAGCGGACCCGAAGCACCCGTACCGGAGCCGACGCCGAGGGACATGCCGGACCAGCAGGCAGGCGCCGCGTCGGATCCTTGGGAGAGCGACGAGACGCAAACCGCAGACGAGGAGCGTCCCGAGCCCGACACGGAGATCCCCGACACTGACGAGGCCGGTACGGGTCGGCGTGGCGCCCCGCACGCCGGCAGCCCGAATCCCGAGCATCCCGTGCCCGACGAACCGTCCGGCTGACACACCGCGCGACGTAGCAGCCCCGGCAGCCGGCTGCTGGTCGGGCCGGTGCCTTTCGGTCAGCGCGCCACGGCCGTCTCGACGAGCAGCCGTGCCGCCGCCGCGATCGACTCGGAGTCGATACCGGCCGCGTGCAGTTGCTCCGCGGGGCTCGCCGAGCCGGGCATCGTCCGGACGGCCAGGCGCACGAGGCGCGGTACGGGCCGGCCGTCGGCGAAAGCGTCGAGCACCGCGTCCCCGATGCCGCCCTCCTCGCGGTGGTCCTCCACGGTCAGGAAGCAACCGGTACTCTCGGCAGCCTCGTGCAGGGTGCGGCAGTCGACCGGCTTGACCGAGTACAGGTCAATCACGCGGACCGGGATGCCCTCACTGCCGAGCGACTCGGCGGCGGCCAGTGCCTCGTGGAGGGTGACGCCCGCCGCGATCACGGTCAGCCGGTCCTCGCCGGAGGCGCGCAGCACCTTGCTTCCGCCGATGGGGAACTCCTCCGTGGCGCTGTAGATGACGGGCGTGCCGCCGCGGGACGTACGCAGATAGCGGATGCCGTCGAGGCCTGCCATCTCCGCGACGAGTTTCGCCGTCTGGTTGGCGTCGCACGGGTACAGCACGGTCGAGCCGTACATCGCCCGGAACATCGCCAGGTCCTCGAGCCCCATCTGCGAGGGCCCGTCCTGGCCGATGGCGACCCCCGCATGCGAGCCGACGATGTTGATCCCGGCGCCGCTGATCGAGGCCATGCGCACGAAGTCGTAGGCGCGGGTGAGGAACGCGGCGAACGTGGAGGCGTACGGCACCCAGCCGCGCGACGCCATCCCGACCGAGGTGGCGACCAGTTGCTGTTCGGCGATGTAGCACTCGAAGAATCGGTCGGGGTGCTCCTTGGCGAAGAACTCGGAGCGCGTGGAGTCGCTCACCTCCCCGTCCAGCGCGACGACATCGCCACGCGCCGTTCCGACAGCGGCGAGCGCCTGCCCGAAAGCGTCACGGGTGGCAACCTCGTCGCCGCTCGCGTAACGGGGCAGCTCCGCGTGGCCCGACCCCACGGGATGCAGCGTCCGTGCGGCGGGCGGATGGTGCACCTCGACCCGCAGGTCGCGCACACCGCCGAGTTCGGCGATCGCTTCCTCGGTGGCCGGCAGCGGCTTGCCGTGCAGGCCCTCACGGTCCTGGACCGAGGTCACGCCCTTGCCCTTGAGGGTGCGGGCGAGGATTGCGGTCGGCTGCCCGGCGGTGGACAGTGCCTCGTCGTACGCGCGGTCGACGGCGTCGATGTCGTGCCCGTCGACCTCGACGGTGTGCCAGCCGAAAGCCTGGAATCGGCGTGCGTAGGCGTCCAGGTCGTGTCCGTGCCGGGTCGGGCCGCGCTGGCCGAGGCGGTTGACGTCGACGATCGCGGTGAGATTGTCCAGGTGCTCATATCCGGCGTGCTCGGCCGCCTCCCACACCGAGCCCTCGGCGAGCTCACTGTCGCCGCACAGCACCCAGACGCGGTATCCCGTACGGTCGAGCCGCTTGCCGGCCAGCGCGATGCCGACGCCGACGGGCAGCCCCTGTCCGAGCGAGCCGGTGGCCGTCTCGACCCATGGCAGTTGCCGTGGTGTCGGGTGCCCTTCGAGCCGACTGCCGAGCCTGCGGAAGGTCAGCAGCTCGGTGTCGTTGATCGCGCCTGCCGCCTTGTACGCGGCGTACAGCAGGGGTGAGGCGTGCCCCTTCGAGAGCACGAAACGGTCGTTACCGGAGTGCGCGGGGCGGTCGAAGTCGTAGCGCAGGTGGTTGGCCAGAAGGACGGCCATCAGGTCGGCCGCGGACATCGAGGAGGTGGGATGCCCGGATCCCGCCGCAGCGGCGGCGCGGACACTGTCGACACGCAGCTGCTGGGCGAGTTCTGTGAGTGGATGGGTGTTCATGTCACTCCTTGCGAGGGGTTGGCGCACCGGCCGGGGCTCCCGCTGCGCGTGCGCAACAGGTCGTCGATGAGCAGTTGCCCATGCGCCGTGTCCACCTGCACGTACTCACTCGCTACGCCGTGCATGGGTAACAGTTTGTTGTGGTTTGCGGTGGCGCCCGTGCGCCCGGCCACCCGGGACGCGTCGGGGGCCGTCTGAGACCCGGCGACGTCGGCACCGACTGTCCCGATCCCGGGTGGAGCCACGGTTCGCCTCCGACATGTCGCTCACTACCCGCTTACCGCGTCCCCCCGACAAGAGCCGCCAAACACGCCCCTGGTCGCCGCCTGACCGGCGCGCGAGCTCCTTGGCCATGGCACTTACCTGGTGGCCGGTCGGCACGGTGTGCTGATGGTCGCCAAATGCGATCACCAGGGGGCCGAGCGCAACATCCCCGTGCCGCCTTCCTCCGCCCAGCCCTTTGCGCGCTCCGCCCTCCGGGCGCGGGATGGGCACAAACGTTCGGCAGGCCGTGGGGGCCGTCCGCCCAGTCCGCGCCGGGATCCTGCGCCCGGACGGCTGCGAGCACGGCACGATGGCTGGGGACCGGGTCCTCGGGATGGTCGGAGCCATGGACGAGGCGATCGCGGACGGCCAGGACGCTTGAAATCACCATCTCCATGCGTTCGAGCAGCTCATTGTGGGAGGCCGCCAGGAGCGCGCGGTGGAAGGCGAGGTCAGCCTGCACCGCACTCTCCGTGACGGAGCGTTCGCCATTCGGTGACGGATCGTCAACTACTGTTAAGTGCACGGCGGTTGATGTGGCAAGCTGAAGGATCATCGAGGCCGGGAGGGGCTCAGCGTGAGACAGGACGGCTGCCAGGCCGGGAACATCGACACCAGCAGGCCGCATCCCGCGCGGATCTACGACTATTTGCTCGGCGGCAAGGACAACTACGAGGTGGACCAGCGGGCCGGTGACGAACTCGCTGCCGCCGCGCCCGAGGTGCGCATCGGCCTGCGGGCCAACCGCGCCTTCCTGGGGCGCGCCGTCCGGTACGTCGTGGACAGCGGCGTCCGCCAGATCCTCGACATCGGCACGGGCCTGCCCACGTCGCCGAACGTGCACGAGACCGCCCACGCAGTCACGCCGGACGTCCGGGTCGCGTACGTCGACAACGATCCGATCGTGAGCGCGCACGCGGGTGCCCTCCTCAGTGGCTCCCATGCCACCGGCGTCGTCCTGGCCGACCTGCGTGACCCGCGCTCCGTCGTCGACCACCCGGGCGTCCGCCAGGTCATCGACTTCGACAAGCCGGTCGCCCTGCTCCTCGTCGCCGTCCTGCACTTCCTCACCGACGCCGACGAGCCCGAGCGGATCGTCGCCACCCTGCGCGACGCCCTGGCGCCCGGCAGCTTCCTCGTCCTCTCGCACGCCACAGGCGACTTCGCCGACCGCAGCGCCGCCCAAGCCGTCTACACCAAGGCCACAGCCACCTTGAACCTGCGGTCCCGGGCCGCGGTCGAGCGTTTCTTCACCGGCTTCGAACTGGTCGAACCCGGCCTGACCCAGGCCCCGTTCTGGCGCCCGGACATCCCGCCGCCCGCCGGATCCGAGGAGATCGGGTTCTACGGTGGTGTGGCCTGCAAGCCCGGCTCCCGATGAGCGGTCTCCGCGGCGTCGGGGCGTGCTTGGTCGTCGAGGTGCCCGGCTGACCCCTGAGGGTCGGCCGGGCAGCTCTGCGCGCTTGTTCAGGCAGGTGTGCGAGGTTGTTCAGGCAGGTGTGCCGGGTGCGGTGGTGTCTTTGCGGGTCAGCGAGAGGTGGACGACGAGGCCCACGATGACGGCGAGGAAGAGCGCGCTGGTGACCACCGTGCCCAGGCCCATTCCCCCGTCCCCGGTGGGCTGGGACAGATAGTCGCCCACCGAGGCACCCAACGGGCGGGTGAGGACATAGGCGATCCAAAAGCTCCACACCGCGTTCAGGCCGAGCGCGAAGTGGGCCACGGCCACGGCGGCGATCACCGCGGCGAAGACCAGGATCGAGGTCAGGTAGCCCAGGGCCATGCCCTCGGCGACGAGGTCGCCGGCCGCGGTGCCCAGGGCGAAGGTGAACAGGACCGCGAGCCAGTAGAAGGCTTCGCGGCCGGTGGTGTCGATGCTGTGAATGGAGAGCGTCTTCTCGCGCCCGTACCAGATGAGGAACACGGCCACGAGGATCACAGCGAAGACGGCCGTGCTCAGTTCCAGGGGCACGCCCATGTTGTCGGTCAGGTTGTCGCTGATCAGGGTGCCGACGATGCTGATGAGCGCGACGGCGAGCCAGTAGACGGCCGGGCGGTAGGCGCGGGTCCGGAACTGAACGACGAGCACCAGCGCCAGCAGGCCGCTCATCAACACGGAGACGCCGGTCAGCCCCAGCCCGGCCTTTTCCGCGAGCAGGTCGGCCGCGGTCTCCCCCACAGTCGTGCAGAGGATCTTGATGGCCCAGAAGTAGGCGGTGATCTCGGGGACCTTGTTCCAACGGGCCCTGTGGCCGTCGCCGGAGGCGTGCCGAGGTACGGCGGAGGAGGCCGTTTGCGAGGAATCATGTGTCATGGCGTGACCGTGCCAGCGACAACCTGAACGCATCCTGACTGCCGGGCCTGTCAGCGCGTGGCCGCCAGCCTGCTTGTCCAGGATGAGGCGATGGACTCGTTCTCCTGCCGCGCAGGCATAGTCGACCGGCCGGTCTTTGCTGCCCGTCCGCCGGAAGAGCATCACCGAGGAAGTCGTGTCGCCTGCAACCGCCTCCTGCGCCACCCGCTTCGCTGTGTGGCTGCGCGGCCGTCTGGGCCGTGCCGTACTCGCCTCGTACGCCGCGGCGCTGCTGATGCCCTGGCCCGGCCTGTGGCTGCGTCGCCCCCACTCGCTCGGGTCAGGCGGCATCGGGCTGCACCTGCCGCCTGTTCTGCTGGGCGTCCTGCTGTTCGCGGCCGGCTTCCAGATCCGGCTGCACGCGCTGACCGGGCTGCTGCGACGGCCGCTGGCCCTGCTGGCCGCGCTGGCGTTGCACCTGACGGTTCCGCTGGTACTCGTCCCCGTCCTCATCGTGCTGCTGCAGCAGACGCCGGATTCCGATCACGGCAGCGGCATCGTCACGGCAATGGTGCTGATCGTGACGATGCCGGTGGCCGCCAATGCCACGGTGTGGACGGCGAAGGCTGCCGGCGACCAACCGACCATCGTCGCCGCCGTGTTGGGGTCCACGCTCGTCAGTCCGCTGACCACGCCACTCGTGATCAGCTCCCTGGCGACCCTGCTGCACGGCCCCTACGCCCATACGCTCTCGGCCGCGGCGCAGTTGACGCGCGGCACCTTCGCTCTGTCCGGCATCGTGCTGCCCTGTGTGGCAGGGCTGCTGTGCCGGATCGTCACACCGGCAGCATGGTTGGGTTTCCTGGAGAGCGGCGTCACTACGTGTGCGCTGCTCGCCTCGCTGGCCACGACCTACGTCAACGCGAGCGGCGCACTCGCGCCCTGCCTGGCACATCCGCGGCCCCTGCTGGTCGGGGCCGCGGTGGCTGCGGCCGCGGGCACGTGTGGTGCGTCCTTTCTGCTGGGGCATGCGGCCGGCGCGACCCTGCGCCTGGACCGGGGCACCCGTTCGTCCCTCGCGCTGGCCTGCGGGATGAGCAACAGCAGCGCGGGCGCCGTAATGATCACGACGGCGATGCCGGACAAACCGCATCTGCTGCTGCCCGTCCTGGCTTACGGACTCGTCCAGAAGAGCCTCGCCGGACTCGTGGTGCGGCAGGCGCTGCCGGCACCGTCCCCGTCATGACCGGGGCCGGCGCTCGTCGGTTGAGTCCGCGTGGGGCCGGGCGAGGCCGTGGTCGTAGGCGAAGATCACGGCCTGGATGCGGTCGCGGGCGCCGATCTTGGCCAGGACGCGGCCGACGTGGGTCTTGACGGTGGACTCGGACAGGACGAAGCGCGTGGCGATCTCGCCGTTGGTCCAGCCCTGGCCGACGGCGACGAGGATCTCGCGTTCGCGGTCGGTGAGGGAGCCGAGTCCCGGGTTCTCGGCGGAGTCTGTGCGGTGGACGGGCACGTAGCGGGTGAACTCGTCCAGGAGGCGGCGGGTGAGGGCCGGCGCGATGACGGCGTCGCCGGCGGCGACGGCGCGGATGCCGGCGAGGAGTTCATCGGGGCGTGCGTCCTTGAGGAGGAAGCCGCTGGCGCCGGCCCGCAGGGCGGCATGGACGTACTCGTCGAGATCGAAGGTGGTGAGCACGAGGATGCGTGAGCGGGCGCCGGCGGCGACGATGCGGCGGGTGGCCTCGATGCCGTCCATGCCGGGCATGCGCACGTCCATCAGGACGACGTCCGGGCGCAGTTCGGCGGTCTTGCGGACCGCCTCGGCCCCGTGGGCGGCCTCACCGACGACGTCGGTCTCGGGAACGGAGTCCAGGAGCATGTGGAAGCCGTAGCGTTGCAGCGGCTGGTCGTCCACGATGAGTACGGTCGTCACCCGGCACCGCCTTGGGGCGTGAGGTCGAGGACGGCCTCGACGCTCCATCCTCCGCCGCCCGCCGGCCCCGCGCTGACGGCCCCGCCGTAGAGGGCCGCTCTCTCCCGCATACCCACCAGGCCGTGTCCTTCCTCGTTCGGCGGTCCGAACGGTGTGGCCGGGCCGCTGTCCTGGACCCGGACGGTCAGCCGGGCGTCCTCGACGAGGATCGCCAAGTGCACCCGGGTGTCGGCGTCGGCGTGCTTCAACGTGTTGGTGAGGGCTTCCTGGACGATGCGGTACACCGTCAGTTGCACTCCGCTGTCGAGGGCGTCCACGTCGCCGGACGTCCGGTAGACGACCTCGAGTCCGGCTGCGCGCACGTTGGCGCACAGTGCGCCGATGTCCGCGATGCCGGGCTGCGGGCTGAGTTCGGGGCCGCCCGGGGGACCGTCCGTCGCTTCCCGCAGCACACCGAGCACGCGTCGCAGTTCACCGAGGGCCTGGCGGCCGGTGTCGCCGATGAGCTCGAGGGCCTCCTTGCCACGTTCGGGTGCGATGTCGGTGGCGTAGGCGCCGGCATCGGCGAGCGTGATGATGACGGAGAGGTTGTGGCCGACGATATCGTGCATCTCGCGGGCGACACGGGTGCGTTCGGTGGCGGTGGCCAGTCTGCTGCGCTGGTCGCGTTCGATCTCCAGCCGGGCGGCCCGGTCCCGCAGTCCGGCGAGCTGGGCGCGGCGGACCCGCACCACGAGGCCGAGCGCGAGGGCGGCGGTCGCCGTGCTCAGCAGGAAGAACAGCGCGTCCCAGACGGATACGGCCGAGGACGCGCGTACCGCCACCAGCACCATGGCGCCCGCCATGGCCGCACAGGCCCACGGCAACTGCCGCAGCCGCCCGTGCAGGGCCAGGCTGTACAGGGCGACGAACAGAGCGATGTCCGCGCGCAGCGCCGCGCCCAGGGACCACTGGACGACGAACACCGCGGCGATGACACCAAAGGCCATCACGGGCTTACGCCGCCGCCACAGCAGGGGCAGTACCAGACCCACTTGGAGTGCCAGCATTCCCGCGACGGGCAGCTGGGTGAAGGCGAGCCGGAACCGGCGCGGGCCGTCGCCGTCGTCCACACCGCCGTGGAGCAGGTCGGGCAGGCAGAAGATCAGGAAGACCAGAACCACGACCGCGGTGTCCAGCACCCACGGATGCGTCCGGTCGGCCTGCTGCAACCGCTGGCCGCCCCGGGACAGTCGGGCGACCAGCAGTCCCATTGCGCTGATGTCATCGGTGGTCACGGACGTCACCTGTTCATGGTGCAGGCCTCAGACGTCGGTGCGCGCGAGCCGGTACGCCGCACCGCCCAACGCCAGCGCCGTCCAGCAGAGGAAGACCAGCAGTCCCGCGCCCGGCGACAGGGTGGTCGAGTCGTGGGTCAGCGCGAACATCGACTCGCCCGCGTTGGACGGCAGGTAGGGGCTGATGTCGTTCTGCCAGGAGGTCGGCAGCAGTGAGATCAGTCCCGGGATCAGCATCAGGGTGGCCACCAGCACCGAGATCCCGCCGGCCACCGACCGCAGCAGCGCGCCCAGGGCGGTGCCGATCACCCCGACCAGGCCGAGGTAGAGCCCGGCGCCCAGCAGACTCTGCATGACACCCGCGTGCGAAAGGTTCATGGCCGCGGGCGTACCCGAGACGATGCCCTTCCCGATCAAGAAGGTGACGAACGCACCGACGGTCCCCACCGCCAGCGCCACCAGCCCGAACGCAGCCGCCTTGGACCACAGGACCGGCAGCCTGCGAGGCACCGCCGCGAGCGTGGAACGGATCATGCCGGTCGAATACTCGCCCGCTGTGACCAGCACGCCCAGCACGCCCAACGCCAGCTGGGCGAAGTTCGTACCGAAGAGGGACAGGCTCACGGCCGTGGAATCGGCGAAGTCCCGGTCGATGTGGCCGGAGCCGATCCCCGACTTGTAGCGGCTCGCGGCGATCAGGCCGAAGGCCACCAGGAACAGCAGGCCGAGGCCCAGCGTGATCCAGGTCGAGCGCAGGGACCACAGTTTGGCCCATTCGGAGGAGAGCACGCGCCGTCCGGTCACCCGGTATGCGGGGCGGTCGGGCGTTGTCCTGGGTTCCTCGGCGGTTGCGGTGAGGGTGCTCATGCGGGCCTCCCGAGCGTCTCGATCCCGGTCGTGGTGCCGTGGTACTCCACGGCATCCCTGGTCAGGTCCATGAACGCCTCCTCCAGTGACACGGTCCGCGCGCTCAGCTCGAACAGCGGGATCCCGTGCTCGGCGGCCTTCAGTCCGATCTCGCGGGCGGTCAGCCCGGTCACCTGCAGCTCCTCGGAGCCGATCCGGCCGGTGACGTCGACGCCGGGCCCCGCCAGCACGTCCCGCAGCCGCACCGGGTCCTGCGTTGCCACCCTCACCGTGTCGCCGCCCGCCTCGCTGATCAGGTCCGCCACGGTCGTGTCGGCCAGCAGCCGGCCGCGCCCCACGATGATCAGGTGGTCCGCCACGAGAGCCATCTCGCTCATCAGGTGCGAGGACACGAACACCGTCCGGCCCTCGTCGGCGAGCCCCTTCAGCAAATTGCGGATCCAGAGCACACCCTCCGGGTCCAGCCCGTTGACCGGCTCGTCCAGCATCACCGTCCGCGGATCGCCCAGCAGCGCCGCCGCGATGCCCAGCCGCTGGCCCATTCCGAGGGAGAAGGCACCGGCCCGCTGCTTCGCCACGCTGCCCAGTCCGGCGAGGTCGATGACCTCGTCGACCCGGCGGCCCGGAATGCCGTGGGTCAGCGCTAGGGCCCTGAGGTGGTTGTACGCCGAGCGGCCCGGGTGGATCGACTTCGCCTCGAGGAGGGCACCGACCTCCTGCAGCGGGGCCTGGTGGCGGGCGTAGTGGTGGCCGTTCACGGTGACGGTGCCGCTCGTCGGGGCGTCGAGTCCGACGATCATGCGCATGGTCGTGGACTTGCCCGCGCCGTTGGGGCCCAGGAAGCCGGTCACGGTGCCCGGCTTCACGACGAAGTCCAGCCCGTCGACGGCCGTCTTCTCGCCGTACCTCTTGGTCAACTGTCGTGCGTCGATCATGCGCGTTCTCCCTGTCGGCCTACGGCGTCCGTCGGTTCCGACGCCACACCGGCAACGCTAAGAGCCGATTCCGCCGGTCCAGTGGTACCGGAAGGCTGAACCACACCGGGCGAGTGGTACCGCGGTACTACGCGACTACCTGCGGTGACGTCCATGTCCATGTCCATGGGGAACTTCCTCAACTCCGCCATCGTCTACAGTCCAGTAGACCGTCTACAAGTTTGTAGTCGGTATCGGGTGTCGCCGTTCCCGCATCCGACTGTCCGGACGAAGGGTGACGGTGAAGGTGAAGGTGACAGTGAGGGTGAGGGGTGAGGGATGAAGCGCAGCGACGCCGCCGGCCTGGCAGGCGCCTGCGGCCTCGGCGCATGGACGGCGTTCGGCGTACTGACCATGGTCGTGGTGGGCCGCGACGGCAGACCGCTGTTCGCGGACGCCGGCCTTCTCTCGTGGTCCGTCGGCCACCGGCCGGTCGTGGCGGTGGCGCTCGCCCGCGGACTGACCGCCACCGGGACGGGTGTCGTCCCGTTCGCGCTGGCCGCACTGGCCGGAATCATCGCGGGGCGCACCCTCCGGCAGCGCGCGCTCGCCGCCGCGCTCTGTCTGGGCTGCCTCGGAGCGGGACAGGCGCTGCGGTACGGGGTGATGGCGGTCGTCGCCCGGCCTCGGCCACCCGTGGCGGGCTGGGAGACGCATGCCTCGGGATGGTCGTTCCCGTCCGGTCACGCCACCACGGCAGGCCTCGCCGCGGGACTGCTCGTCATCGCCGTCTGTCTGCGAGGGCCGCGTCGCCGGGCCCCACTGGTCCTGATCATCGGCGGCTGGGGCGCACTGGTCGGGCTGACCCGCGTCTTTCTCGGGGTGCACTGGTCCACCGACGTCGTCGGCGGCTGGCTGTTCGCCGTGGGATGGCTGGGAGTGTGCCTGTGCGCCGCGGGCTGGTGGCTGCCCGAGCGGTTCACCCTCGGCATGACGGACACCGGCACAGCGCACGGGAGGACAGAGCAGAGGGGCGCGGCAGGAAACCGAACGGGCACAGCACGAGAACAGACGGTCGGGCCACGAGAACTGACGGACGTGGCACGAGGTGAGAAGGAGCTCCATGCACCAGATGATCCTGGTCGTCGAGGACGATCACGCCCTGCGTGACGTGCTGATGCGCGGGCTGCGCGACGAGGACTTCGACACCGTGGCCGCGCCGGACGGCGCCACCGCCCTGCGCCTGGCCACCGCCGGCGTCTCCGCCGCCGTGCTCGACATCGGGCTGCCCGACGCCGACGGACGGGACGTGTGCCAGGCGATGCGCGCGAACGGATTCCTCTCCCCGGTCATCTTCCTGACCGCCCATCACCGCCTGACCGACCGGCTGTCCGGGTTCTCGGCCGGAGGCGACGACTACCTGCCCAAGCCGTTCCATCTCGCCGAACTCGCGGCCCGTCTGCGGGCAGCCCTCAAGCGGGCCGCGCCGCCGCCCGCTTCCACGTCAGGGGACCTGGTGCTGGACGCCGTCCGGCACGTGGTCGGCGTCCGGGGCACGCCGGTGGATCTGACACCGACCGAGTTTCGGCTCCTGGCCGCTCTCATGTCGGCTTCCGGCGGCATCGTGCGCCGCCGCGAGCTGGTCCGGGCGGGCTGGCCGGAGGGCGCCCAGGTCCACGACAACACCCTCGACCAATACCTGACCCGACTTCGCCGAAAATTGCGCGAGGCGGGCAGCGACCGGACGATCGGCACGGCCCGCGGGGTCGGCCACCGTCTGTCATGAGCGGGATCCGCCGCCGGTTGCGGCCGGCCGTGACTGCCTTCCTCCACCAGCTGGCGCCCCGCACCCTGCGCGGCCGGCTCTCACTCGTCGCCTTCACCACGGCCGCGCTGCTGATGCTGGTCCTCACCGTCGCCTTCAACGCCGTGGCCCAGCAACGCCTGCAGCACCAGGCGGACGACGAACTGCGCACCCGTGCGGCCGCCGTCGCGACGACCGTCGACACCAGCGGCACGACGGTTCGCGTCCTGGAGACCTCCCACGACGAACTCCTCGACACGAACGTGTGGATCTATGCCGGCCGACGCCTGCTGGAGGAGCCGTCGGCCGCCGGCCCCGTGACACGCGTCGCGGACGCACTCGCCGGGCGCGGCGGGCGGAGATGCGTCACCGCCGACGTCAATGGCCCCCTGCGACTGTGTTCCCAGCCGGTACCCGGAGAGAAGAGCGAGGCCACGGTGGTCACCGCGCTCGGCCTCTCCCCCTACCGGAGTTCGGCCGACACGCTGCTCATGGGGTCGCTCGCCCTGGACGCCGTGATGCTCGCCTGCACCTACGCCCTGACGCGGATGGCGGTCGGCCGCGCGCTGCGCCCCGTCCGCACGATGACCGACCAGGCCACCCAGTGGAGCGCCGTCGCCTCCGACGAACGCTTCGGAAGCATGCGGCACCCGGCCGAACTCGCCCGCCTCGGCACGTCGTTGGACGCCATACTGGACCGCATCCGCACACTTCTGCGCCATGAGCGCCAGCTCACCGGTGAACTCTCGCACGAGCTGCGTACACCCCTGAGCCGGATCATCGCCGAACTCGACTGGTGGCAGACCCGCCCTCGCACCGCCGGCCAGACCCGGGCCACCCACCAGGTCATCGTGGACGCCGCCGAGTCCATGCGCACCATCTGCGACACCCTCCTGGACGACGCCCGGGGCGGCACACTCACCGCTCCGGGCACCGCCGAGGTCCAGCCCACACTGCAACGCCTGGCCGAAGTCCTGGACGCGCCGGGCCACTTGACGGTCACTGCCGACGGCCCACGTCTGGTCACAGGCGTCCCACCCGCCCTCCTCGAACGCATCGTCAGCCCGCTCCTCACCAACGCCTGCCGCTACGCCCGCTCCAGCGTCTCCGTGCGCACGTACCGCGCGCCGGACGGCGTAGGCATCGACGTCATCGACGACGGCCCGGGCGTACCGTCCCCGTTCGCGGGACAGCTCTTCGAGCCCGGTCGACGCGCGGATCCCGGCGACGGACACAGCGGAGCGGGCCTGGGGCTGCCGCTGGCGCGACGCCTGGCCCGCTCCGCCGGCGGCGAAGTGACGTACGACCCCGGGCACAGACCCGGGGCACGGTTCGTGATCAGCCTGCCTGCCGGATGACCGCAGCCCCGCTCGGCGGACGGACGGTTCAGGCGTTGACGGCTCCGGTGGCCAGGAGGGCAAAGAGGAGTACGCCGACGACGATCCGGTAGATGACGAAGGCGTTGAAGCTGTGTCGGGCGATGTACTTCAGCAGCCAGGCGATGGAGGCGTAGGCGACGACGAAGGAGACGGCGGTTCCCACGATCAGGGGCGCCGTGTCCGCTCCGGCTCCGACCGCGTCCTTGAGTTCGTACAGGCCTGCGCCGGTGAGTGCGGGGATGCCGAGGAAGAACGAGAGCCGCGTGGCGGCGAGGCGGTCCAGGTCGAGGATGAGCCCGGTGGACATGGTGGCGCCGGAACGCGAGAAGCCGGGGAAGAGAAGGGCCAGGATCTGGGAGGAGCCGACGAGCATGGCGTCCTTGAGGGAGGTGTCGTCCTCGCCACGCTTGTGCCGGCCCATCTGGTCGGCGGCCCACATCAGTCCGCTGCCGACGATCAACGATCCGGCCACGACCCAGAGCGAGGCCAGCGGGCCGTCGATCAGCGGCTTGGCGGCCAGTCCGACGACCACGACGGGAATGGTGGCGTAGATGACCCACCAGGCGAATTTGTAGTCGTGGTGGTAGCGCTGGTCCCGGTGGCGGAGCCCACGCCCCCAGGCACCCATGATGCGGACGATGTCCTTGAAGAAGTAGAGGAGCACTGCGGCGATGGCGCCGACCTGGATCACCGCGGTGAAAGCGACGACGGACTTGTCGTCCACCGGGATGTTCATCAGCCCCTCGGTGATCTTCAGGTGGCCGGTGGAGGAGACGGGCAGGAACTCCGTCACTCCCTCCACCAGGCCGAGGACCACTGCTTGTCCGATGCTGATGGCGCTCACGGGCGCTGCCTTTCCATCGAGGGGGTAGTTGGGGGTGTCATCGAGGAGTATCTTCTATTCGCGAATAGAAGATACTGGTGACTGTAGACCACGAAGGCAGGAGAACGATGTTGGCCGGCCACGATCAGGCACCGGGTTCGGGCGGCAGGCGGCGGGCGAACGGCGCCCTGGAGGCGGAGGTCCTCACCTTGCTGCACGCCGCCCAACGCGCCCTGACGCCTGGCGAGGTGGCGGAGCGTCTGACCGCGCCCCTCGCGCACACCACGGTGGCCACCACGCTCGCCCGGCTGCACGGCCGTGGCGTACTGGACCGCACGCCGCAGGGGCGCAGTTACGTGTACGCACCGGTCGCCGATGAGTCAGGGCTGACCGCCCGGCACATGCATCAGGTGATGGAAGGGGGCAACGACCGCGCCTCGGTACTGACCCATTTCGTGGACGAGTTGTCCGATGACGACGAAGACCTGCTGCGCCGCCTCCTGGGCAACGACGGGTAGCGGAGACACACACCTATGCACCTGGCCGTCTACCTGCCGTTGTTTCTTCCTGCCCTGGCCGGCGTGGGCGCTGGCCCGCTCGCCCGCCGCCTGGAGCCTCGCTCGGCGACCTGGCTGCTGACCGTAGCCGGGCTGATCCTCGCCGTGTCCAGCACCGTGGTCCTCGGCCTGCTGGCCCTGGCCGGGCTGGTACGCGTCCCGCTGATCGACGCGCTCAAGGGCTACTCGCCCGGGGTGATCGCCCGCGATGATCCGGCGACCTGGCAGGCAGCCGTCGCGGGGGCCGTGCTGCTGGCCCTCGCGGCCTCGGCCACCGTCCGCTTGACCGTACGCCGGGCCGGGGCGCTGTGGTCAGCCGCTCTGGAGGCGGCCTGCCTGCCCGGACGGGAATCCGTCGTCGTCACCGAGGACCGGCACGCCGATGCCTACACGATGCCCGGCCTGCCGGGCCGCATCGTGATCTCCCACGGCATGCTCGACGCCCTCGATCCCGCCGGCCACGACATCATCCTCGCCCACGAGAGGGCGCACCTGGAGAACCATCACTACGCGTTCGTCACGCTCGCGCAGATCGCGGCCGCCGCCAATCCGCTGCTGCGCCCGCTGGCCACGTCCGTCGCGTTCACCGTCGAGCGGTGGGCCGACGAGTATGCCGCCCAGCACACAGGTGACCGGCGCGCGGTCGCCGAAACCGTGGCCAGAGCCGCCGTGGCCGCCAAACGCACCCGTACCCTGCCGGCCGCCGCTCTGGGCGTCCTCGGCCGTCGCCCTGCCCCGGGCGTCATCCCTCGCCGCGTCGCCGCCCTGCTCGAGCCCGCCCCGCGCAGCCCGAACCACCTGCTTGTCGCCGTGGGTGCGCTCGTGGCGGTCAGCAGCGTGTGCGTGCTGGAAGCCGCTCATGACCTGCACGAGTTCCTCGAGCTGGCCCACATTCACCGACGGTAACCACTCGGGGGCGAAGTCGCTGCCCTGCCCTCGTCGACCCTCAGGCCGGCTGAGTTTCGGGCTCCGCACCGGTCAGTCCTGGCGGTGGACCCGGATGGTGACGATCGCGGTGAGCAGCCCGAGTACGGCCGATCTTCCCTGAACCGTCACCGCCCACGCGTCAAAGGATCAGCAGCGAAGTTCAACAAAGCCGCCTAGCATGAAACGTAAGGCTCCATCTCCAGGTCCGCGCCGCAGCGGCAGGGAGGCCGTCATGGCGTTCGACACGACCGGTTTCGAGCAGGCCGACAGCCGCTACATACCGATCTCAGAACACGGCCTGATCGGCGATCTTCGAACCACCGCCCTGGTCGCCACGAACGGCACCATCGACTGGTACTGCTGCCCGCGCTTCGACGCGCCCAGCGTGTTCGGGTCGATCCTCGACGCCGACCGGGGTGGCTCGTTCGAGCTGGCCGCCGACGTGCCGACACGCACCAGGCAGTTCTACTTCCCCGACACGAACGTCCTGATCACACGGTTCTTCGCCGCAGACGGCGTGGCCGAGATCCAGGACTTCATGCCCGTGGTCGACGAGTCGCGGGAGGCGTCCCGGCACCGGCTGATCCGGCGGGTGATCTGCGTCCGCGGCACCCTCCCCTTCAAAGCGCGGATCGCCCCCCGCTTCGGCTACGGCGCCGAAGCACACACCACGCACCTCGAAGGCAACGAGGCGGTGTTCCAGTCCCCGTCACTGACGCTCGCGCTGACCGCCACCGCACCCCTGGAGACCGACGGCCGGGACGTGTGGTCGCACTTCAAGCTCCTCGAGGGCGAGTCCAACGTGTTCGCCCTCGACCAGGTCGGCGACGACGTGGCCCCTCGGGCCTGTCCACGCCGCGAGGCGCAGGAGCAGGCCGATGCGACGGTCAGGTTCTGGCGTCACTGGCTGGCCGGTTCGCGCTACCACGGGCGGTGGCGGGAAATGGTGAACCGCTCCGCTCTGGTGCTCAAGCTGCTCACCTACGCACCCACCGGCGCCATCGTCGCCGCACCGACCACGAGCCTGCCCGAGCAGATCGGCGGCGAGCGCAACTGGGACTACCGCTACGTCTGGGTCCGCGACGCCGCCTTCTGCGTCTACGCCATGCTGCGCCTCGGGTTCACCTCAGAGGCCGAGGCGTTCATGGGGTTCCTCTCCGAGCGCGGCGCCAGTGCGAACGGCCCGTTGCAGATCATGTACGGCATCGACGGGCGCAGCGAACTGCCCGAGTACGAGCTGCCGCACCTGGAGGGCTACCTCGGCTCCGCACCGGTCCGGATCGGCAACGCCGCCACCGGCCAGCTCCAGCTCGACATCTACGGAGCCCTGATCGACTCGATCTACCTGTACGACAAGTGGGGACAGCCGATCAGCAGCGCCCGCTGGGACGAGGTCGGCACGATGGCGGACTGGGTCTGCGAGCACTGGGACCAGCCCGACGAAGGAATCTGGGAGACCCGCTCGGGCCGGCGGAACTTCGTGTACTCGCGGCTGATGTGCTGGGTGGCACTGGAGCGGGCGATGCGCATGGCGAACCGCCGGGGCCTCCCGGCGGACCTGCCCCGCTGGCGGAAGTCCCGGGACGCGATCTACCGGCAGATCATGCAGCGCGGCTGGTCGGCCCAGCGGGGCGCGTTCGTCCAGGCCCTGGACGACGGTGAGCTGGACGCCTCGCTGCTGATGATGCCGATGGCCAAGTTCATCGCGCCCACCGACCCCAAGTGGCTCTCCACCCTGGACGCCCTCACCGCGGACCTGGTCTCCGACTCCCTGGTCCACCGCTACGACCCGGCCACCAGCCCCGACGGCCTGCACGGCCCCGAGGGAACCTTCTCCATCTGCTCCTTCTGGTACGTCGAGGCACTGGCCCGTGCAGGCCGGCTGGAGGAGGCCCGGCTCGCTTTCGAGAAGATGCTCACCTACGGCAACCACCTCGGCCTGTTCGCCGAGGAGATCGGCCCGACCGGCGAGCAACTCGGCAACTTCCCCCAGGCCTTCACCCACCTCTCCCTGATCAGCGCTGCCTTCAACCTCGACCGCGCACTCGGCTGACGTGGCCACTCGACTGACGTGGCACCGCCGCCCCTCCGGGATCTCGCGCAGGTGAACCTGCTGGGCGTTCCAGGACAGGGGGTCAGCTCAGGCGGCGACGGCCGAGGCCATGCGCAGCGGTGCGAGCGCGGTGCTCCAGGCGATGACCTGGTCGAGCATCGTGTTCAGGGCCGGCAGATGGTAGTCGCCGGGCTTGAAGACTCTGTAGTTCTCGAATTCGGTGATCATCGACAGCGCGACCTGCTGGCGCACGTCGGCCATTTGGAGCTCCCCGGCGACGAGCCGCAGCTGCTCGACGGCCCGGACGCCGCCGACTCCGCCGTACGACACGAATCCGAGCGCCTTGTTGTTCCATTCGGCGTAGAGGAAGTCCATTGCGTTCTTCAGTGCGCCGGGGATGGCGTGGTTGTACTCCGGTGTCACGATGACGAACCCGTCGAACGACGCGATCTTGGCCGCCCATTGCTTGGTGTGCTCGTGCTGGTACTGGCCGAGTGACGGCGGCATCGGCTCGTCGAGGTGTGGCAAGGGGTGGTCGCGGAGGTCGATGAGCTCGAAGGTGGCGTCGTCGCGGCGCGAGGCGATGTCGAGCACCCACTTGGCCACCTGTTCGCCGTTGCGGTTTGGGCGGGTGCTGCCGAGGATGATGCCGATCTTGAGCATGACGTTTGCCTTCTCATCTGCGGCGCTTCGTTGTCGAAGTGCGCTGTCCGATGGATCGCATGCTGCGCAGATGACCTGTTCAACAATGAGTGCGTAGGTGCCATTCCTGTGATGAGCACCGGGACTCCGGGCCGAAGCGGGACATGACGTCCGTGGCGCGGTCCGGTGCCGGTGCCGGTGCCGGTGCCGGTGAAACCGAGGTGTCTCGGCGGGCATCGGTCGGGTAGCGTGCGGGCCATGTCGAGTCCTGAGTCAGACAAGGAGGGGGCTTTCGGTCACGCCGTCAGTCCCCTGAACCACTGAGTCAATAGCCCTGTCGTCGCGCCGCATTCCGTGGTGGGACGGGTGTGCTCTTGGGGCTGGCCGCGGTGACGAGATGACCTTCTCGTGCCTCTCCTCACCTCGGAGCCACTCGATGCCTTTTCCGCTGTACCTGCTTGCCATGGCGGTCTTCGCCATGGGCACCTCGGAGTTCATGCTCGCCGGCCTCTTGCCGGACATCGCCTCTGATCTCGACGTCACCGTCGGGACAGCGGGCATCCTCACCTCCGCGTTCGCGGTCGGCATGATCGTCGGTGCCCCCCTGGTGGCCGCGCTTGCCCGCACCTGGCCCAGGCGCTCCACCCTGCTCGGGTTCATCCTCACTTTCGCGACAGCTCACGCCCTGGGCGCCGTCACCACGAGCTTCTCCGTCCTGTTCGCCACCCGAGTCGTCGCCGCGCTCGCGAACGCAGGGTTCCTTGCCGTCGCTCTGACGGCCGCCGGCACGCTGGTCCCGCCCGACAAGAAGGGCCGTGCGCTGGCCGTACTGCTGTCAGGCACGACAGTGGCCACGATCGCCGGCGTCCCAGGTGGGTCGCTCCTCGGCACGTGGCTCGGCTGGCGGGCCGCGTTCTGGGCTGTCGCCGCTCTCTGCCTGCCTGCGGCTGCCGGCATCCTGAAGGGGATCGCAGCGGAACGTGTGAAGGATGAGGCGGCCCACAGGCCGGCTTTGCGAGCGGAGCTCGCTCAGCTCGCAAAGCCACGGTTGGTCCTGGTGATGCTGCTCGGCGCGCTGGTGAACTCGGCAACGTTAGCGAGTTTCACCTTCCTTGCCCCCGTTGTGACCGGCACCGCCGGGCTGGGCGAGTGGTGGGTCCCTGTCGTTCTGGTGCTCTTCGGTGCCGGTTCCTTCGTCGGCGTGACGATCGCCGGCCGGGTGTCCGACCAGCGTCCCGCCCTGGTCATCGCTGTCGGTGGTCCGCTGCTGCTCATCGGCTGGCCGGCCCTGGCAATGCTGGCCGACGAGCCGGTCCCGCTCCTCACCCTCGTGTTCGTACAGGGCGCGCTGTCGTTCGCGTTGGGCAGCACGCTGATCACGCGGGTCCTCTACGAGGCCGCGGGAGCTCCCGCCATGGCCGGCTCTTATGCGACCGCGGCACTCAACGTCGGCGCCGCCGTCGGCCCCCTCATCGCAGTGACCACCCTCAGCACCGAAGCCGGGGTTCTCGGGCCGCTGTGGGCAAGCGGACTCCTCGTCGCGGTCGCGCTGCTCATCGCGTTCCCCCTTCTCACTGCGATCGCGGCCGGCCGAGGTGCCGAGGTGCTTCGGTGACGCATGTGAACGCGCTTCGGACATCGGGGGCGCCGAAGCTCGTCGCACACGGCCGGACCCGTGCGGTCGTGCACGTCACCACCGAAGCCGGGGTCTCTCCGCGCGTGCCTGGCCAAGCAGAAGACGAAGGTCCGACTACGAGCCCGGGGAGGGGCTCGTAGCGGTCCGCACCTCGTCCTCGACAAACACCCAGTAGTCCGCCCTACTCAGGTGCCTGGAAGCCGCCGATCTTCTGCTCGAGCAGTTCGGCCAGCCGCAGCGGGGTGCGGTCCTCGAACATCGGGCCGATGAGCTGCACTCCCACCGGCAGGCCCTCGGGGGATCGGCCCGTTGGTATGGCGGTGGCGGGCAGGCCGGGCATGGTGGGTAGTCCCGCCCAGACGAGCTGGTCGAAGTACGGGTATTCGATCCCGTCGATGTCGATCCGACGTTTCATCAGGTCGGGGTTATGGTCGTGCGGGAACGCGGGAGTGGGCGTGATGGGGCACACCACGGCGTCGAACTCGGCGAAGAGCTGCCGCCAGCCGTGGCGGTGGACCTCGCGACGGCCGTTCGCCACGATCCAGTCGAGGTGACTGAACACCATGGCGCGCAGCCGCGCCGCGTCGAGACTCTGGTCGTCCGCCCGCAGTGCGGCGGCGCGGGTCCGCAGCTGCTCGTATGCTTCGACGGGGAAACGCGCAACCGTGCTCGAGAACAGCAACTGCGTGTAGAGCACGGCGGCTTCGGTCAGATCGGGCAGCAGCGGACTGTGCCGTTCGACGCGGGCGCCGCCGTCGACAAGCGCGTCGGCCACCCGGTTCACGCCCGCCCGCACCGCGGCCCCGGTCGGAATCAGCGGATGCTCGTCGAGGACCAGGACCCGGAAGTCGCAGAGCCGCTCGCGGCGCGCGGGCGGCAGCGTCAACTCGTGTGCCACACCGAGCGTCAGCGGGTCCGGTCCGGCCATGACGTCGAGCAGGAGTGTGAGGTCGCGGGCAGTACGAGCCATCGGACCGACGACGGCGAGGTCAGGGTCGGCCGGCAATGCCGGTGCGGTCGGCGGGGCCAAACTACCGCGGCTCGCCGCCAGCCCAAGGGTGGGCTTGTGTGCGTAGACGCCGCAGAAATGCGCGGGGGTGCGCAACGAACCGGCGAGGTCGGAGCCGATGGACAGCGCGCCGAATCCCGACGCCAGGGCCGCCGCCGAGCCGCCGGAGGATCCGCCCGACGTACGACGGTGGTCCCACGGGTTGTTGGTGGTGCCGTAGATCTCGTTGAAGCTCTGGATGTCTTGCAGCCCCAACGGCACATTGGTCTTACCGAGCACCACCGCGCCCGCGGCCTTGAGCCGCGACACCTGCACCGCGTCCTCGGCCGGCATGTGGTTCCGGTGGAGCGGCATGCCCCAGGACGTGGGCAGCCCGGCGATGTTGTAGGACTCCTTGACCGTCACCGGAATGCCGAGCAGGGGCCGGTCCTCACCGCGGGCGCGTGCCCGGTCGGCATCACGCGCGGCGGCCCGTGCACGGTCGAAGTCCGGTACGCAGATCGCGTTGATCGTCTTGTCGTCCCGTTCGATACGGGCGATCGCCTCGTCGGTCAGTTCCACCGAGGTCACTTCACCAGCACGCAAAGCGGCCACGAGCATTTCGGCCGTCTGAAGATTCCAGTCCATGAATCCGACCGTAACGGCCAGTGGAGCAGGCCATAAAATGCCGCTTCGCACAACAGGATGGATGGACGGATAGACGTCTCCGTACCCGTCAAGTTCCCTCCGGCCACGGACAATTCGCCCGGCGGCCGACGATGGCGGCGGGCGGCGGGATCGGTGTCGGCAAAGTCTTCCGCTGTCCCCGCGGCCAAGCCGAAGGCCGTCGTCAAGCCCAGGACTACGGGCGATCCGTCGGGATCTCGAAGCAGCAACTCGACTGGCACGACTGACCCACGAGCCCCACCACCGCAGATGACGATCAGCTCCGAACCGCCGCCCGCGAAGCCTCTTCCTCCAGCTCGCCCGGACCGGCTTCCTCCAGCTCCCCCGGACCTGCGCCTTCCTCCAGCTCCGTCAGGCCGGCGTCCAGCCGCCGGCGAAGGTCGAGGGCGTCCTCGGCGAGCGCCGTGAACAGGACCGTGGAGGCGGACAGCGGGAGGAGGGCGGTGTCTGGACGGGACGTGGCGGCGGGCAGGGCCTCCGGGTTGCTCTCCCAGTACGGATCGACCACGAGGAGCGAGCCCAGTGCCCGGCGGCCTCCGGTGACGACAGGGCCCTGCCAGCCGGGGGCGTCAGGCCCAAGGATCAGTTCTTGGTCGTACTCGGCCCGGCCCGACCGGCAGACGCGGAGCCGCTGCCGGCAGGCACCGGGCGTCTCCCCGTGCCTGCCGAGCAGCAATTCCTCACGCAGCAGCAGGCGTGCGCCCGGCATCAGGTCGATGTACGTGGTGACGTGGTGATCGCAGCCGCGTGCGGCGATGACCGGCTCAGGCAGCCACGTCAGGGTGGCGTCCTGTCCCACCTGTACCGTCGTCCGGATCCGGCAGGGCTCGCCGTGCGGACCGGGCTGGGCCACCGTCGCGGAGACGTCGCGCAGGACCAGGGCGGCACCGGCGCCGACGTCCACATGGAGCCGCAGATCGTCCCCTCCCAGAGGTCCGCCCGTACCGGCCACCCGGGCGACCCGGACGGTGCCCGGGCCGGCCAGTCCCCAGCGCCGGAACGGCTCGGGGCCGGTCGCGATGGCAGGGCGCAGCAGCAGCGGGCCGTCCGAACGCAGCCGGGCGATACGGCTGCCCGCCGGTCCGCCAGGACCCTCGACCGCCAGCTCGGCACGGGCACGCATCAGCGGGCGGGTACGGCGATGAGTTCCCGGATCCAGGCGGCGACGGCCGTGGCGCCGGAATCCTGCGTCAGGGAGGTGAACAGCACCGGCAGTTCGCCGCGCTGCGCCCGGGCGTCGCGCTCCATCACGCCCAGATCGGCGCCGACGTGCGGCGCAAGGTCGGTTTTGTTGATGACGAGCAGGTCGGAACGCGTGACCCCGGGGCCGCCCTTGCGGGGGACCTTGTCCCCGCCGGCGACGTCGACGACGAAGATCTGACGGTCGATCAACCCGCTGCTGAACGTGGCGGTGAGGTTGTCGCCGCCGCTCTCGACCAGCACGAGGTGCAGAGGCGGCAGGCCCGCCTCGAGTTCCTCGATGGCCTCCACGTTGGCCGAGATGTCGTCCCGGATCGCGGTATGAGGGCAACAGCCGGTTTCGACCGCGCGGACTCGCTCGGCGGGGAGCACACCACGGCGCAGCAGAAAGTCGGCGTCCTCGGTGGTGTAGATGTCGTTGGTCACCACCGCCAGCTCGTATTCGGTGCTCAGAGTGCGGCACAACGCGGCCACGAGAGCGGTCTTGCCCGAACCGACGGGGCCGCCGATGCCGATCCGAAGGGCCGTGCTGCCGCGCCCCGGCGGGTCGGGGTGTGCCGCGTCCGCGGGCGGTCGGGAACCGCTCGGCTGTCGCGCGGATCCTTCTCCGCCGTGGTCGCCGACGAGTGCGGATTCACGATGCAAAGAGACGCACCTCCCAGGTGGCGTGTCGTTCGGTGGACACATCGAGCAACGGGGTTCCCCGGGCGGGCAGATCCGCCGGGGGAACGTCGACCTGTGCGGCGCCCGCGGCGGCCGCACTGTCGATCTGTCCGCCCATCCGGGCGAGCAGCGCGTACACGGCGAAGGGGTCGAGTCCGAGCAGGCGGATCGCGGCGGTCGCCGGGCCCACGACCGCATCGTGTGCGGCCGCCCATGCCGCGGCCTGCGGGTCCAGGCCGGCTGCGGCACAGACGGCTCCCAGGACGACCGGCTGGTGCGGGCCGCACGGTACGACGGCGGCGAGTTCGTCGAGGGTGCTGTCGGGCCACACCAGGCGAGCGCAGCGCAGCAGTTGGCGGCCCAGGCGGCGGGAGGCGGTGCGCAGGGCTGGAGAGGGAGTGCGCGCCTCCAGTTCGTCGTCGAGCGTACGCAGTGGGCCTGCGGACGGCCCGCCCTGGGCCCACGGAGGGCCGCCGGGCCGGAGCGCTGCGCAGGCCGCGGCGGCGAAGGCCGCAGCGACGTGGCCCACGGTCGCGGATCTGCCGCTCAGGAAGGCTTCCAGACCGGCAAGGTCGTGCACGCCTTCCAGGGCGACGGCCGCCTCCAGCCCGCCGGAGTGCGCGTGCGCTCCGGCGGGGAAGCGACCGTCGGCGAGCAGGAGCAGCGCGGAGAGCGAGTTTCGCGCTGTCCGCGCTGCTGTGGTGCAGGGCTCGGCCGGTGTGGTGCGCGGCTCGGCCGGGCCTGCTGGTGTCGTCATCTAGAAGAGGAAGTAGCGCTGCGTCAGGGGCAGCTCGTGGGCGGGCTCGTGCTCGATCAGCTCGCCGTCGACGCGGACGCTGTAGGTATCGGGGTCGACCTCGATGCGGGGCAGCGCGGTGTTCTCCGGCAGGTCCGCCTTGCCACGGCCCCGTACGTCGGCCACGGGCACCAGTCGGCGGGCGACCCTCGTGAGCCGGTCGCCCAGCCCGTGCTCGACTGCGGCCGGCGAGACGAACGCGACGCTGGTCGACGCCGCCGACGGGCTCTTGGCGTTGAACCCGAGGCGCGGCAGCA
Organism: Streptomyces sp. NPDC045026; assembly: GCF_056432625.1. Lineage (NCBI taxonomy): Bacteria > Bacillati > Actinomycetota > Actinomycetes > Kitasatosporales > Streptomycetaceae > Streptomyces > Streptomyces sp. NPDC045026. The sequence continues at coordinate 119,235 of NZ_JBWKIS010000022.1, forward strand.
CGGGGTGCGGGGTGGGCACCGAGGCGCTGGGATCGCCGAGCGCGGCGGCGGCCGCCATACCGGCCTTGAAGACGACGGACGGCCGCACCCCGAACAGCGCAGGCTGCCACAGCACCAGGTCCGCCATCTTGCCCGGCTCGACGGAGCCGACCTCGCCCTCCAGCCCGTGCGCGACGGCCGGGCAGATCGTGTACTTCGCGATGTAGCGGCGGGCCCGGTGGTTGTCCGCCCGGTCGTCCCCGGGCAGCGGCCCGCGCAGTTCCTTCATCCGGTGGGCGGTCTGCCAGGTCCGGGACACGACCTCGGAGACCCGGCCCATCGCCTGCGCGTCCGACGACATGATCGACAGGGCGCCGAGGTCCTGAAGGACGTCCTCGGCGGCGATGGTTCCGGCCCGGACCCGGCTCTCGGCGAACGCCAGGTCGTTGGGTACCTGCGGGTTGAGGTGGTGGGCCACCATCACCATGTCCAGGTGCTCGGCGATGGTGTTGTGCGTGAACGGCCGGGTGGGATTGGTCGATGCCGGCAGCACGTACGGCTCCCCGGCGATCCGGATGATGTCCGGGGCGTGTCCGCCTCCCGCGCCCTCGGTGTGGAAGGCATGGAACGTACGGCCCCGGACCGCGGTGAGGAGGTCCTCCACGAACCCTGCCTCGTTGAGTGTGTCGCTGTGGATCGCGACCTGCACGCCTGCCTGGTCGGCGACGGTCAGCGCGGCGTCGACGGCCGCGGGGGTCGCTCCCCAGTCCTCGTGGACCTTGAACCCCGCTGCCCCGCCGCGCAGTTGCTCCCACAGCGCCTCGTGGGACACCGTATTTCCACGGGCCAGGAACAGCACGTTGACCGGCCATGGCTCGAAGGACTCCAGCATCCTCTCCAGCCACCATGTGCCGGGCGTCGCCAGGGTCGCCATGGAGCCTTGAGTGGGGCCGGTCCCCCCGCCGACGACGGTCGTGGTGCCTGCGGCCAGAGCCTCCTCGAGCATGTCCGGGCCCACGAAGTGCACATGCGTGTCGACGGTTCCGGCGGTAAGGATCATGCCGTTGCCAGCGGCGATCTCCGTCGACGGCCCGATGACCAGGCCGGGGTGAATCCCGTCCATGGTCTCCGGGTTGCCGGCCTTGCCGAGAGCGGTGATCCGGCCGTCCCGGATACCGACGTCGGCCTTCACCACACCCCAGTGGTCCAGGACGACGGCACCGGTGATGACGAGGTCCGGAGTCCCTTCCGCCCGGGTGGCCCGGGACTGCCCCATCGATTCGCGGACCGATTTCCCGCCGCCGAAAACCGCTTCGTCGCCGCCGGCGCAGCGGTCTTCCTCGACCTCGATGAACAGATTCGTGTCCGCCAGCCGAATCCGGTCGCCCGCCGTGGGGCCGAACGCCGCGGCGTACTCCCTGCGCTGGACGTCAGCCATCGAGGGACCCTCCGCACTCTCCACGCAGCCCGGCGACGATGCGCTGCCCCGCGATCGGGATCAGTGTCACTTCCACCAACGCACCCGGCTCGAACCTCACCGAGCCACCGGACAGCACGTTCAGCCGTCTGCCCCAAGCCGCCTGCCGGTCGAACTCCAGCGCGGGGTTCGACTCGGCGAAGTGGTAGTGCGAGCCGACCTGAACGGGGCGGTCGCCGGTGTTGATGACCCGCAGGGTGAGGGCGTCCCTCCCCTCGTTGATGACCACGGGGCCGTCGCCGTAGAGGATCTCCCCCGGCACCAACGGCCGGTCGAGATGCGGCTGTTCACCGGTGTAGTGCTCCCTCGGGGCCTGCCGCTCGCCCGTTCCCGTACGCCGCGGAAGGCTCGGGACGTTCGGACCGCTGTGCGGGTGCCGTGACGCCTGCAGTCGCCCGGCGCCACCCGGGTCGTCGCTGGGATGTTCACCACGGGTCACGAGATCGGCCCCGTCACCGTGATCAGCTTGGTGCCGTCCGGAAAGGTCGCCTCCACCTGCAACTGGGCGAGCATCTCCGGCACCCCGTCCATCACGTCGTCCCGCCCGAGCACCTCCCGGCCGGCCTCCATGAGATCGGTCACCGTCCGGCCGTCCCGCGCTCCCTCCTGCAGGAACGACGCGATCAGGGCCGTCGACTCGGGAAGATTGAGCTTCAGACCACGGTCTCTGCGCTCGGCGGCAAGTTTGGCAGCCGTGTAGATCATCAAACGCTCACGCTCGTGCAAGGTCAGCAGCATCGAACCGCTCCGTTTGGGGGGAGTACAACCCCACCACGCAAACACTCCGCGCCCCGCCGACGGCCCTGCGACACCTTCACGGGCGGCCGACACCCCTGGATGGCGCAGCCGATCCCCGAGCCCCGGGCCACTGTCCGGGCGACACCTGGCGTCAGCGGAGCCGAGTTCCGTCAGAAGCCCGAGCACTCATAGGCAAAGTCGATGAAAAGCGCCGGATCTCTTTATGGTTTTTGGTTGTCGGGGTTCATACCGTGAGGCGACCGGCGCGTGGCCGGTTTCGGAAGAATTGTTTGACAAGAGGGAAGTTGCAGCTGATGAGTGCATCCGTAACCGCCGTCCGGGTCTCTGACGAGGTTCGGGAGGCTGTCCGTGAGGGGCGTCCGGTGGTGGCGCTGGAGTCGACGATCTTCACGCACGGTCTGCCGCGTCCACGGAACCTGGAGGTGGCTCTGGAAGCCGAGGAGAGCCTTCGTGCGCAGGGTGTCGTGCCCGCGACGATCGGAGTGTTCGGGGGCCGGCCGACGGTGGGGCTGAGCGTCGAGGAGATCACCGAGCTCGCCGCGACGGACGGTATCGCGAAGGCGAGTCTGCGTGACCTGCCGGTGGTGAGCACCCTGGGCCTGCACGGCGGGACCACGGTGGCCGCGACGGCGTTCCTCGCGCACGAGGCCGGCATCAAGGTGTTCTCCACCGGTGGTCTGGGCGGTGTGCACCACGGCGCGGCGCAGACGTTCGACGAGTCCGCGGACATGACCACTCTCGCCCAGACTCCGATAGTCGTGATCAGCGCGGGTGTGAAGTCGATCCTGGACGTCGCCGCGACGCTCGAGCGGTTCGAGACGCTGAACATCCCCGTGCTCGGCTTCGGCACCACCAAGTACCCCGGCTTCTACGTGACCGAGTCCGGACACGAGATCGCGTACTCGGTCTCCACCCCCGAACAGGCCGCCGCCATCCTGGACAGCCGTGACGCCCTGGGACTGCCCCAGGCGGTCCTGCTCGCCAACCCCGTCCCCGCGGACAAGCAGCTGCCGCCCGCCGAACTCGACGCGATCCTCGCCCGCGCCTGGGAACAGGCCGAGAAGTCCGGGATCACGGGCAACGACACCACCCCGTTCCTCCTGGACTTCATCCAGCGCGACACCGACGGACGCAGCCTCCAGGTCAACATCGACGTCTACCGCGGCAATGTCGCCCTCGGCGGCCGCATCGCCACCGCCCTCACACACTGATCCGCTCATACCGAGTGGAATAGCGGCACTAGGAGGCCTACCTTGCTCGGGATCATTGGCGATCTCGTCCAGGATGTCGTCGTGTGGCTGGCGGAGCCGGTTCGACACGGTACGGACACCGAAGCCGAGATCTTCCACACCCGTGGCGGCAGCGGTGCGAACGTCGCCGCCTGCGCGGCGCGTCTCGGACCGACCCGGTTCATCGGATGTGTCGGCGACGACGATCTCGGTGACTCGCTCGTGGACGGCCTCTCCGCAGAGGGCGTGGACGTCCGCGTCCAGCGCCGCGGAAGCACCGGCACGATCGTGATCCTCATCGACGAGAACGCCGAGCGGACGATGTTGCCGCACCGAGGTGCGTCGACACTGCTGGACGACGTTCCGGACGCGTGGCTCGACGGGTTGGAATTGCTGCACGTACCGGCGTACACCTTCGACGGCGAGCCCATCGGAACCACCGTCGTCGAGGTGATCCGCCGGGCGAAGAAGCGCGGTGTTCCGGTCTCGGTCGACGCCTCGTCGACCGGCATGCTGTCGCACTACGGCGTCCAGCGGTTCCTGGACCTCATGGCTGACCTGAAGCCGAAATTCCTGATCGCCAACGAGGGCGAGGCCGAGTTCCTGGGCCTCTCGGCCGGCGGTGTGGCCGGGGCCAACCGGGACCTGCTCCCGGAGACGGTCGTGGTGGCGAAAGCCGGGCCCGATCCGACCGTCGTCCACGTCCCTGGGGGCGAGCGCGTTGCCGTACCGGTGCCGCCGGTGGACCGGATCCGCGACCTCACCGGTGCGGGTGACGCCTTCGCCGCCGGCTTCCTGACGGCGTACCTCGCGACCCATGACCTGTACGAAGCGTGCGTCGGCGGCCACAGCAGCGCGGCACGCGTCCTTGCCTCTCCCGGCTCCACGATGGCTCCCGAGACCTCGGCCGGCCCTGACACAAGCGCAGGATCCCGATGACACGACCCGCGGGCGACACGATCGAAGCGACCGTGTCGCCACAGAAGGTGGACAGGCCCAGGTCTGTCGTGGCCTTGGTGATCGCGCTCCTCGCCGCGTGCACCGCTTTCCAGCTCAACGCCAGCATGCTCAGCCCGGTGCTGGTCGTCATGGGCAGGGAGCTCCATGCCGACCAGGTCGACGTCGGGCTCTCCCAGACGGCCTTCTACACCGGCACGGCCATCTTCGGGCTGTTCCTCCCGCGGCTGAGCGACATCGTCGGCCGGCGCAGGATCCTGCTCGGGATGATGGCCGTGATGATCGTCGGGGAGATCCTCGCCGCGCTCGCGCCCGACATGACGGTGCTGATCATCGCCCGCGGGATCCAGGGCGTCACCGGCGCGGTGGTGCCGATCTGTCTGATGGTCCTTCGCGACGAGGTCCGCGACCCGCGACGCTACGGGACCCTCATGGGCGTCGTCACCGCGGTCAACGGAGGCATCGCGGGCATCGACGCCATCGCCGGAGGAATGCTCGGGACCACGCTCGGCTTCCGCTCCGTCTTCTGGGTGATCGCCGCCGTCGGCGTCGTCGCGATGACCTTCTGCTACTTCGGTGTCCCCGAGTCGCGCCCCTCCCGCGGGGTGCGCATGGACTGGTACGGGGTGCTGCTCCTCGCAGGCGTCGTCTTCCTGTTCCAGTCGGCGGTCAACGAAATGGGCAAGGGCCGCAGCGCGAACTGGGCGCTGATCGCGGCGCTCTGTGCCGGAGGCATCATCAGCGGCGTGGTCTTCTGGCGCATCGAGGGCAGGGTCGCCCAGCCGCTGGCCTCGCCTACCCTGCTCAAGCGCAGGGCGACATGGGCGACTGTGGCCACCACCGTGCTGACCCTGGCGGGTGTGATCGCCGCGGTCAACGGGATCGCCATGTCGATCGCGCAGGACACCGTGACCGGATTCGGCCTGGGAGCGGATTCCGCCTCGCTGCTGCTCCTGACGCCCTACGCGCTGCTGGGCTGGTTCGTCGCGCCCTTCGCAGGGAGGCTGGCGTCCGTCGTCGGCTATCGCACGATCCTGCGGATCGGGCTGGCGGGCAGTGTCGTCGGCATCGTCGGGCTCGCCATGTTCAGCACCCGTGGTCTGGTCTTCCTCGTCGGCGCCACTCTGCTGCTCGGCGTGGTCTATGCGGGCATGGCCAACATCATGCTCAACGGCCTCGGGGTCGTGCTCTCCCCGCCGGGCAACCCGGGCTTCCTGCCAGGTCTGAACTCCGCGGGCTTCGGCCTGGGTGCCGGACTGAGCTTCGCGATCCTGCCCGCCGTGCAGGCGGCCATGGGCCCGCACGGCGGGAGCAGCCACGCCGGGTACACCGCGGCGCTGCTCGTCGGCGCCGCGATCATGGCGCTCGCCTTGCTCATGTCGCTGCTGATTCCGCGACCCGTCGACGCCGAGACGGCGGACTGACCGGCCGGAGGACGAAGGGTGCGGGGCGCCCGGGTGTCACTGCAGACACCCGGGCGCCCCGCATGGGCAGCCGGACGTGCCACGCGCACGCTCCTCGCCCCGGCAGGGGCCGCGTGACGGGTCGCGTTCGGCGAGGTGCAGGATCAGGGAGATGAGAAGAGGTTCGATGTACGTCAAGATCTGCGGTCTACGCACCGCTGAGACCCTCGATGCCGCCGTCGGCGCAGGTGCCGACGCCGTGGGCTTCGTCTTCGCGGCAGGCAGTCCGCGGCGGATCGACGCCGAGTCGGCCCGCGCGCTGGCTGAACGCGTACCCGCCGCGGTCGAGACCGTCGGCGTCTTCCGGTCGCAACCGGTGGAGGAGGTACTCGCGACGGCCTCGGCCGCGGGCCTCACCACGGTCCAGCTCCACGGGGACGAGTCGGACGGCGACTTCGAGCGGCTGCGCGCATCGGGGTTCCGAACGATCCGCGCAATGGCCCGGGACACGTACCTCGCGCGCCCGCCGACGGACCCTGCGGACCGTCTCCTCATCGATGCGCCGCTGCCGGGCGGCGGCACCCGTTTCGATACGGACGTGCTGCGGGCGCGGCCTCCGCAGGGGTTCTGGTTGCTGGCCGGTGGTCTGGATCCCGCGAACGTTGCCGAGGCCGTGCAGTCGGCAAACCCTGACGGCGTCGATGTCTCGAGCGGGGTCGAGTCATCGAGAGGCGTCAAGAGTGCCCACCTGATCCGCCGTTTCGTCGAGGCCGCGCGCAACGGCTGACCTCGTCGCGTATCCGGCGCATGCGGACGCCGCGACAACCAGAAACAGCAATCAATTGCCATGTGTTCGATAGGCTTGAGCTATGAGGATCACGCTGCGGCAGGTCGAGATTTTCGTCATGGTGGCCGAGCACCTGCACTTCGGGCGGGCGGCCGAGGCCCTGCACATCTCCCAGCCGACCGTGAGTCAGGAGGTCAGCCGACTCGAACGGGCCCTCGACCTGGCGCTCTTCGACCGCACCCGCCGTTCGGCGTCACTCACACCCGCGGGCGAGGCGCTGGTCGAGGAAGGGCGTCGGCTGCTCTCTCAGGCCGACCGCCTGGTCAGCAAAGTGCAGTTGTACGAGGCGTCGCGGATGAAGACGATCCGTGTCGCCGCGACGCCGAGCGTGGTCAACCGGCTGCTTCCCGCTGTGATCAGCCGGTCCGAGAGAGACCTTCCCGGTCTCGACATCGAGGACATCGCCGTCGAGACCGGGGGCGTGTCCAGCCTCCTGTCGGCAGGTCACGGCGACATCGGGCTCGGCCGGTTCCTCGATCCGATCGAAGGCTTCCGTACGGAAGTGATCACCGACGAGGAGGTCTTCGTCGCGCTGAGCCGCAACCACCCCGGTGCCGGAGCCGCCCAGATCGCCCTGGAGGAGCTGCATGACCTACCGCTGCTCCTGTGGTCACGAGAGCAGCATCCGACGTACTACGACTACGTGCTGGCGATCTGTGTCGAGCGGGGACTCAACCCGATGGTGCTCGTGAGCCCGCCCCGGATCGTCGGCTCGCGCCTGTACCTCCTTTCCGAGGCCAGGGCCTTCTCGCTCGTCCCCGGTTCCGCCGTCGGCCACCTCTCGGACGATCTGCGAACGGTTCCCCTGCGGAAGCCGGCGACTCTGCCGCTGGAGATGCAGTGGCGTGACGACGACCCCCGCCCCTACGCGCGGGCACTGTGCGAGGTCATTGCGGACGAGGCCGGAAACCTCGCCTGAGGAGCCCCCTGCGGGCCCGGGAGTCTCTTGAGTTCGTCCGGGACCATGCTCTGCTCCTGCTCCGCTCATGCGCGCCGGTCCGCCTGGTGCGCTGCCCGGCTCAGGCGCCCGCGCGCACCGGGCTCTTCCCCCGGCGCCTGTCCATCGCGTAGCTCGCCAGCGCGACGAGCATCAGCACTGCCGCGGTCACGACGCTGACCTGGAATCCGGCCGTCGACCCGTGGGCCTGGCTGATGCTCCCGCCGAGGGCGGTCCACAGCGCCTGGCCGACGATCAGAGCGCAGGAGAGCGTCGTCATGACCGTGGCGGTCCTCCCCTGCGGGGTGCGTCGGCCTGCGATGCTGAACAGCGTCACGATCACGCCGCCGATCCCACATCCCGCGCACGCCAGGGCCACCGTGACCAGGGCCACCGAGTCGGCGACGACGAGCCCGCCCGAAGCCGCGAGGACGATCGCCGCGAACGCCAGCCAGCGTGCGCGCAGGGTGAACCTCGCGGGGGCGAAGACGATCAGAGTCGCGGTGGCGACCGAGCCGACGCTCATTCCGCCGTAGACGATCCCCGTCGACAGCTCCATGCCGCGGGCCCGCATGAACACGGTCAGCGCGGTCAGGGTCGAGCCGAAGAAGGCGCCGACCAGGAACATTCCCAGGGGAAGGATCATGATCCGGACGCGGAGGATGCTCCGGACGTCCGCCGGCGCTTCTCCCCCGGCCGCCTCGCGGAGCCTGGGCAGCGCCGCAGTCCGATGGAGGGCGAAGGCCACGACGAACACGGCTGCGATCAGCGCCGCGAAGGCGAGCGGGGCGCCGGCCCCGAAGGCCGTGGCCAGCAGGCCGATCACCACCGGCCCCAGCACGAAGGCGAACTCGTCCGCGACGGACTCGTAGCTCATGACCAGGGAAAGGAGCGCGTCACGCCGACGGGTGGCCGCGGTCCCCGCAGTCACGAGAGTGATCAGGCGTGTGCGTGACAAGGGCGCGACCGGCGGGGCACTCGCGCCGACGAGGAAGCCGACGACCCCGACCCAGACGATCGACACCGCCGAGTACGTCATCAGTACGAACCCGACAAGAGCGGCGACATTGACCGCGGAGCCGGCCAGCAGGACGCGGCGCTGCCCGTACCTGTCGGCGAACATCCCGACAGCCGGGCCGAAGACCGCCGTGCCCATTCCGATCACGGCGGACACCGCACCGCTCTGGGCGATCGAGCCCCTGACGTCCGAGACCAGCGTGAGTGCACCGACCACGGTCATGGCGAACGGCATGCGGCTCAGGAACGCGAGCGGAAAGAAGCCGTAGCCGACGAGATCCAGCAGGGAACGGACCTTCGACGGCGAGGCCGTACCCGATGCGTCTTCCGCGGCGGGCGATGCGGCTCCGGTTGCCTGGAGGCGGTCGTCCGCTTCGGGTTTCGGCAAGGAAATACTCAAGATCGACTCTCATTCGGCGTGCAGGCCGTCGACAGACGGCTGGGCAGGGGCCCGGTGCGACGCTACGAGTCGGGTCGGTTTGGCATCAACAATCAAACAGCCACCCAATCCATTGACTGAGCCTATTACAGGAGCCTTCCCGCGGTGGCACATTTCGAGCCACGACATGTGAACGCACGTCCGAACAAGATGGACAGGCACCCTGCGAGAGCAAGCAGTTCCCACTGGTCGACAGGAAAATTCCCATCCAGTGGGTGGACGCCCCTTGTGTGGCTGAAATAAACCTCTAGTGTCCGGCTGGTGACATCGAGAAGGACCGCTCAGGGGCCGGGCCACCGCACCGGCGTGATCCTGGTCGCGCTCGCCGAACAGACGACGGTGACCGCCCAGGATCTGTCCCGGCGTACCGCGATTCCCATCAGCGCGGTGTACCGGCACTTGAACGATCTCGTGCAGCTCGGCCTCGTCAGTCACACCCGCACCCGCGGCCGGTACTGCGCCGGGTCGCTCGCCGTGCAGATGGCCGAGAACTACCGTCGCGAGACGCTCAGCGGCGGCGAGGTGAAGCGTCGGCTCACTCAACTGTCCGCCGACACCCAGGAGTTGGCCGCCTTCCTCATCCCCAGCGGCCACCAGGTACTGTGCGTCGAGGCCGCCGAGGGGTCGCGGATGATCAAGTGCAGCTTCTCCCCTGGCCTGACCAAGCCGCTGACCTTCGGAGCCAGCGCCCAGGCGATACTCGCCCACCTTCCTCGCGAGCGCGTCACCGCGGTCGGCGAGGCCCACGGGCTCACCGCCGAACGCGTCTCGGCACTCCACGTGGAGCTGAGACGTGTCCGCGACCGCGGGTACGCCGTGAGCACCGGGGCTGTCGACGAGGGTGTCTGGGGCGTCAGCGTCCCCGTGTTCGACCGGCTCGGCCAGGTGACCGGAACCGTCAGCACCATGGCACCCGAATTCCGGATCCGCCACAACCACCAGACCCTGCTCACCTTGACCCACGCCGCGGCTCAGGACATCAGTCGCTTCGACGAGCTCCTGCCATGACGCCCCCAACCTCGTTGCGCCACACGCCCGTTCCGCCGTCTGCACACCCCGCAGGCCACCGGTTGACGCAACCCAACCCCCCTCCCAGCACCACATCACCATCATGAGTTCGGACGCACACCATGAACACCCACCCCACGCCCGTCGTGACCGAACCCGCCACTTGGGAAGGCCGAATCGACGGTTCAGGCCCGGCACACAGACGCTGGCATTCCGCGATCAACTCCTTCGACGCCACAACGCCCGGTACGACCCTGATCGGCTTCCGCAGCGATGAAGGGGTGCGCCGCAACGGCGGCCGCCCGGGCGCCTCCAAGGGCCCGGGAGCGATCCGGCGGGCCCTGGCGTCCAAGGCCCTGGACGCCGGCATCGTCGTCCACGACGCGGGTGACGTCCGGGTTGTGGGAGAAGACCTGGAGGACGGGCACGACCGGCTCGCCGCTGCCGTCGCCAACCTGGTCCGTGCCGGCCACACCCCCCTGGTGCTGGGCGGCGGCCACGAGACCGCGTACGGCTCGTACCGGGGACTCGCCGACAGCGGCGCCCTGGACGGGCAGCGGCTCGGGATCCTCAACCTCGACGCGCACTTCGATCTGCGCGAGGCATCGCGCGCCACATCCGGCACCCCCTTCCGGCAGATCACCGGCCTCGAGGCCGCCCGCGGCGCGTCGTTCACGTACGCGGTGGTGGGTATCAGCGAGCCGAGCAACACAGTCGCCCTCTTCGACGCGGCGAACGCCCTGAACGTGGCGTACCGGACGGACGAGGAATGCCAGGAGCGCCACCTCTCCGACGTGCTCGCCTTCGTGGCGGACTTCGTGGACCGCGTCGACGTCCTTCACCTGAGCATCGACCTCGATGTGCTGCCCGCCGCCTGCGCACCCGGCGTCAGCGCGCCCGCGTCGGTCGGCGTACCCCCGACCGTCATCGTCGAGATCTGCAAGCTGGTCGCCGCCAGCCCGAAACTCGGGCTGGTGGACGTCGTCGAGCTGAACCCGGACTACGACATCGACGACCGCACCGCCGGGCTCGCCGCCCGGCTCGTCCACACCCTCACGGTCGGCTCCCAACGTGCCCGGAGCCGCGCCACGTTGCCCACCGGTCCGGACGCCGTCCCCCTCGGCTGACCCAGCCACCCCGCTTCCCGGACGCCGGCGCACCCACCCAGCCTGCGGCATTGGCCGGAAGAGTCACAGCACCGTGGATCCGTCCCGCACGCAGGCCCGAATGGAGTTGAACATGGTAAGAGCATCCATAGGACGAAGGGCCGCGGCCGTCCTGGCCGGGTTCCTCTCATCCGTTCTGCTGTTGGCCGGCGCCTCGCCGGCCGCCGCCGATCAAGGCGGCAAGGGGGCCGACAAGGCGGGCGCCCAGAAGCTGGACCGGCTCCGCTCCGGGCACGCGACCCTGCGGGTGGGTACCGACGCGACGTTCCCGCCCTTCGAGTTCACCGACGCCAAGGCCGGCAAGATCGGTTTCGACGTCGAGCTCGTCCGGGCACTGGCCGAGCGAGCGGGCATCAAGAAGGTCACCTTCACGCAGATGCCGTTCGGAAACATCGTCCCGGCACTGCAGGCCCACCAGATCGACGTCGGTGCCTCGGCGATCTACATCAGTGACGAGCGGGCCAGAGTCGTGGACTTCACGGACGTCTACTACCCCGGCGGCCTCGCGATGTTCGTCCCCGAGAACGACAACTCGGTGCACTCGGTGAACGACCTGGCCGGCAAGAAGGTGGCTGTGCAGGTTGGTACGAAGTCGGTCGAGTGGCTCAAGGAGCACCAACCCCGCGCCCAGCGCGTGACCGTGCAGACCAACGAGCAGATGTTCTCCTCGGTGAAGCTCGGCCAGGCCGACGCCGTCGTGACCGGCGCGCCCGGCGGCCAATACTTCATCGCCCAGCAAGGCGGCCTGAAGCAGGTCGGCAAGCGACTGACCGGTGAGAACTACGGATACGCGCTCCCGAAGTCGGACTCCGCGGTCACTGCCGCGTTCAACTCCGCCCTCAAGGACATGAAGGCCGACGGCTCCTACGCAAAGCTGACCGGCAAGTGGTTCGGCGCCAAGAGCGGCGCCAAGGCTCAGAAGGACCACCCGCTCCTCAACCCCGCGACCATCGTGGACTCGTGGAGCCAGATCTGGCACGGCCTTCTCGTCAGCATCATGATCATCCTGCTGTCCCTCTGCCTCAGCCTGACGCTCGGCATGCTCGGCGGCTTCGCCAAGCTCAGCAAGGTCCTTCCGGTGCGCTGGCTGGGCAATGCCTACGTCTCCGTGATCCGCGGCACCCCGTTCGTCGTCCAACTGTTCTTCATCTACTTCGGCCTGCCCCAGCTCGGACTGCAACTGCCGCCGATGGCCGCCGGCGTGATCGCCCTCGGCCTCTACAGCGGCTCCTACGTCACCGAGATCTTCCGCGGTGCCGTTCAGTCGGTGGACCGCGGTCAGATCGAGGCCGCCCGTTCCTGCGGCATGTCCCACGCCGCGGCGATGCGCCATGTCGTGGTCCCCCAGGCGTTCCTGCGCATGCTCCCCTCGCTGGGCAACGAGTTCGTGTCGCTGACCAAGAACTCGGCGCTGGTCTCCTTCATCACCATCGGTGAACTGTTCCTCGTCGGCCAGACCATCATCTCCCGCACGTTCGACGCGCTGACCGTCTACCTGTTCATCGGGCTCCTCTATTACATCCTGACCAACCTCATCGGATCCGCGACCCAAGTGATCGAGAAGAAGATGGCGGTGTATGTCTGATGGCACTCCTGGAAACCCACGGCATCACCAAGACGTACGGCGAGCACGAGGTCCTGCGCGGCATCGATTTCGCCGTCGAGCCCGGCCAGGTCGTCGCGGTCATCGGCCCCAGCGGCGGCGGCAAGTCGACCTTCCTGCGCTGCCTGAACCTGCTCGAGACGCCGACCACCGGACGTGTCGTCTTCGACGGGGACGAGCTGAGTGCGACGGGGTCCGACCTCAACCAGCTGCGTGCCCGCATGGGCATGGTCTTCCAGCAGTTCAACCTGTTCCCGCACATGACCGCGCTGCGCAACGTCGTGCTGCCGCAGATGAATGTGCTCGGGCGCAGCCGCGAGGACGCCGAGGAGCGGGGCCGCGCCCTGCTCGGCCGGGTCGGCATGAGCCACCGGGAGGACGTCTTCCCCAACCGGCTCTCCGGAGGCCAGAAGCAGCGTGTCGCCATCGCACGGGCCGTGGCCATGGATCCGCAGCTGATGCTCTTCGACGAACCCACGTCCGCGCTGGACCCCGAGGTGGTCCACGATGTCCTCGAGGTCATGAGCGGTCTGGCCAAGGACGGCATGACCATGGTCGTGGTCACGCACGAGATGGGATTCGCCCGGAGGGTCGCGGACCGCGTCGTGTTCATCGACGGCGGCCGGATCGCCGCGGACCTGCCGCCCGAGGAGTTCTTCTCACCGGCCAACGACAACGCCCGCGTCAAGAGCTTCCTGGCCAAGGTCCTTTAGAGCGGCGCGGGCCTGGGGCCCGGTGTGCTCGCTCAGGTGGTGACCGTTCAGGTGGTGAGCAGGACTCCCGCGTAGCTCACCGACGCGACGACCACCCAGGAGGCGAGACCGAGCAGGGCCGTCCTGACTCCTGAGCGGCCGAGCGACGGCAGATGTACGGCGCTGCCGAGGCCGAACAGCGCCATGGCCAGGAGGAGTTGCTGCGCGGTGTCCGCGGCGTCGAGCACTCCGGTGGGGAGCAGGCCCGTGCTGCGCAGGGCCGTCATCGCCAGGAAAGCGATCACGAACAGCGGCACCACGGCCGGGCGGCGGGCGTCCGCCACCTGCGGGCCGCCGGCCCGGTCATGGGTCCGGCGGCGCCGGTGGGCCACCGCGACTCCGGCGACCAGCGGTGCGAGCATCGCCACGCGGATCAGCTTGACCATCACGGCTTCGCCGAGCGCGGTCGGGCCCGCGGTCTGCGCCGTGGCCACGACCTGGCCGACGTCGTGGACGCCGGCGCCCACCCACCGGCCGAACTGAATGTCGTCGAGGCCGAGCGGGTGGTGCAGCAGTGGAAGGACCGCGATGGCGAGGGTCCCGCACAGGGTGACCAGAGCGACGGAGGTCGCCACGTCGGCAGCCAACTGCTCATCGTCCTCGTCCTTGCCCAGGGCACAACTGACGGCGCTGATCGCGGAGGCGCCGCAGATCGAGTAGCCGGTGGCGACGAGCAGCGGCTGGTCGCCCGGCAGGCCCAGCTTCCGGCCGAGCCACCAGGTCCCGAAGAAGGTGGCGAGGACCACGCCGAGCACCATGGTCACCGTCGCCCAGCCGAGGCCGAGGACGTCACCGATGCTGAGTTTGAGTCCGAGCAGCACGATGCCGGCGCGCATCAGTCGTTTGCCGGCCGTCGAGAGCCCCGCACGGCCCCGACCGCGTACGAACGGATGGAGGCCGGGAACGTGCGCCGCCATGACTCCGAGTACGACGGCGGCGGTCAGCATCGGCACGGCGGGCAGGAAGGTGTGCAGCGCCTCGGCGAGGCCGAGCCCTACGACGGCGAGCGCGAGGCCGGGAGCGTTGCGGCGCACCGGACCCGGGGCCGGCGCGCTGCCTCCGGGTGACGGCTTCGCCGGCTGTCGACCGGGGGACGGTGACTGGGTGCGTTCCGTGCTCAGTGTCATGATCACCAGCGTCTGGGGGATCCCCGCACCCCGGTAGACACCAATCCGAACCCAGGTCATAGGGTTCCCCTATGAGGGCTCCCCTATGGTGGTTTCCCTATGAGGGTCTTCTTTGAAGAGCCCGCACGAGACGCGTCGCTTGAGAGGTGTCGTATGGGTGAGCACGGCGAGGCCCCCGATGGCGGTCAACGACCTCTGCCCGACCTGCAGTCACTGCAACTGCTAGTCACCGTCGCCGAGACGGGCAGCCTGGGCAGGGCTGCGGCGCGGCTGCTCATCAGCCAGCCGTCGGCCAGTGCGAGGATGCGCACGCTGGAGCGCCATCTCGGGCTCCATCTCCTGGACCGGTCCACTGCGGGATCCCGGCTCACCCCGGCCGGAGCGGTGGTGACCGACTGGGCCCGCGCGGTGCTCGAACAGGCCGCGGCACTGGTCGAGGGGGCGGCGGCCCTGCGGTCACGGCAGGACAGCCGACTGCACGTGGCCGCCAGTCTGACCATCGCGGAGGAGCTGATGCCGGGTTGGCTCGTCACCATGCGGGACAGTGCGCCGGACGCCCACGTCGGGCTGACGGTGACCAACAGCTGGGGCGTGGTCGAGTCACTGCGCCGCGGAAGCTGCGATCTGGGTTTCGTCGAGGGCCCTCGGGTCCCGGACGATCTGCACAGCTCAGCGGTGGGACGCGACCGGCTCGCGGTCGTGGTGACGCCCGGTCACCCCTGGACACACCGCCGCAGTGCGCTCACCGGGCGCGAGCTGGCCGACACGCCACTGCTGCTGCGTGAGGCGGGCTCCGGCACACGGGAGACGCTGGAGCGGGCACTGCGCCCGTACGACGGAATCGCCGTGCCGGTCCTCGAACTCGGCTCCACCGCGCCGCTGCGCAGCGCGGCAGCCCGGGGTCTGGCCCCCGCGGTGCTCTCCGCTCTCGCTGTGCGCGAGGACGTGGCGTCCGGCCGGCTCGTCGAGGTCGAGGTCGATCCCGCCGTCCGGCTGCACCGGGTTCTGCACGCGGTCTGGCCCAAGGGGCGCGAACTGCCGGAACCGGCGCTCCACTTGCTCCGGGTGGCCAAGCAGCGTTAGGGCCTGTCCGGCGGATCAGGTCGCGGGGTCCGGCACGCCACCTGATCCGCCGGACAGGCCCGAGGGCGCAGGCGGCGGCAGTACGGCGAGGTCCCGCCGTACTGCCGCTGCCTGCGCCCCAGTTGCAGGAGCGCGCGAGAGAAGTGTCGCTCAGCTGCCCTGGAGGACCTCCGGAAGGCGGCGGACGGATTCGATGACGTAGTGCGCTCCGGCGGCGCGCAGCTCGGGTTCAGTGTGGGCACCGGTCAGCACGGCGACGACCAGCCCCGCTCCGGCGCGCAGGCCCGCCTCGATGTCGTACGGAGTGTCGCCGACGACCACGGTGTCGTGGACCGAGGGCGTCTGGGTGCGCAGGACGGCGGTGAGCACCATGTCGGGGTACGGGCGGCCACGGCCCGCGTCGGCCGGTGAGAGCACCTCGTCGGCGAGGTCCAGCCAGCCGAGGGAAGCCAGCAGACTGTCGCGGGTCCCGGGCGAGAAACCCGTGTTGAGGACGACAGCGATGCCGGACGCGCGGAGGGCCTCGATCGTCTCTTGTGCTCCGGGGATCGGCTTGCAGTGGCCGGCAGCGACGAGTTCGGCGTAGGCCCGCTCGAAGATGTCGTTCGCCCGGTCCGCGTCGTCCGGCTCGCCGAAGAGGTGACGGAACACGGAGATCTTGGACTCGCCCATGGTGGCGCGGACGTGGTCCATCATGCGTGCGTGGGCTGCGCTGCCTTCCGGTACGTCCATGTGGCGCAGGGCCTGGACGAAGGCGTTCTCGACAGCGCCCGCGTCGGTGACCGTCGTGCCGGCCATGTCGATGACGGCGAGGCGGATTCCGCCGCGGGAAGCGGTGCGGGCAGAAGGGGTCGGGGACGTCAGGGGCATGGTGTTTCCTCCTGTGCATGAGGGGCGCGGGCGCCGTCCGCCTGCAGGGCGCCTGCCAGGGCAAGGGCCGCGATGTCCGATCCGGAACAGCCGCGCGAGAGGTCGTGCAGCGGCGCGGCCAGTCCCTGGAGCAGTGGGCCGAGGGCGGCGGCCCCGCCGGTCCACTGGGCGATCTTGTAGCCGATGTTGCCCGCAGCCAGGCCGGGAAAGACAAAGGTGTTGGCCCGGCCGGCGAGCTTCGACGCGGGCACCTTGGACCGGCCGATCGCCGGGACGGCCGCCGCGTCGTACTGCAGCTCGCCGTCGACGACCAGGTCCGGCGCGGTGGCACGGACGAGGCTCAGTGCCTCGCGCACCCGGTCCACCTGCGGATGGGATGCGCTGCCCTTGGTACTGAAGGACAGCAGTGCCACCCGGGGCGGATCGCCGGTGAGGGCCCGGTAGGTGGCGGCGGTGGCGAGGGCGATGTCGGCGAGTTCTCTGCTGGTCGGGTCGACGACGACAGCGCAGTCGCCGTAGCCGAGGAGATCACCGCTGGGCATCACCATGAGGAAGCTGCTGGAGAGGGTGCGGATCCCCGGGGCAAGGCCGACGACGTACAGTCCGGCCCGCAGGACGTCCGCGGTGGGACGGTTGCTCCCGGCGACGCACGCGTCGACCTTTCCCAGGCGCAGCGCCGTAGCGGTGAGGTACAGGGGATCGGTGGCCAGCGCGCGCTGCCCGGCGAGTGCGAGACCGCGCCGGGCGGACAGCGCCTTCCCGAGGGTGTCGGCGCACTCGTCGTCGGCGGCGAGGGCTGCCGGGTCGAGCAGGTCCAGCCGGTCGGGGTCATCGGGCAGCTTCATGCCTAGTTCGGCCGCGCGTGCGCGGATCCGCGCCGGGTCGCCGACCAGGACCGGGGTGATGGCGTGCTGTTCGGCGAGGTGGACCGCGGCCCAGATCGCCCGTGAGTCGGTTCCCTCGGCCAGGGCGACGCGGGGGCGGCGGGAAGCGGGCCGCAGTCGCTCGGCCCAGGAGTCGAGAAGCTGCTGCACGGCGGCTCCGGCCGGTCCTGCGGGGGTCCTCGCCGGGTCGAGCGGGTCGATGAGCATGGGGCTGTTCCCTTGGCGTGAGCGGGGCGGGTCGGAGGGAAGGAGCGAGGCATGGGAGCCGGCACATGGGGTCGGCTCCGGCGGGGCGCCGGGCGTGCGGTCCGGGATCCGGAGGTGCGCCGAGCGCGTGAGGGGCGCGCACGGCGCACCGGGTGCGGGGGTCCCGGCCCCTGACAGGGCAGCCGGGACCGGGACCCCCGCAGTCACAGCCGGTCGCGGGAGCGCGAGCGCCGGCCGGCTCGGGTACCTCAGACGTAGTCCTGGTACTTCTCCAGGTACCGCACCGGCTTGGACAGCGCGTCGCGGCGGAACGGGTCGCCGAGCTCGCGGGTGCACATGATCTCGATGACCGTCGTCCTGCCCTCGTTCATCTGGGCGTCGACGGCCTTCTGCAGGGCCGGACCGACATCGGACAGCTTCTCCACGACGATGCCGTCGGCGCCCATGGCCTCGGCGATGGCGGCGAAGCTCTCGTTCTCCAGCTCCCCCGCGACGAAGCGCCGGTTGTAGAAGTCGACCTGGTTCTTCTTCTCCGCGCCCCACTGACGGTTGTGGAAGACAACGGCGGTGACGGGGATGTCATGTCGTACGGCGGTCATGATCTCGCCCATGCTCATGCCCCAGGCGCCGTCCCCGCGGCCTTGGCTCCGATGATGGTCGGCAGCGCGTAGCCGCAGCCCCGTTCCTTCTTCGCGCCGATGAGGGGCCTGCGTCGTCGAACTCCGTCAGCAGGGTGAATCCGTTACGAGAGGGCGCGGCCATGGACCGCCCGGCCGTCTCCTACGGCGGCCGACGTTGATGCCCTGCGAGGCGATGCGGCGGTCGAGCCGTTCCCGGTAGTCGCTCAGTGCAGCGGAGCGTGCCATGCCGCCGCGCGTCATGGTCTCCACCGACATCGGCAACATCAACTCCGTCGCCAACAGCTACCTGCGCTTCGAGGAGGTTCATGAGCGCACGCTGTTGAGAGTCGGCTCCGGCGCGATGGTAACTAGCACTGTTAGTTTCAGCGTCGGTTCCTTGGCCGGCCAGGTCCAGTTCGGCTCTGCTGGATGGGACCAGACCGTTTCCCGCCGAAGGCCCCGGCATGCCATCCAGCCGCCGTAGAAGTGCGCCGCGAGCGGTGCTGGCACCGCCGCGAGACGAAGATCTGGACCTTGCCCCCCACCCTGCTGACGCCACTACTGGGGTGCACCCGCACACAGCGAGGAGTCGTCATGCCACCAGCACGAACCGCCCGACCATCAGGAACGCGCACCGCTCTCAGTGTTCTCATCGGACTCGTCATTCCCTTCCTCGGCATCGCCGTGGCGCCGTTCCTCCTCAACGGGATCTCGATCAAGATCTTCGGCTTCCCCTTCCTGTACTTCTGGATCTTCGGCTGGTTCGTGCTGACGACCGTGTGCCTGGCGATCTGCTGGTACGTCATCGACGGCCCGGTTCATGAGGAGTTGGAGTTCGACGACGGGGAGGAGTGGTGATGCAGACAACGGTCTTCATCGGCATCGTCGCGATCGCGGTGCTCGTCGCCGTCGTCGGGGCGCTACGCGTCAGGCGAGTCACGGTCGGCCAACTGCTGGTCGGCAACCGCTCATTCGGCACCTGGACCCTGTTCTTCATCTCGGCAGGTGAGTTCTACACGATCGGCACGCTGGTCGCTTTCCCGTCGGGCGTGTACGCCAAGGGGTTCAGCTACGCGATGTGGTTCTTGGGATACATCGTCCTGGCCTGGCCGGTGGCGTACTTCCTGGCCCCCTACTGGAACCGTGTGGGGCGACGCTACGACGCGATGACGCAGGCCGACGTCTTCCGCCGCCACTTCAGGAGCAGGACGCTGGAGATCATCATCTTCGTCGTGACGTTCCTCGCGGCGCTGTTCAGCGCGCAGTACAGCTTCGCCGGGCTGTCCTACGCGATCGCGGGCGCAGGCATCGACATCCCGCCGACGCTGACGTTGATCATCGCCTCGGTGCTGGCGCTCCTGTGCGTCGTGTTCGGCGGGATGCGCCAGCAAGCGACACTCGCCCCCCTCAAGGACACGCTGATGCTCGTCGCGATCTTCGTCGTCGCGGTGGCGGCCATCCTCGTCGCGACCGGCGGGGTGGGCGACATCTTCGACGCCGCCTCGGCGCACGCCGTACGGCGCCCGGCATTCGTCGCCGAGTCGGTTCCCCCCTCGGCGTTCCTGTTCACGTTGACCACGATCATCGCGCAGATGGTTCCGGCGGGCGGCACCGGCTCTCAGACGGCAGGCACGCACGCCTTCACCGCGAAGTCGGAGCGCGCACTGAAGAAGCAGTACGTCTGGTTCCCGCTCTACATGCTGATGTACCCGTTCCTGATCATCGCGACGTACTTCGCTGTGGACAAGCTGCCGGACCTGAAGGATCCGAACAGCGCCTTCATCGCCACTGCCATCCGAATCCTGCCGCCCTGGCTGGTCGGGCTCGTCGCCGGAGCCGCGTTCGTGTCGGCGATCTTCGTGCTGGCCTTCGGCGGTCTCAGCCTGGGTGGCCTCATCAGCCGCAACGTCGTGCCCAACATCCCCGAGCGGTGGCAGCGGTTCTGGGTCCGTACCGGGATCGTGCTGTTCTTCTGCCTGTCGATCCTGTTGACCCTCTACACCTCGCCGGCACTGCTCGTGACGATCCTCAACCTGCTCTACTACGTCGGCATGCAACTTGTGCCCGGCACCATGGCCATCTTCTTCATGCGGGGCATCCGCGCGGTGGGTGTGTCGGCGGGCCTGATCGTCGGCACGGTCTTGGCCCTGGTGCTCTACTACGGGCATGTCGACACCTTCGGCGTCAATGTCGGCCTCATCAGCGGAGTGCTCAACTTCGCCGTGATGGTCGTGGTGAGCAAGATCGTGCGCCGCGGCCACACCCCGCTGCCCGCGACGGCGTGGCGCCGATCGCGTCCGGCACAGCCGAGGCCCTCGCTCGCCGAAGAACACAGCTGAGCACCGAGGGACCGGAGCCACGGCCGCCCCCGGCCAGGGAGTTGGCGATCACAAGTCGCGGAAGTCCTTGGCGGCGGGGTAAGTGACGTGGGTGCAGCCGCGCCGGGTGGTGATGTCGTCGACGTAGGCGCGGAACAGGGAGCTGAGCGTCTTGGGGCCAAGGATGTCGTCGTAGACGTGGCCGGCTGTGAGGGTGTGCAGGGCAGGCTTGCCGTCGCAGATCGAGGACGCCCACCAGGCGCCCTCCTTGGCTCCCGCCGTTCCCGGCTTGAGGATCACGTCGTCGCCGACCTCGTCGTAGCCCACGGACTCTGCTTCGGCACCGAAGTAGGACACCGTGCGCAGCCACCAGGGCGAGTGCGTGAGCGCGCCCTCGGCGTAGTCGCGCTGATCGTCGTCCAGGCCGTCGGCGATGGCTCGGACCCGGCCGGGGCCGACCGCCAGCAGGCAGCCTTCGACGGGGTTCGCCTCACGGGCGGGAATCGTCAGAACGCGGTCGGGCAGCCGGCCCTGCCCCCGTTCCTTGACCAACTGGCCGACCCAGCGGCAGGAGCCGGTGGCCGAGGCGGCCTTGCCCAGCTTCGAGGGGACCGCGGTCATCCGGTCGGGCAAGGCCGGTAGTCGGGTCCGGCAGCCGATCCGGTGGGTGAGCTGCTGCGTGGCCGAGCGAGCTATGCGGGCCAGGCGCCGGCGGTCCTCGGCGGAGACCTCCGGGTACCGGGCCACGGCGGTGACGTTCAGCAGCCTAGGCGCCGCCATGTTACTGCTGGGGGCACATGCGGCACGGATGGTGGTGCGGAAGTTCGTGTACGAGCCCAGCGTGCCGTCGCCCAGCGGCCGCGCTTCAGGCTCGCGGTCGGCGACCGCGGTGACGTCGTCCTTCGGCTGGTAGCCGTCGAACGTGCTGAACGGGGAGCCCCTGTCGCCGATCACGTTCACCGGCTCGGAATCGTCGCTGCTCTCGACGATCAGCCGGAACAGGTCGCTGGTCCTGTTCGAGCCGCTCACCTTGTAGATGGTGCAGGCGCTCCGATGCCGTGCATCGAGCCGGTACTCGTCATAGTCGCTGGACTCAGCTCGGACCATGCCGCCCTGCAGATCCATCACCTGCGCCCCCGACACCAGGTGGTCGCAGGCCGCGGCGATGTCGCGCTCGCTGGAAGCCCGGTCGCGGATGTCGTCGACGGTCAGCATGCCCGCGTACAGGCTCAGTCCGATCCCGCCCACGGCCAACGTCTGCCACAGTCTGCGCCGGCCCTCACCCATCACGATCTCCCCCGTCGCTCCCGTTCACGGCGGCCGCCGCGTCGATCACCGAGCGTAGAGGAGGGGCGCCTGAGGCCCGTGGTCGGCCCGACTGACCGAGCCGAAGGCTCAGCTTCGCCCAGTGACCGGCGATCTCCACCGAAGTCATCCCCCCTGACTGGTGATCGCGCAGCGGGCCCTCTTTGACCTTGACACGGTGACAAGGCTTTCACTGCATGCCAGGAGGTGGTCTCGATGACGATCACAGGACAGACCATGGATGCGATTCGAGCGCTCCAAGGGCTGGAGGACGGCCGCTCGTCCGTGCGACTGCGGGCTGCGCTGGCCGTCGGCACGGCGCCTGACCCGCGCTTCGTCGACAAGCTCGTCGAGCGAAGCGCGATCGAGCCCGAGTTCTTCGTCCGCGACATGCTGACCTGGGCGCTCACCCGCCATCCGGTGTCCTTGACGCTTCCCGGGCTGGTCCGCGAGGTCCGCTCGGAGCGTGCGCAGGCACGGAGCCAGGCGCTGCACACGCTGTCCAAGATCGGAGACCGGCAGGCCTGGCCGGCGATCACACGGACGCTGTTGTCCGACGCCGACGACGAGGTGGCGCGGAGCGCCTGGCGGGCCGCGGTCGTACTCGTACCGGAAGGCGAGGAGCCCGCCTTGGCCGCGGCGCTGGCGACGCAGCTCGGGCGCGGTGAGCGGGAGACGCAGCTGAGTCTCAGCCGGGCACTGGTCGCGCTGGGTGAAGCAATCGCGCCGGCTCTGCGTGCTGCGACGATGGTCCCTGACCCGCGCGTGCGTGCGCACGCGCTCGCCACACAACGGCTGCTGCGCGATCCGGACACCGGATTCGAGTTCGCGATCGAGGAGGCGAAGCGCGTAGTGGCCCTCGGCGGGTCCGGCCAGGAGGGACGATAAGACGTGTTGATCGGTGAGGTGGCGCGACGGTCCGGGGTCAGTGCCCGCATGCTCCGGCACTACGAGTCGCTGGGCCTAATACGACCTTCCGGTCGTACGGGCTCCGGTTATCGGGAGTACGACGGGGAGGACATCCGGCGGATCTTCCACATCGAGAGCCTGCGGTCGCTGGGGCTGTCGCTGCGTGAGATCGGGCGCGCGCTCGACGATTCCGGCTTCACGCCCTCGGCGCTCGTCGGCGACCTCATCGGTCAGACACGCGAACGCATCGCGGCCGAGACCGAGTTGCTCACGCGGCTGCGCCGGATCGATGCCGCGAATCCCGCCGACTGGGAGGACGTCCTTCAGGTCGTCGCGCTCCTCCAGGCACTGGGCTCGACGAGCGCCGACGCACGCCAGCGCGCGGCTCTCTCCGCGGTGGAGGTTCCCGTCCCGGTGGGGGCTCTGGTCGAGGCGGCACTGAGCGAGACGGAGCCGAACGTCGCCGGAGCCATTCGCTGGGCGCTGGCGCGATCGGGCGACGGCGGCCCGGCACTGCTGGCGGAGGGCCTCGGCTCACCGGTGGCCGCGGTGCGGGAACGTGCCGTTCGATCCCTCGCCGAGATGACCGGCGGTGAGGCCACCGCGCGGCTGCGGCAGGCCCTCGCGAACTCCGACGTCGTGGTCCGCAGGTGTGCGGCTCTGGCGCTCGGGACACGTGGCGTGGCCGACGCGGTCCCGGTGCTCATCGACATGATCGTGGACGGAAAGAACGATGTCGACGCAGCCGACGCACTGAGCGTGCTGGCGAGCGACACCGCGACGGCCGATCAGATCGCGACCTGGCTCGTCGACCGCCTCACCCACGACACCACTGAAGCGGCAGCACGCGGACGGGTGACTCAGGCGCTGGCCGCCGTCCCGGGAAAGACGGCGTCACGTGCCCTCGTGGAGCTGTCGGGTGACGAGGACCGTGCCGTTGCGCTGACTGCGGCGTACCTTCTTCAGCTACGCAAGGCACCGACCTCGGCACCGGCCTCGGCATCGCCTCCCTCGACGGCCACGGCTCGCCCTCCGGCACCGCCCGGGTCCAGTACGCCGAGTACGCCGACGGCACATCCACCGACTTCACCCTGACCTGGGGCTACCCACACGGACCGCTCACCGGTTCCACCTTCGCGGCGACCTCCCGCCGCGGGCCGTCAAGCGTGGGGACTCGGCTTGCTTCGCCCTGTGCCGGCCGTTTTCCCGCTCACCGGGACCTGCGGCGTGTGCGGTGGCGAGCGGCCGCTCTACGCTCCTGCCTTCCTTCCCCGAGGCGAGAGGACGACGGCATGAGACCGTGCGCAGCAACGGAGATCGGCACCTGGGACCTCACCACGGACGTGGTGGTCGCCGGGTACGGCGTGGCCGGAGCCGCGGCCGCCGTGGAGGCCGCCACTGCGGGGGCCGAGGTTCTGGTCCTCGAGCGGGCCGGCGGCTGGGGCGGGGCCGCGGCGCTTGCCGGTGGCTTCATCTACCTGGGCGGCGGTACCGCACTGCAGCGTGCCTGCGGGTTCGACGACTCCCCCGAGGCGATGTCCGCGTTCCTGATGGCCGCGATGGGGCCGGGCAGCGACGCAGCGAAGATCTCCGCGTACTGCGAGGGCAGCGTCGCGCACTTCGACTGGCTGGTCGAGTGCGGTGTGCCGTTCAAGCCCGTCTTCTACGGCGAGCCCGCCTGGGAACCCGCCGCCGACGAGGGGCTGATGTACTCCGGCGGCGAGAACGCGCACCCCTTTGACGAGATCGCCCAGCCCGCGCCGCGTGGGCACCTCCCGCGGATGGAGAACAAGCGCACCGGCGAACGCGGCGGCGGATACATGCTGATGAAGCCCTTGGTGGAGACCGCCGAACGGCTCGGCGTCAAGGCCCGATACGGCTCGCGCATCGAGCAGTTGGTGGTCGGGCAGGACGGCAGGGTGTGCGGAGTGGTCGCGCGCGGTTACGGCGAGCGGATCACCATACGAGCCCGGCGCGGCGTGGTCCTGGCAACCGGGAGCTTCACCTACAACGAGGGCATGCTGGCGGCACACGCCCCACTGCTCCTCGACCGTCCCGGCTCGGCGGTCGAGGAGCACGACGGCATCGCGGTCCGACTCGCTCAGGCGCTGGGCGCGGGGGTCGCGCACATGGACGCCTGCGAGGTCGCGCTCCACATGGACCCGCAGTACCTGATCCGCGGAATGATGGTCAACGGCCGGGGACAGCGATTCATCAACGAGGACACGTACCCCGGGCGGATCGGTCAGGCCGCACTCTTCCAGCAGGACAACCAGACGTTCCTCGTCCTCGACGAGCAGGGGTTCGAGGAGGCCCGCAAAGCCTCCTCCGCACCGGACTCCCTCCAGCTGAGGCCGACTTGGGTGTGCGAGACGGCGGCCGAGGTGGCCGCCGAGATGGGGCTGCCGCCCGGTGCCCTGGAGGCGACGCTGGAGGTCTACAACCGGCATGCCGAGGAGGGCCGGGACCCGCTGCTGCACAAGGCCGCCCGCTGGCTGCGGCCGCTGCGCGGCCCGCTGGGCGCGGTCGACCTGCGGGGCATGACCTCGGGCTTCGCCCTCGGTGGACTGACCACCGGCACGGACGCCGAGGTGCTGCATGTGAACGGGGAGCCGATCCCCGGGCTGTACGCGGCGGGCCGGGCCACGGCGGGCATCGCCTCCTGGGGGTACGCGAGCGGTGCGTCGCTCGGCGACGGCAGCTTCTTCGGCCGCAGGGCAGGACGCAGCGCGGCGCTGAACCGGTAGCACTGGCGTGGGCGGGCAGGCAGGACGCGGCCCGCCCCGTCAGCCGCGTCGGCCGTTCACCGCAGCGGACGGGGCATGTTGGTGAAGCACTCCTCGTCACGCCGGAACCAGCCCGGCGCCGCGAGGATCCCGCGGTCCACCCCCGCAGGGTCGTCCCGGTGATGACCCCGGACTGCTCCGACGGCAAGAACGTCACCGCGTCACCGTGGGACGTGGAGCACCAGAGCGCATTCCATCAACTTCTCCTCACGGAACCGGAATACGCGATCGCGTACGGGTGCTGTGGCGGCCGGCGTGGACGGCCACGCGGGCGGCGTTCCCGATCACCGGGCCACCGCCCGCTGTTGCACCATGTCCGAGGCGGCGATGTGCCCGAAGACCATGGCGGAGCCGATGGGTACTCCGGGCCCCGGATAGACGGGGCCGGAGACGGAGGCGGTGGTGTTGCCCGCCGCGTACAGACCGGGGACCGCGCTGCCGTCCTCGCGCAGCACCCGGGCCCGGGCGTCGGTCCGTACACCGCCCTTCGTGCCCAGGTCGCCGAGGACGATCTGCACCGCGTGGAACGGGCCCTCCTCGATCGGCACCAGGCAGGGGTTGACCGCGTCGCCCTGGGCGAAGAAGCGGTCGTACGGGTCCTCTCCACGATGGAAGTCCGCGTCGACGCCGTCGGCTGCGTAGCTGTTGAACGTCTGCACGGTGGTCCGCAGGGCTCCGGCGTCGACACCTATTCGCTCGGCGAGGCCGTACAGCGTGTCAGCGGTGCGCCACAGCCCGGCCTCGGTGAAGGCCTTCCGGTCGGCGGGCACCACCGTAATCCCGGGCAGTTCGTCGCCGAACCGTCCGTCGAAGACCCACCAGACCGGGTTGTCGTGCGTGGTTCCGGCCTTGGCGGCCAGCATCTGACGGCCCATCCGGTCGTACGGCAGCGACTCGTTCGCGAACCGGCGGCCGGAGCCGTCGACGAAGATCCCGCCATGCAGGCCGAGGGTGAAGGCGGCCGAACCGTCGGGGAAGCGCAACGACGGGCACCACCACGACTCGTCGAGCAGAGCGGTGGCGGCTCCGGCCTCGGCCGCCGCGGTGATCGCGTCTCCGGTGTTGCCTCCAGGTGCGCCCATCGTCCAGTCGGCACCGGGCAGGTTCTGCCACTGGCGTCGCAGCTCGGCGTTGGCCTCGAAGCCGCCCGCGGCGAGCAGCACTCCCCGGCGGGCGCGGATCCGCACAGTGCCGCCGTCCTGCTCGGCCTCGGCACCGACCACGCGGTCGCCCTCGACGATCAGCCGTCGCAGGGCGGTGTGCCGCAGGGTGCGGCCGTGCCCGGTGGACTCCAGCGCGAGCAGCAGGCGACCGATCAAGGCACGGCCGTCGGTGAGCGGGCCGTCAGGCATGGGCAGACCGAACCGTTCGGCCCACGCCGGTGGCCGTACCGCGCCGAGAAGTGCGTGCGGCGCCTCGGGCGCCGGCAGGTCCACGGGGAACACAGCGCGGCCCGCCTCGAAGCGGCCGGGTGCGGCGTAGTAGTCGGGGAAGGCGCGGTACTCGAATCGCACGTGCGCGTTGCCCTCGAGGAAGGCGACCGTCTCTCCGGCGTGGTCGAGGTAGGCGTCCTGCAGCTCATGCGGGGTGGCGTCGCCCACCACCCCACGGAAGTACGCGCGACCAAGGTCGGCGGAATCCGCCACACCGCCCCGCTCCTGGGCCTGATTGCCCGGCAGCCACAGGCCGGCGCCTGCGTAGGCGGTGGTGCCGCCGAAGTAGCCGGTCTTCTCGATGACCAGGGTGTCCAGTCCACGGACCGCCGCGCTGTACGCGCCGGTGAGCGCGCCACCGCCGGAACCGGCCACCAGGACGTCGCACTCCTGGTCCCATCTGTTCTGTGTGGTCGTGTTCTGCGTGGTGCTGTTCTGCGTGTTCGGCATCTCGTCCCTTGGATGTGGTGGGTTGCCGGTGGTTGTGCGCCGGCAGCCGGGAAGGCACGGCGCTCGTACCAGAGCAGGTGAACGGCGCGGGTGACGATGCGCCAGTCGGCGGCCGTGCGCGCGTGCGTGTCCTCGTGGTGGACGGGGATCAGCACGTCGGTGCCGCCCCGCCCCTGTCAGCCGGCGGGAGACGAGTATGGGCCGGAGGCAGGACGACGGCCATGGCGCTTTCCCGATGGGTGGGATTGCCGGCAGTGCGCCCTGGCAGGTACGGCGGCGTGCCTTCGGTCAGGCTCTGTTGAGCGGGACGGGAAGCCGGCCGCTGAGCACGGCGACGAGGAAGGCCGTGAGCGAGCCGTCGATAGTGACGCTCCCGCTCCCTCTCGCGTTTCAGTGAGTGGGATCAATTGAATTATCCGATGGTGCGTTCCGGTCCCTAATTGACGTCCCGTCACTATCGGGATCGGTCTCGACGGAACTGCCAAGACCCTGATTCGAGGCGTCCTTCGCCTTCGGGACTGGCGGTTGGACCATCAATCTTTAGCCCTGTGACCATCGTTGACCTGTCCGCAGAGAACTCAACTCGCCCGCCGGCAAGGCCGCCCAATGGACCCGACCACTTGGGAACGCCGGGCATCAGCTCACGGTCGAGGAATCACCAGGCGCCACCCAGCCGTCGACGAATCGCGCCATCCGGGATGCACTCGAGCAGGAACTAGGAACTCCACATTCCACTGACCCGAGAGGGCCTGCCGACCATCGGCCGCAGCGAGTGCCTCAACGGTGCGTGCAGAGGAAGGTCCGGACGCGGCCAGGCCAGCATTGATGGACATATGTCCAGTTTGACACGAAATGCCCACTCCTCGATATGTCCATGTTTGCGCATGAATGATACTTCTTCGCATTATTAACGACATATACAAAGACTGACCGCATTGCCCGGCATTCACGCGAAACATCACGCTCCGGCATCTCCGTCGAGCCGCATTCCAACCCGCATCCCATTCAGTGAAATGGGTCACGCCGACCACCTTGGCCCCCGGGGCCGGCCGAGCGGACTTCCGTTCCACGCAAAGAGAGTTGGGCTTTTCGATCAAAGAGGGCGCAGTGTTCCGGCCGCCAGGAACCGACCTCGCGCATTCCCTATTCAAATTTTGGTCTTGTTCCGTCCGGGCTTTCTCGCCTAACGTCACGGCCAATCCGGATGGAACGCCGAATCCTGCCGCTGTCCGGAAACTCCCACTCACTCACGCACGCACGGCAGGAGCGGGGAACCCAGGTAAGTCGCTGATCCGGATTCCGGAACGGCTCGGGGTGAAGTCGCATTCACAGTGCGGCCGGACGTCTCCCGTCCGAACCCGACAGCTCACCTCGTAGGCGACGGAGAGGAATTCGTCATGGCTGCACAGGGAAAGCACCGCCGCCCCAAGTCCAGCTCGCTCACCCGGGGCCTCGCCGCAGCAGGCACGGGCGGGGCTGTGCTCGTTCTCCCGCTGCTCGGCGCGACCGCCGCCAGCGCGGCGCAGGCCGACACGGCGGCCAAGCCCGCCGCGGCCCAGACGAGCTACGTCGTCGTCGCGGGAGACTCCCTCTCCAAGATCGCCCGAGACCACTCCCTGAGCGGCGGGTGGAAGAAGCTGTACGACGACAACCGCAGCGTCCTCGGCGACGACCCGAAGCTGATCCACCCCGGCGTCAAGCTCACCCTCGGCAAGAAGGGCCCGGCCGAGTCCGCGCAGAAGCCGGCCGCCGCCAGGGCGTCCGCCGAGCGGGCGGACCGCTCCGAGCGCACGACCACGCTCACCGCCAAGCCCGCCGTCGCCCCGGCGAAGAAGTCCTACACGAACGACCTCGACGGCTGGATCAAGGAGTCGCTCGACATCATGGCCCAGCATGGCATCCCCGGCTCCTACGAGGGCATCCACCGCAACGTCATGCGCGAGTCCTCCGGCAACCCGATGGCCATCAACAACTGGGACTCCAACGCTCTCGCCGGAACCCCGTCCAAGGGACTCCTGCAGGTCATCGCCCCCACGTTCGCCGCCTACCACGTGCCCGGCACGTCGATGGACAGCTACGACCCGGTCGCCAACATCACCGCTGCCTGCCACTACGCGGCCGCCCGGTACGGCTCGATCGACAACGTGAACGGCCCGTACTAGACCGCATCCCACCTCGTCCGAATCTCCTGACGGACGCAGCAAGGCGAGGCGAGGCGAGGCCACCCTGGCAGGGGCCGGGCGATGCCTGACCCCACGGGCCAGGGTGGCCCGGCCCCGCGGCCGTCCCGAATCGCACTCCTGACGAAGCGGTTCAGCGTGAGAGCTTGACACGGCCGTGGGCTGCCGAGGGAGGCGCGTTCCTGAAATAACGTGTCGCCATGATGCGTAGCGGCGGCCCTCAGGGCTGTGGACCGGACAGGTCTGCGGCTTCGGGCCGGCCCCTGGCCCCGCTGCTCGCGGTCTGCGCGGGCTACTTCATGGTCATCCTGGACGTGACCGTCATCAACGTCGCCGTTCCGGTGATGGGGCGGGACCTGTCGACCTCACTGACCGGGATCCAGTGGATCACCAACAGCTACACCCTGATCTTCGCCGGCCTGCTGCTCACCGGCGGTGCGCTCGGGGACCGGCTGGGCAACCGCCGGATCTTCTGCACCGGGGTAGCGGTGTTCACCGTCGCCTCGGCGGGCTGCGGGCTGGCCCCGAGCACCGGGACTCTGGTCGCCGCCCGGCTGCTGGAAGGACTCGGTGCGGCGCTGATCGTGCCCCCCTCCCTCGCTCTCCTCCAAGAGGCGTACCCCTCACCCGTCGAGCGCTCCCGGGCCTTCGGCCTGTGGGGCTCCATGGCAGGCATCGCCGCCTCCGCCGGCCCCCTCCTGGGCGGTCTCCTGGTCACGACCGTGGGCTGGCGCTGGGTGTTCTTCATCAACCTGCCCGTCGGATGCGCCTGCCTGCTGCTCACGCTGCGCCGCGTGCCCGCTTCGGTCCGGCGGACGGACCGCCCCGTGGACTGGCCGGCCCAGTGCGCGATCATCGCGATGGTGGCCCTGCTGACCGCCGTACTCAACGAGGCCGGACGACGCGGCTGGGCGGACCCACTGATCCTGACCGGGGCCGGCCTGTGCGTGCTGGCAGCCGCCGCGTTCGTCCTGCGCGAGCACCTGGCCCGCACCCCCGTGCTGCCCCTGCGTCTACTGCGCTCCCGCCCGATGAGCGGGGCAGCGACCATCGGCATGCTGTTCAACTTCGCCTTCTACGGCATGGTCTTCACCGCCAGTCTGTACTTCCAGCATCAGCGCGGCCTGACCGCGCTGCGCACCGGGCTCGCCCTCTTCCCGGCGGTGGCGATGACGATGTTCGCCTCCGTCCTGTCCGGGCGACTGGCACGCCGCACGGGACACCGCCCGCTTGTGGTCACCGGCATGCTCCTCGGAGCGGCAGGCCTGGCCGGCTGGGCCGCGGCCGGACCGAACCCGGACTACGCACTGCTCGTCGCGCCGATGATGGCGGCGGGCTTCGGGACGTCCTTCGCCCTCACCGGGTCAACCACCACCGTGATGGCCGCCGCCCCGGACGAGTTCTCCGGCACCGCCTCCGCCCTGTTCAACACCACCCGCCAGATTGGCAGTGCCGCAGGCGTCGCGCTGGGAGGCTCCCTGCTGGCCGCCGCGGGCAACTTCACCGCCGGGCTGCGGACGAGCATGGCCATCGGTGCGGCCGCGTACCTGACGGCCGCCGCCCTTGCGCTCTTCTGCATCCCGATCCCGCAGAAGGCACCCCGCCACGCCACCGACTGACTGGCCGGCGAGCCACGGCATGGCCGGCACGTCAGTCATCGCTCAGTCCTTGACGCGGTGCAACTGGATCTCTCGATTCACGAAGAGGTGCACGAAGCCGCATCGCCAGCAGATCAGCCCCGTCGCGGTCTCATCGGCCCAGGCCAGATTGAACAGCTCCCCACCAGTGCTGTTGAGCTTGACGCCTCGCTCACGGAAGAGATCGCTCTTGCAGACCTGGCATGTGATCCACATCTCCCCCAACGAGGCCCGCACTGCTTTCGCCATTTCCGCTCCCCCATGATTGCGCTTCGGCGACCGGGCGGCGGTCGGTCCACGCTTCGCCACTCGATGTCTTCGTTGGAGTGATCATCGCTGTGATCCGGCCTGGGATGAAGAGAGTTGAGTAAGACCTGAGCAACAAAAACGGGCGGTGCCGCCGCAGCGACTCCCGTACGGGCACGGGCACCCGCTACGGCGCCCTGAACAGGGTGGGGAAGCCCGGGGCGCGCCAGGGCTTGCGCCCCCAAGCGAGGATCTTGCCGCGCGCGATGGCCCGCGTCGGGCTGCACCGGCCCAGCGCCAGCAGGAAGAACGTGACCGGCTCGGCCTCGATCGTGCAGTCAGGACGGCGCGGTGGCTCGGCGCTCACGGTCGCGACGCCGTCGGCGAAGGTCACCGCGAAGCGGGAGCCGCCGCGCACGCGCAGCTCGTAGCAGCCGTCATGGCCGGCCGCGGCCCGTTTGTCGACGACCCGGGGCATCGCCAAGGTGAGGAACGGCAGGGTCAGTTCGACGCGTTCACGGTCGACCATGTGGGGACGGCGCAACGCGACGGCGATGTCGTAGCCGTGGCCGAGTATGTGGGTCAGCAGGTACGAGCCGAGGGTCGCCAGGTCCATGGGGCCCAGCGGGGTGAGCGTCGGTTCGTCCGCGGGGCGCAGACAGGCCGCCTCGTTGAACGCCTGAGCGTGACGGACGATGCCGTCCGCCAGCACGGCGCCGTCGCGCTCGGTGAAGGCGGCGAGGGAGGCGGCGTTGGCCTCGGCGAGGCTCTCCGGGGTGCCGTCGCCGTACGGCAGTTGGCGGCCCTCGGCGAGGCCGACCATCAGCTCGTTGGCCACCATCAGGTGGGCGGCGGCCTCGCCGACGGTCCACTGCGCACCAGGGATGGGCACCGCGGTGTCCGCGCACGACCGCAGCAGGGCGGCCGTCTGCTCCGCCACGGCGGCGATGGCTTCGAACTGCCGCGAGCGGGCGCCCGCGCTGGGCTCAGGGGATTGGGAAGGGGTGATCACGGACGAGAAGAGTGGACCAGCTCCGCACATCTGTCCAGTGGCGGCGGCTCCGACTACGTTCCCGCTACGTTCCCGGAACCGTCGACGACATTTGGCGACCTCGACGTGAATGAGCCAGCCGCACCCCGGGCGTGCGAGCCGAAAGCCACCGCGACAGGTAGATCCCCCAGGGGCGGGGACGGCTTAGGCTACTGCCGTCGGTCAGCAGCAACTCGCTTGTTGACCAGGGGGCCAGGGGGCCAGAAGGCCAGGGGATCCGGGATCAGGTGATCCCGGGGATCAGGGGGGTGACGAGTGGCGACGTGCGACGCGCATGAGGTGTTCGAGCCGCTGCAGGCGGACGATCCGGCCGTGGTGGCCGGTTACCGGCTGGCCGCGCGGCTCGGCGCAGGCGGCATGGGACGGGTCTATCTGTCACATACGCAGGGCGGCCGACCCGTGGCGATCAAGGTCGTCCGGCCCGAACTGGCCGACGACCCCGACTTCCGGCGGCGTTTCCGCCGGGAGATGGAGGCCGCCCGGCGGGTCAAGGGCGCGTACACCGCGGAGCTGATCGACGGCGACGCAGACGGCGCACCGCCCTGGCTGGCCACGCTGTACGTTCCCGGACCCTCGCTGGCGGAAGCCGTCGGCCGGGGCGGAGGGCTGCCGGTGCCCGCGGTGCTGTGGCTGATGGCCGGAGTCGCCGAGGCGCTCCAGGCCATCCACGGCGCGGGGATCGTGCACCGCGACCTGAAGCCGTCGAACGTCCTGCTCGCGTCCGACGGACCGCGCGTGATCGACTTCGGTATCTCGCTGGCCGCGGGCGTCAGTTCGTACACCGCCACCGGGTCCACCGTCGGCACACCCCAGTTCATGGCTCCCGAGCAGGCCTCCGCGGGCGAGGTCACGGCGGCGACCGACGTGTTCGCGCTCGGCCAGACCGCGGCGTTCGCGGCCCTCGGTGAGCCGCTGTACGGGGATGGTCCCGCGGTCAGCGTGCTGTACCGGATCGTGCACTCCGAGCCCGATCTGTCGCTGCTGCCCGCTCGACTCCGTCCGCTGATCGCCCGCTGCCTGGCCGCCGATCCGGCGGAACGAGCCACCCTCGCCGAGGTCGTGGAGTGGTGCCGGCAGCAGCTGGGCGAGGATGCCGACGCGGGCGCGGGGCCGACCGTCTGGCGCGAGGTCATGGGGCCGGAGGTGACGGTGCCGCCGCCGGTGCCCGTCCCGACGCCGGTACACACGCTGCCGTTGGACGCCGCGCAGCCGTGGCAGGCGCGCGACCCATGGGCGGCGCCGACGGGCTCGGGCGAGGCGGCGTCACGAAGACGCGGGGCCAGGCTGGCCGTGGGCGTGGCCGTGACGGCGGCCGTGGTGGTCCTCTCGGTTCTGGCGTGGACGGTCATGGACGCGACGGGCGCGTTCCGCGACCGGGCGGACACGGGCTCGGATCGTACGGGCACGTCGGCAGGGGCCGATCCAAAGGGCTCGAAGAGCGCGTCGGCGTCGGCATCGGCGTCGGCCCAGGGAGCGGGGAAGGCGTCGGGGGCAGACGGCACCGGAGCCGACGAGGAAACGGACAAGACGGGGGCCACGGCGGGCGACACCCCCACCACGGCCGGGCGGGTGCGGGGCGAGCCCCACTCCGGGCAGTGGCTGGACGCGAAGGACTCACTGAGCTTCAGGGAACCGTTCCAGCGCAAGGACCGCGCGGGGGACATCCGTTTCACCTGCGCGAAGGACGACGGCTGCGCGCTGGACAGCGACACCAGCGTCTTCACCATGATCTTCGGCGAGCCGGGCGCGGATCTCGACGAGTGCCGCAGCCTCACCAAAGGCCAGACGGAGCATCACCTCCCGCTCGCCGCGGCGGCGTCGGGCACCGAGATCTGCGTCCGGCACCGCAACGGAGACATCGCGCTGCTCGTGATCCAGACGAAGTCGACCGCGATGCCGGACATCGCCTTTCTGTCCACGGACATGACGCTGTGGCGGCACGCGGGCTAGGTGTATTGCCCTGAAGCGTTGTTTGCGCGGCTGATGGGGGGCTTGCCTGCGAGTGCGGTGTGGCATCGGTGGTGGTTGTAGGTGTGGA
>NZ_JBWKIS010000023.1:0-148957 GCF_056432625.1 Streptomyces sp. NPDC045026
CGGCGAGTTCACCTGGGTCCTGCCCGTACTGCACGTCGGGATCATCGGGATGCTGATCCTGACCCGCTGGTGGGACTTCTGGACCAGCTGATACTTCGGCCCGGACCCCTGCTGCACGGGGCCGGGCGGGATTGTCAGTGGGGTGACATAGGGTTTTCGACGTGGAGCCCGACCTGTTCACCGCCGCAGCCGAAGACCGCCAGGAAAAGGACCCGTCCAGCAGTCCCCTGGCCGTCCGGATGCGCCCGCGTACCCTCGACGAAGTCGTCGGCCAGCAGCATCTGCTGAAGCCGGGGTCACCCCTGCGCCGCCTTGTGGGGGAGGGTGATCCGGCCCGCGGCGGGTACAGCCCCGCGGGCCCTTCGTCGGTGATCCTCTGGGGCCCGCCCGGCATCGGCAAGACGACCCTCGCGTACGTCGTCTCCAAAGCGACGAACAAGCGTTTCGTGGAGCTCTCCGCGATCACCGCGGGCGTCAAGGAAGTACGGGCCGTCATCGACGGAGCCCGCAGGGCACTCGGCGGTCACGGCAAGGAGACGGTCCTCTTCCTCGACGAGATCCACCGCTTCAGCAAGGCCCAGCAGGACTCCCTCCTGCCGGCCGTCGAGAACCGCTGGGTCACCCTGATCGCGGCGACCACGGAGAACCCGTACTTCTCGATCATCTCCCCGCTCCTGTCCCGCTCCCTGCTCCTCACCCTCGAATCCCTCACGGACGACGACCTGCGCGCCCTGCTCCGGCGCGCCCTCGCCGAGGAGCGCGGTCTCGGCGGCGCGGTCACGCTCCCCGATGACGCCGAGGCGCATCTGCTGCGCATCGCGGGCGGCGACGCCCGCCGTGCCCTCACCGCGCTCGAGGCGGGCGCGGGTTCGGCCCTCGCCAAGCAGGAGAAGGAGATCACCCTCCAGACCCTGGAGGAGTCCGTCGACCGCGCCGCGGTCAAGTACGACCGGGACGGCGACCAGCACTACGACGTCGCGAGCGCCCTGATCAAGTCCATCCGCGGCTCTGACGTGGACGCCGCCCTGCACTATCTGGCCCGCATGATCGAGGCGGGTGAGGACCCCCGCTTCATCGCCCGCCGCCTGATGATCTCCGCGAGCGAGGACATCGGCCTGGCCGACCCGACGGCCCTGCCCACAGCCGTCGCCGCGGCCCAGGCCGTCGCGATGATCGGCTTCCCCGAGGCGGCGCTCACCCTCAGCCACGCGACGATCGCCCTCGCCCTGGCCCCGAAGTCGAACTCCGCGACGACGGCGATCGGCGCCGCTATGGAGGACGTCCGCAAGGGCCTCGCCGGCCCGGTCCCGCCCCATCTGCGCGACGGCCACTACAAGGGCGCGGCCAAGCTCGGCCACGCCCAGGGGTACGTGTATCCGCACGACGTCCCCGGAGGCATCGCCGCCCAGCAGTACGCGCCGGACGCGGTCAAGGGCAAGCGCTACTACCAGCCCACCCGGTACGGGGCGGAGGCCCGGTACGCGGACGTGGCCGAGCGTGTCCGCGAGCGCCTCACCGGCGAGCAGCCGGGCGCGACGGACGGCTGACGGCGAGTTCCTCCGCGCGCCACCTGCCCTGCGTGACCCTGGTCCGCGGCACTCCTCGGCACCCTGTAAACTCTCCGAAGCGCTGCGTCTCGCGTCCGGCCCCGGTCGGCACCACCAGAGCGGGACATGCAGCCGGAACCCCGGCGCCGCAAGGCATGGGGATCCAGGAGCGTCGCGCACCGTCGATAGGTGTCGCGGGCAGCCCACCACCATCCCGGACCTCCGGGAAGCGGTCGGTGGGCCACTCGCGTGCTGCACGTATGTGCCCAGACCAGGGAGCGGCTGCCTGCCCCGTCCGCAAGGACAAGGCGGGTTTCCCCGGCTGCGGATGCGACCTCCCTTAACCCTGGTGAAGCCGTATCCACACAGAACAATGAGGTGTTTGGTTCATGACGAACCAGTCCCGCCCCAAGGTCAAGAAGTCGCGTGCCCTCGGTATCGCGCTGACCCCGAAGGCCGTCAAGTACTTCGAGGCCCGCCCCTACCCGCCGGGCGAGCACGGCCGCGGCCGCAAGCAGAACTCGGACTACAAGGTCCGTCTGCTGGAGAAGCAGCGTCTGCGCGCGCAGTACGACGTGTCCGAGCGCCAGCTCGTCCGCGCCTACGAGCGTGCCGCCAAGACGCAGCTCAAGACCGGTGAGGCCCTGGTCATCGAGCTGGAGCGTCGTCTCGACGCCCTGGTTCTGCGTTCGGGCATCGCCCGCACGATCTACCAGGCCCGCCAGATGGTCGTTCACGGCCACATCGAGGTCAACGGCGGCAAGGTCGACAAGCCGTCGTACCGCGTCCGTCCCGACGACGTCGTGATGGTCCGTGAGCGCAGCCGCGAGAAGCCGCTGTTCCAGGTCGCGCGTGAGGGTGGCTTCGCCCCCGACGGCGAGATCCCGCGTTACCTCCAGGTCAACCTGAAGGCCCTGGCCTTCCGTCTGGACCGTGACCCGAACCGCAAGGAAATCCCCGTGATCTGCGACGAGCAGCTCGTCGTCGAGTACTACGCCCGCTGATCATTCGGCGGACGCAGCACTTCCTGCGTTTCAGCCCGTCGTCTCCCCGCCCTGCACGGTCGGGGAGGCGACGGGTTCGCGCGTTTCCGGGGCCGGATGTGCGGCCCGCGGCCCCGGCACGGCGGGCGGCCGGGATCCGGTGTCCCGCCCGAGCGCCCGCTCCACGGCCTCCCCGAGCTCGAGGCGCGCCCCGGCCGCCACGAACGACTCGAACCGCGCGTCGCCGAGCATCGCCCGGGCGTCCGACGCGCACCGCTCGTGCGGCACGTTGTAGTGCTCCGAGCCGAACAGCGGCAGCCCCACCGACGGCCAGATCCGGCCCGCCGCGCCCTGGAGCAGCGCCGCCTCGCCCGCGTCCCCCTCCGTGACCGTGACGAGCGCCAGCAGCTCGATGGTCAACACCGTGCCCAGCAGATCGTGAAACGTGTCCCCGATGACGAGGCACTCGCGCAGCAGCTGCCGTGCCCGCACCAGATCGCCCTTGACCCACTCCGCGTACGCCAGGACGTAGAGCGCGTACGCGAGCGTCCACCGCTCGCCGTGGTCCTCGCAGACCAGCCGTACGTCCTCGCACAGCTCGACGGCCGTGGCCAGATCGCCCTGGAAGGCCACGGCCATCGCCAGCTCGACCTGCCCCATCAGCACGCTGCTGTTCAGCTCACCGATCTCCCGGTACCCGGCGAGCGCCGTGCGCAGCAGTTCCTCGGCGCGCGGCAGATCGTCCGTGACCAGCGCCAGGCAGCCCCTGCGATGCACCGCGTACGCGACCGCCGTGGCGTCACCGATACGTTCCGCCTCGTCACGGCACTCCTGGAGTGCGGCCAGCGCGGGCACCGTGTCGCCCTGGAGGATCGCCACGTAGCCGAGTACCCACAGGGCCTTCAGACGGGACCGGGCGTAGTCGCCGCCCTCGCTCTCCGCGTCGAGTTCCACGCTGCGCTCCAGCCAGTGCCGCCCCTCCGACAGCTGGCCGCAGCCCGCCCAGTAGAACCACAGCGTGCCCGCGAGGTACTGCCCCAGATGCGTCTCGCCCGGCTCCGTCAGACAGAACTCCAGTGCCGCGCGCAGATTCGGCAGCTCCGCACCGATCTGCGCCGCCACGTCCGACTGCCGCGGCGAGAACCAGTCCAGCTCGCACCAGGTGGCGAGGCCCATGTACCAGTCGCGGTGCCTGCGCCGCATCCGCGTGGTGTCGCCCGACACCTCCAGCCAGTCCGCGCCGTACGCCCTGACCGTGTCGAGCATCCGGTAGCGCACCACGGAGTCCGCCTCCTCGCGGATCACCAAGGACTGCGCGATCAGCTCCGAGAGCACATCGAGGACCGCGTCGGCGTGCAGCCCGTCACCACTGCAGATGTACTCCGCCGCGTCCAGGTCGAACTGCCCGGAGAACACGGAGAGCCGCGCCCACAGCAGCCGCTCCTGCGCCGTGCACAGCTCGTGGCTCCAGCCGATCGCCGTCCGCAGCGTCTGATGCCGCGGCAGTACCCCGCGCGCGGTGCCCGTCAGCAGCCTGAACCGGTCGTCGAGCCGGCCGAGGAGGTCCGCCGGGGACAGCGCCCGCAGCCGCCCGGCCGCCAGTTCCACCGCGAGCGGCAGACAGTCGAGCCGTCGGCAGACCTCGACGACATCCGTCCGGTTCCCGTCGTCCAGCGTGAAGCCGGGCAGCAGTGCTACGGCCCGGTCGGCGAAGAGGTCAGCCGCGTCCGCCGTGCCGAGCGGCGCCAGCGGGAAGATGCGTTCTCCTTCGACGGACAGGGGCCTGCGCCCCACCGCGAGGATCCGCAGATCCGCCGCCGCGCCCAGGAGTTCCCGTACGAGTGAGGCGCACGCGTCGACGAGATGCTCGAACCCGTCGATGACGAGCAGGAGTTGACGCTGCCCGAGATGGTCGAGGAGGACGTCGTGCTGCGGACGGCTCGTGTGGTCGGTCAGTTCGAGGGCCGCGGCGAGCGCGTACTCGACCAGGTTCGGCTCGCGCACCGTGGCGAGGTCCACCCGCCGGACGGCCTCGCAGCCCAGGTGCTCCGCGGCCAGGGCCGCCGCTCTCGCGGAGAAGCGGGACTTGCCGACGCCGCCGGCGCCGGTCACGGTGACCAGGCGAGCTGCCTCAAGAGCCCGCGTGAGCTCCGCGAGTTCGGCGGCCCGACCGACGAAGCGGTTGAGCTCGAGGGGGAGGTTGCCGGGCGGGGTGGAACCCTCCGGCCTGTCGGCAGGGCGCAGTTCGCGTCGCATGAGGTACGGAGCGTACTCATGCGTAAGCACTCCGTACAATCGGTACGCGAGACTCCGCCCGCGGCGAGGGGTAATCCGGTACGGAGCGCGGACCCCGGCGCGATAGGCTCGGGGGACTATTTCTTTCGGTGTTTTCGATGTTTCAGGGAGCGGTGCTAAGTGTCCGGTGGAGAGGTGGCCGGGATCCTGGTGGCCGTCTTCTGGGCGATCCTGGTCTCCTTCCTCGCGGTGGCTCTGGCGAGGCTGGCCCAGACGCTCAGGGCGACCACCAAGCTCGTGGCGGATGTGACCGAGCAGGCGGTCCCGCTGCTTGCCGACGCCTCCGCCGCCGTGCGTTCCGCGCAGACGCAGATCGACCGGGTCGACGCCATCGCGTCGGACGTCCAGGAAGTCACGTCGAACGCGTCGGCACTCTCCTCCACCGTCGCCTCCACCTTCGGTGGCCCGCTCGTCAAGGTGGCCGCCTTCGGCTACGGAGTGCGGCGGGCGATCGGCCGCAAGTCCACGGGTGCCTCCGCAGCCGACGCGCCCGCCAAGCAGTCCCGCCGCACCGTGATCGTGGGCCGCACCGTCCCGTCGGCGCGGCGCAGCAAGCGGGCCACGCGGGACAACCCGAACAAGAGGGACTGACGCAGCGATGTTCCGCCGTACGTTCTGGTTCACCGCGGGCGCAGCCGCCGGCGTATGGGCCACCACCAAGGTCAACCGCAAGCTGAAGAAGCTGACGCCGGAGAGCCTCGCCGCGCAGGCCGCGAACAAGGCGATCGAGGCGGGTCACCGCCTCAAGGACTTCGCCCTCGACGTCCGCGACGGCATGGCCGAGCGCGAGGCCGAACTCGACGACGCACTGGGCCTCAACGCCCCGGTCGACGCCGAACTCCCCGCGCAGCGCCGCTTCGCCGTCATCGAGAACCACATGAAGAACAACTACGTGAAGAACAACCCCAAGTACCTCGAGAACACGACGTACTCGTACAACCGGAATGAGGACCACTGATGGAGTCGGCTGAAATCCGCCGCCGCTGGCTGAGCTTCTTCGAGGAGCGTGGCCACAAGGTCGTGCCCTCGGCGTCGCTCATCGCGGACGACCCGACTCTGCTGCTGGTCAACGCGGGCATGGTCCCGTTCAAGCCGTACTTCCTCGGCGAGGTCAAGCCGCCCGCCCCGCGCGCCACATCGGTGCAGAAGTGCGTGCGCACGCCGGACATCGAAGAGGTCGGGAAGACCACGCGCCACGGCACGTTCTTCCAGATGTGCGGCAACTTCTCCTTCGGCGACTACTTCAAGGAAGGTGCCATCAAGTACGCCTGGGAGCTGCTCACCAGCTCCGTGGCGGACGGTGGTTACGGCCTCGACCCGGAGAAGCTCTGGATCACGGTCTACCTCGACGACGACGAGGCCGAGCGCATCTGGCACGACGTCGTCGGCGTGCCCAAGGAGCGCATCCAGCGCCTGGGCAAGAAGGACAACTTCTGGTCCATGGGCGTCCCCGGCCCCTGCGGCCCGTGTTCCGAGATCAACTACGACCGCGGCCCCGAGTTCGGTGTCGAGGGCGGCCCGGCCGTCAACGACGAGCGGTACGTGGAGATCTGGAACCTGGTCTTCATGCAGTACGAGCGCGGCGCCGGCATCGGCAAGGAGGACTTCGAGATCCTCGGCGACCTGCCGTCGCAGAACATCGACACGGGTCTCGGCCTCGAGCGTCTCGCCATGATCCTGCAGGGCGTACAGAACATGTACGAGACGGACACCCTGCGGGTCGTCATGGACAAGGCCACCGAACTCACCGGTGTCCGGTACGGCGAGAAGCACGGCACCGACGTCTCGATGCGCGTCGTCTCCGACCACATCCGCACGTCCGTGATGCTTATCGGCGACGGCGTGACCCCCGGCAACGAGGGCCGTGGCTACGTCCTGCGCCGCATCATGCGCCGCGCCATCCGCAACATGCGCCTCATGGGCGCCACCGGTCCGGTCGTCAAGGACCTCGTCGACGTCGTGATCGACACGATGGGCCAGCAGTACCCGGAGCTCATCACCGACCGCAAGCGCATCGAGACCGTCGCCCTCGCCGAAGAGGCCGCCTTCCTCAAGGCCCTCAAGGGCGGCACGAACATCCTTGACACCGCCGTCATCGACACCAAGGCCGCGGGCGGCACGGTCCTCGCCGGCGACAAGGCGTTCCTGCTCCACGACACCTGGGGCTTCCCGATCGACCTCACCCTGGAGATGGCCGCCGAACAGGGCCTGTCCGTGGACGAGGACGGCTTCCGGCGCCTGATGAAGGAGCAGCGGGAGCGCGCCAAGGCCGACGCCCAGGCCAAGAAGACCGGCCACGCCAACGTCGGCGCCTACCGCGAGATCGCCGACGCCGCCGGCGCCACCGACTTCATCGGCTACACGTCGACCGAGGGCGAGTCCACGGTCGTCGGCCTGCTGGTCAACGGCGTCTCCTCCCCGGCCGCCTCCGAGGGTGACGAGGTCGAGGTCGTCCTCGACCGCACCCCGTTCTACGCCGAGGGCGGCGGCCAGATCGGCGACACCGGCCGCATCAAGCTGGACAACGGCGCAGTCATCGAGATCCGCGACTGCCAGAAGCCGGTCCCGGGCGTCTACGTCCACAAGGGCGTCGTCCAGGTCGGCGAGGTCACCGTCGGCGCCCCGGCCCAGGCCGTCATCGACGTGGCGCGCCGCCGCTCCATCGCCCGCGCCCACTCCGCCACGCACCTCACGCACCAGGCGCTGCGCGACGCCCTCGGCCCGACGGCCGCCCAGGCCGGTTCGGAGAACCAGCCCGGCCGCTTCCGCTTCGACTTCGGCTCGCCGTCCGCCGTGCCCACGACCGTGATGACGGACGTCGAGCAGAAGATCAACGAGGTGCTCGCCCGCGACCTCGACGTCATGGCCGAGGTCATGAGCATCGACGACGCCAAGAAGCAGGGCGCCATCGCCGAGTTCGGCGAGAAGTACGGCGAGCGCGTCCGCGTCGTCACCATCGGCGACTTCTCCAAGGAGCTGTGCGGCGGTACGCACGTGCACAACACCGCCCAGCTGGGCCTGGTGAAGCTGCTCGGCGAGTCGTCCATCGGCTCGGGCGTGCGTCGCATTGAGGCCCTGGTGGGTGTCGACGCGTACAAGTTCCTCGCCCGCGAGCACACGGTCGTCGCCCAGCTCCAGGAGCTGGTCAAGGGCCGTTCCGAGGAGCTCCCGGAGAAGATCTCCGCCATGCTCGGCAAGCTGAAGGACGCCGAGAAGGAGATCGAGAAGTTCCGCGCGGAGAAGGTCCTCCAGGCCGCCGCCGGTCTCGCCGCGGGCGCCACCGACGTACGCGGGGTCGCCCTGGTCACCGGTCAGGTCCCGGACGGCACCGGCGCCGACGACCTGCGCAAGCTCGTCCTCGACGTGCGCGGCCGCATCCAGGGCGGACGCCCCGTAGTGGTGGCCCTGTTCACGACGGTCAACGGCAAGCCGCTGACGGTCATCGCCACGAACGAGGCCGCCCGTGAGCGTGGTCTGAAGGCCGGCGACCTGGTCCGCACTGCCGCCAAGACCCTCGGCGGTGGCGGCGGCGGCAAGCCGGACGTCGCCCAGGGCGGCGGCCAGAACCCGGCCGCCATCGGTGACGCCGTGGCTTCCGTCGAGCGCCTCGTCGCGGAAACCGCCTGATGCGACGCGGCCGACGACTCGCGATCGACGTCGGGGACGCCCGGATCGGGGTCGCCTCGTGCGACCCCGACGGGATCCTCGCCACCCCGGTGGAGACCGTGCCGGGACGCGATGTCCCGGCCGCCCACCGGCGGTTGAGACAACTCGTGGAGGAGTACGAGCCGATCGAGGTCGTCGTCGGACTCCCTCGCTCCCTCAAGGGGGGCGAGGGGCCGGCCGCGGTC
Organism: Streptomyces sp. NPDC045026; assembly: GCF_056432625.1. Classification (NCBI taxonomy): domain Bacteria; kingdom Bacillati; phylum Actinomycetota; class Actinomycetes; order Kitasatosporales; family Streptomycetaceae; genus Streptomyces; species Streptomyces sp. NPDC045026. The sequence continues at coordinate 8,677 of NZ_JBWKIS010000023.1, forward strand.
AAGGTCCGTGCCTTCGCCCAGGAGCTGGCCGGCGGGATCGCCCCCGTCGGCGTGCGGCTCGTGGACGAGAGGATGACCACAGTGACGGCCAGCCAGGGGCTGCGCGCCTCGGGCGTGAAGTCCAAAAAGGGCCGGTCTGTCATCGACCAGGCGGCCGCGGTCATCATCCTCCAGCAGGCACTGGAGTCCGAACGGGCGTCGGGTAAAGCTCCGGGCGAGGGCGTCGAAGTGGTCAGCTGATCGCGATACGGTAACGTTCCGCGCGACCGGCGGCGTTCGAACAGCTGCCGCACAGCATCAAGAGGCGGAACGGTTGCCCTGCCACCCAGACGCGGCCGCCGCCTCGCGGCTTGTAGGGGATCGATGACTGAGTATGGCCGGGGCCCGGGCTCCGAACCGTGGCACCCCGAGGACCCGCTCTACGGGGACCAGGGGTGGGGGCAGCAGGCCGCCGACGGCCAGTCTGCCTACGGCGGCCAGGGGCAGTACCACCCTCAGCAGCCGCAGCAGCAGCATCCTCAGGGCCAGCAGCAGCCGCAGCATCCTCATCAGGCCCAGCAGCAGCCGCAGCAGTACGGCGGCGACTGGGGCACCGGCCAGCACGACCAGTACGGCCAGCAGCAGTACGGCGGCGGCCAGCAGTACGGCGGTCAGCCGCAGGGTGGCGGCTGGGACACCGGTCAGCACGGCCATGTCCCGTACAACCCCGACCCGGTGGACGCGTACGGCGCTCAGCAGCAGCCTGTCGCGTACGGCGGTGAGCAGCCGGACCTCTACGGCACCCCCGACGCGTACCCGCCGCCGGAGCCGCCCGGCCGGCGTGGGGCCGCCCCGGAGCCGGAGACGAACTGGGACCCGGGCCCCGATCAGGGTGAGCACGCGTTCTTCGCCGGTGGCGGCGATGACGACGCCGACGACTACGACGACCCGCGTGACCGGGGCGCCCGGCGCGGCCGCGGCGGTAAGAAGCCGAAGAAGCGGCGCAGCGGATGCGCCTTCCTGGTCCTCGTGATCTTCGTGGGCGCTGTCGGCGGCGTCGGCTATTTCGGCTATCAGTTCTACCAGGACCGTTTTGGATCGGCGCCGGATTATGCGGGGTCCGGAAATGGTGAATCCGTTTCCGTGGACATTCCCCCGGGCGCGGGCGGCTATGTCATCGGCCAGCGTCTGAAGGACGCGGGCGTCATCAAGAGCGTGGACGCCTTCGTCTCGGCGCAGGAGCAGAATCCGCGGGGCAAGTCCATTCAGGACGGCGGATATACGCTCGAGAAGGAAATGTCGGCCGAAAGCGCGGTCGAGTTGATGCTCAGCCCGAAGAGCCGGAACAACCTGATCATTGCCGAGGGCCGCCGTAACGCGTGGGTCTACGAGCAGATCGACACCCGGCTCGGTGTCGCCAAGGGCACGACGCAAAAGGTGGCGAAGAAGGACTACAAGAAGCTCGGTCTGCCCTCCTGGGCCATGAACGAGCCGAACGTGAAGGACCCCCTGGAAGGGTTCCTCTACCCGTCCAGCTACGGCGTCGCCAAGGGCGCAAAGCCCGAGACGGTCCTGAAGCAGATGGTGTCGCGGGCGACCCAGGAGTACGACGCGATGGGCGTCGAGAAGAAGGCCAAGAGCCTTGGCCTCGACAGCCCGTGGCAGCTCATCACGGTGGCGAGCCTCGCGCAGGCCGAGGGCACCAGCCACGACGACTTCCGCAAGATGGCCGAAGTGGTCTACAACCGCCTCAAGCCCGGCAACGAGCAGACCAACGGAATGCTGGAGTTCGACTCCACGTACAACTACGTCAAGGGTCAGAGCAAGATCGACCTGAGCCTTGCCGAACTGCGCAAGTACGACAACCGCTACAACACGTACTACTACAAGGGTCTGCCGCCGGGGCCGATCGGAAACCCGGGTGAGCAGGCTCTGAAGGGCGCCATCAACCCGACCAGCGACGGCTGGTACTACTTCATTTCGATGGACGGCAAGACCAGCGAGTTCACCAAGACGAACGACGAACACCAGAAGCTGGTCGACGAGTGGAACGCGTCGAGGAAGAACTGATGTCAGCAATCAGGAGGGCGGCCGTACTCGGGTCGCCCATCGCCCACTCCCTTTCCCCGGTGCTGCACCGCGCCGCCTACGAGGAACTGGGCCTGAAGGACTGGTCCTACGACCGTTTCGAAGTCGACGAGGTGGGCCTGCCCGACTTCCTGGCCGGGCTCGGGCCCGAGTGGGCGGGACTCTCGCTGACGATGCCGCTGAAGCGCGCCGTGATTCCGATGCTCGACACGATCAGCGACACGGCCGCCTCCGTCGAGGCCGTCAACACCGTCGTCCTCACCGAGGACGGGCACAAGGTCGGCGACAACACCGACATCCCCGGCATGGTCGCCGCCCTCGCCGAGCGCGGCATCGACAAGGTCGAGTCCGCCGCGATCCTGGGCGCGGGCGCCACCGCCTCCTCCGCGCTCGCCGCCCTCTCGCGGATCTGCGCCGGCGAGATCGTCGCGTACGTGCGCAGTGACGCCCGCGCCGCCGAGATGCGGGAGTGGGGCGAGCGGCTCGACGTGGACGTGAAGATCGGGCAGTGGTCGGACGCGGCGCGTGCCTTCGCCGCGCCGCTGGTCGTCGCCACGACGCCCGCCGGGACCACGGACGCCCTCGCCGCCGAGGTCCCCGAACGGCCCCGCACCCTTTTCGACGTCCTCTACGACCCGTGGCCCACCCAGCTCGCGGCCCGCTGGTCCGCGTACGGCGGAGCGGTCGTCAGCGGCCTCGACCTGCTGGTGCACCAGGCCGTCCTCCAGGTCGAGCAGATGACGGGACGCGCCCCGGCGCCGCTCGGTGCGATGCGCCGGGCGGGGGAGCGGGCGCTCGCCGGCTGACCGAACCGTGTCCGTCCCGGCGTCCGTCTGATGGACCGGCGCCGGATCGCGCGCGCGGACGTGGGAGGATCGAGGTGGCGGGCCGGGGCCGCGCACCCGGCCGCGCCAACGCAGTTTCGAGGCGCGAGCAAGAGGAGCACCGTTGAGCAGGTTGCGCTGGCTGACCGCTGGGGAGTCCCACGGACCCGCACTTGTCGCGACGCTGGAGGGACTTCCCGCCGGCGTGCCGATCACCACGGAGATGGTGGCGGACCACCTGGCCCGGCGGCGGCTCGGCTATGGACGAGGCGCGCGGATGAAGTTCGAGCGCGACGAGGTGACCTTCCTCGGCGGCGTGCGTCACGGCCTCACCATGGGCTCGCCGATCGCGGTCATGGTGGGCAACACCGAGTGGCCCAAGTGGGAGCAGGTCATGTCGGCCGACCCGGTCGACCCCGAGATCCTCGCCGATCTGGCGCGTAACGCGCCGCTGACCCGTCCCCGCCCCGGCCACGCCGACCTCGCCGGAATGCAGAAGTACGGCTTCGACGAGGCCCGGCCGATCCTGGAGCGGGCCTCCGCCCGTGAGACGGCGGCCCGCGTCGCGCTCGGCGCCATCGCCCGCTCCTACCTCAAGGAGACGGCCGGCATCGAGATCGTCAGCCACGTCACCGAGCTGGCGAGCGCCAAGGCGCCCTACGGCGTCTACCCGACCCCGGCCGACGTCGAAAAGCTCGACGCCGACCCGGTGCGCTGCCTGGACGCGGACGCGTCGAAGGCGATGGTCGCGGAGATCGACCAGGCCCACAAGGACGGCGACACCCTCGGCGGCGTCGTCGAGGTCCTCGCCTACGGCGTGCCGGTGGGCCTCGGCTCGCACGTGCACTGGGACCGGCGCCTGGACGCCCGGCTCGCGGGGGCCCTCATGGGCATCCAGGCCATCAAGGGTGTCGAGGTCGGCGACGGCTTCGAGCTCGCGCGCGTGCCCGGCTCGAAGGCGCACGACGAGATCGTGACCACGGACGAGGGCATCAAGCGCACGTCGGGCCGCTCCGGTGGCACCGAGGGCGGCCTCACCACCGGTGAACTGCTGCGCGTGCGTGCCGCGATGAAGCCGATCGCGACCGTCCCGCGCGCGCTGGCCACCATCGACGTCGCGACCGGCGAGGCCGCGAAGGCCCACCACCAGCGCTCCGACGTGTGCGCGGTCCCGGCCGCCGGCATCGTCGCCGAGGCCATGGTCGCGCTCGTGCTCGCCGACGCCGTCGCGGAGAAGTTCGGCGGCGACAGCGTCCCCGAGACCCGGCGCAACGTGCAGTCGTACCTCGACCACCTCCAGATCCGGTGACCGGCCCACTGGTCGTACTCGTCGGCCCGATGGGCGTCGGCAAGTCCACGGTGGGGGAGCTCCTCGCCGAGTGGCTGGGCTGTCCCTACCGGGACACCGATGCGGACATCGTCGCCGCCCAGGGCCGCCCCATCGCGGACATCTTCGTGGACGAGGGCGAGCCCCACTTCCGCGCACTCGAACGGCAGGCCGTGAGTGCGGCCGTCGCCGAGCACCCGGGTGTGCTCGCGCTCGGGGGCGGAGCGATCCTCGACGAGTCGACGCGCGCTCTGCTCGCGCCGCTCCCCGTCGTCTATCTGTCGATGGACGTCGAGGAGGCGGTCAAGCGGACCGGTCTCAACACCGCCCGTCCGCTGCTCGCCGTCAACCCGCGCCGCCAGTGGCGCGAGCTGATGGAGGCCCGCCGCCACCTGTACACCGAAGTCGCCCGCGTCGTCGTACCCACCGACGACCGCACCCCCGAAGAGGTCGCCCGCGCGGTCCTCGACGCCCTGGAGTTGAAGAAGGCATGACCGAGCAGCAGGTGACCCGGATCCAGGTCGGCGGCACGGCCGGCACCGATCCGTACGAGGTCCTCGTCGGGCGTCAGCTCCTCGGCGAACTCGGCGGTCTGATCGGCGAGTCCGCCCAGCGCGTCGCGATCATCCACCCCGAGGCGCTCGCCGAGACGGCTGACGCGCTGCGCGGCGACCTCGCCGAGCAGGGCTTCGAGGTCGTCGCCATCCAGGTGCCCAACGCCGAGGAGGCCAAGACCGCCGAGGTCGCCGCCTACTGCTGGAAGGCGCTCGGCCAGTCCGGCTTCACCCGCACCGACGTCGTCGTCGGCGTGGGCGGCGGGGCCACCACGGACCTCGCCGGGTTCGTGGCCGCGACCTGGCTGCGCGGGGTGCGCTGGATCGCCGTGCCGACCACCGTGCTCGGCATGGTGGACGCGGCGGTCGGCGGCAAGACCGGGATCAACACCGCCGAGGGCAAGAACCTCGTGGGTGCCTTCTACCCGCCGGCCGGCGTGCTCTGCGACCTCGCGGCTCTGGACTCGCTGCCGGTCAACGACTTCGTGTCCGGGCTCGCGGAGATCATCAAGGCCGGCTTCATCGCCGACCCGGCGATCCTCGACCTGATCGAGTCCGACCCCGAGGCGGCGCGCTCCCCGCAGGGCCCGCACACCGCCGAGCTCATCGAGCGCTCCATCAAGGTCAAGGCCGAGGTCGTCTCCGGTGACCTCAAGGAGTCGGGTCTGCGCGAGATCCTCAACTACGGGCACACCCTCGCGCACGCCATCGAGAAGAACGAGCGGTACAAGTGGCGGCACGGCGCCGCCGTCTCCGTCGGCATGCACTTCGCCGCCGAACTCGGCCGTCTCGCCGGGCGCCTGGACGACGCCACCGCCGACCGGCACCGCACCGTCCTGGAGTCCGTCGGGCTTCCCCTGAGCTACCGCTACGACCAGTGGCCCAAGCTCCTGGAGAACATGAAGGTCGACAAGAAGTCGCGCGGCAACCTGCTGCGCTTCATCGTGCTCGACGGCCTCGCCAAGCCGACGGTCCTCGAAGGACCCGACCCGGCCGTGCTCCTCGCGGCCTACGGCGAAGTGGCCGAATAGCTCCCGTCTTCGGGCACTTCGCGACCTCCCCGGCCGTTCACACAACGGCGGCCGGGGAAGGTACCGTTCGGTAGCGCCTTGTTCGCCGGCGCCAGTTGCCTGTACGAGACGGAGTCGCACCGGATGCAGCACGGAGTGGGTTCGCCGCTGCCGCCGCCCCCTCAGCCGGGGCACGGACCGGCCGCCGGCTGGTCCCAGGCCGCGCATCACCCGGGCGCCCACCCGGGCCCCGGACCGGCGGGTCCGCCCCCGCCCGCCCCGGGCTTCGCGGTCCCACCCGGTCCCTCGGGCCCGGCGCCGCACGCCCCCGCGCCCGCCGCGCACCAACCCGCGCCGCACAGCCAGCCGCCGCACCCGGGCGTCCCCCAGCACGCACCCCCGCACTCCCCGCAGCCCCCCTCGCGGGACACCACGGGCCATGTGCAGCTCCCGCCCGGCGGCCCCGTCGCCATGCCGAGCCCGCCGCCCGCCGCAGGCACGGCCGACGCCACCGGCACGACGCTCGCCGTCCTGCTCATCGGCCCCGCCGGCGCGGGCAAGACGAGCGTCGCGAAGCACTGGGCGGAGCAGCGCCGCGTCCCCACGGCCCACATCAGTCTCGACGACGTACGCGAGTGGGTGCGCTCCGGCTTCGCCGACCCGCAGTCCGGGTGGAACGACCACTCGGAGGCCCAGTACCGCCTCGCCCGCCGCACCTGCGGCTTCGCCGCGCGCAACTTCCTGGCCAACGGGATCTCGTGCATCCTCGACGACGCCGTCTTCCCGGACCGCCCGGTCGTGGGCCTCGGAGGCTGGAAGCGGCACGTGGGCCCCGGCCTGCTGCCCGTGGTGCTGCTCCCCGGCCTGGAGATCGTCCTCGAGCGGAACGCGGAGCGCAGCGGGAACCGTCGCCTCACGGACGAGGAGGTCGCCCGCATCCACGGCCGCATGGCCGGCTGGTACGGCTCGGGCCTGCCGATCATCGACAACTCCCAGATGGACGTGCCCACCACGGCCCGCATCCTGGACGACGTCCTCGCCCGCTCGATCGCGAGCCCGCCCCAGTGGTAGCGGGCCCCTTGCCCGTCACACACCCGCCTGCTGCGGCCTCCTCGCCGCCCGTCCGGACGCGCTGACCAGGCCGCGTTCCTCTGTCACTCGTACGCTCGGTTCATGTCAGAGGTGTACGCGGCCCGTAGGGACCGGCTGAGGGAGCGCGCTGCGGCGGGCGGCAGTGCGGCCGCCCTCGTCTCGCGCCCCGCCAACGTTCGCTATCTCGCGGGTGCGGCGCCCCACGGCGCCGTACTCCTGCTGGGCAAGGGCCCGGGCGCCGAGGGCGATGTCCTGATGTGCCGGCTGCCGCCCGGCGAACAGCACGCCGAGGGACGGCCCGACGAGTCGCTGCGCATCCAGGTGCTCGACGCGCCCGCCGGTGACCCCGCCGTGGCCGCCGCCGACGTCGCGCTGTCCGGCGGGGCCGATTCGCTCGCCGTCGAGGAACACCATCTGACCGTGGCCAGGCACCGGGCACTGGGTTCCGTGGCGCCACGGCTGCGACTCACCGATCTGGGCGGCGCCGTGGAGCAGCTGCGCCTCGTCAAGGACGAGGACGAGATCTCCTGTCTGCGCATCGCCGCAGAGATCGCCGACCAGGCCCTCGGTGAACTGCTCGAATCGATCCTCGTCGGCCGCACGGAGCGCCATCTCGCCCTGGAGCTCGAGCGCCGGCTCGTCGATCATGGCGCGGACGGCCCCGCCTTCCCGACCTCGGTCGGCACCGGGCCGAACTCGGGCCGCGGTGCCCACCGTCCCACCGATCGCCGCGTCGAAGAGGGCGACTTCCTCTCGGTCTGCCTCGGCGCCGCCTATCGCGGATACCGGTGCGAGATCGGCCGAACGTTCGTCATCGGCACCTCGCCCGCGGACTGGCAGATCGACCTGTACGACCTGGTCTTCGCAGCCCAGAGGGCCGGCCGGGAGAGCCTCGCACCCGGCGCCGAGTGCCGCGAGGTGGACCGTGCGGCACGCCACGTGCTGGACTCCGCGGGGTACGCGGACGGCCTCTCACAGCTCACCGGACACGGCGTCGGACTCGAAATCGACGAGGAGCCGCAGTTGGCCCCCGCGGCCATGGGTAAACTGGACCTTTGTGTGCCGGTCACCGTCGAACCGGGGGTCCACCTTCCGGGCCGGGGCGGTGTCCGGATCGATGACACGCTCGTCGTGCGCCCCGAGGCGGACGGCGGACCCGAGCTACTCACCATTACGACCAAGGAGCTGCTCGCGCTGTAACGGCGCGCGCCCCCGGGGTCGTCCATCGTCAGTCCAGGAGATTCCGCAACCGTGGCTTCCACGAACGACCTCAAGAACGGCCTGGTGCTCAAGCTCGACGGGGGCCAGCTCTGGTCCGTCGTCGAGTTCCAGCACGTCAAGCCCGGCAAGGGCCCTGCCTTTGTGCGCACCAAGCTCAAGAACGTGCTCTCCGGGAAGGTCGTCGACAAGACCTTCAACGCCGGCGTCAAGGTCGAGACGGCCACGATCGACAAGCGCGACATGCAGTTCTCGTACATGGACGGCGAATACTTCGTCTTCATGGACATGCAGACGTACGACCAGCTCATGGTCGACCGCAAGTCTGTCGGTGACGCCGCCAACTTCCTGATCGAGGGCTTCAACGCCTCCGTCGCGCAGCACGAGGGCGAGGTGCTCTTCGTCGAGCTGCCGGCCGCCGTCGAGCTCGTCGTCCAGGAGACCGAGCCGGGCGTCCAGGGTGACCGCTCCACCGGCGGCACCAAGCCCGCCACGCTGGAGACCGGCCACCAGATCCAGGTGCCGCTCTTCATCACGACCGGCGAGAAGATCAAGGTCGACACCCGCACGAGCGACTACCTCGGCCGGGTGAACAGCTAACCGTGGCTGCTCGCAACACGGCCCGCAAGCGCGCCTTCCAGATCCTTTTCGAGGCAGACCAGCGCGGAGTCGACGTCCAGACGGTCCTCGCGGACTGGATCCGGCACTCCCGGTCCGACACCCGGCAGCCACCGGTCAGCGAGTACACGATGGAGCTGGTCGAGGGATACGCACGCAAGACCGCGCGTATCGACGAGCTCATCTCGCAGTACGCCGTCGGGTGGACCCTGGACAGGATGCCGGTCGTCGACCGCAACATCCTGCGCCTGGGCGCCTACGAGCTCGTCTGGGTCGACGACACCCCGGACGCCGTGGTGCTCGACGAGGCGGTGCAGCTTGCCAAGGAGTTCTCCACGGACGACTCCCCGGCCTTCGTCAACGGGCTTCTGGGGCGCTTCAAGGACCTCAAGCCGACGCTGCGCCGCGACGAGGCGTAGCAGACAGGCAGCGACAGCCGTCAGGCCCGGAGCGGACACCGAATGGTGTGCCACTCCGGGCCTGACGCTTTTGCCGGGACACCGGGACACCGGGACACCGGGACACCGGGCCAGTAGGCCAGCAGGGCACGGGAACGCCCAAGGGGCGGGCCGCGAAAACGCGGGCCCGCCCCTTGGGCGTGACGTTTCTGCCGACTTCCGTCTGTCAGAGGTCGTCGTGTCCGACAGCGCGACGCGCGTCGGCGTCGAGGACGCCCCAGCTGATGAGCTGCTCGGTCAGGACCGAGGGCGACTGGTCGTAGATGACGGCGAGGGTGCGCAGGTCGTCCTGGCGGATCGACAGCACCTTGCCGTTGTAGTCACCGCGCTGCGACTGGATCGTCGCCGCGTAGCGCTGCAGGGGGCCCGCCTTCTCCGGCGGGACGTGGGCCAGGCGCTCCAGGTCGAGAACGAGCTTCGGCGGCGGCTCGGCCGCACCGCCCGGCGTGGTGCCCGGCAGCAGCTCCTGCACCGGCACCCCGTAGAAGTCCGCCAGCTCGGCGAGGCGCTGCACGGTCACGGCACGGTCGCCGCGCTCGTACGAACCGACCACGACCGCCTTCCAGCGCCCCTGGGACTTCTCCTCGACACCATGGAGGGAAAGGCCCTGCTGGGTGCGGATGGCGCGGAGCTTGGCCCCGAGCTGTTTGGCGTATTCGCTGGACATATAGCTCCCGGACGCTGTATCAACGTGCGGCTCCGCCGCGTGGCTGGTAACTCACTGTGAGGTTACGCAGCGTTACTTGGCTGCGTCAAGCCGAGTGGTCCGTTACCGACCTTCCCCTGGAACGGCGTCCCTCGCACCTCCAGGGGGGTGATCGGCGGCGTTGCGGGCCTGGTAACGTGGACGGCGCAAATCCGACGTCCTTTAAGGTCCGTCCCGTGAGGCGGAGAAGGGGGTCCGTTTTTTATGGACATCAGCAGCTCCGATGAGGCACGCCCCGTACTCGAGGGCCCCGACATCGCGCGGGTACTGACCCGCATCGCTCACGAGATCGTCGAGCGCGCCAAGGGCGCCGAAGACGTCGTGCTCCTGGGCATTCCCACCCGCGGCGTCTTCCTGGCCCGCCGGCTCGCGGACAAGCTCGAAGAGATCACCGGACGGAAGATTCCGGTCGGCTCCCTCGACATCACCATGTACCGCGACGACCTGCGCATGCACCCGCCGCGTGCGCTGGCCCGCACGGAGATCCCCGCCGACGGCATCGACGGCCGCCTCGTCGTCCTCGTCGACGACGTGCTCTTCTCCGGCCGCACCATCCGCGCCGCACTCGACGCCCTGAACGACATCGGGCGGCCCCGCGCCGTGCAGCTCGCGGTCCTCGTCGACCGCGGCCACCGCGAACTCCCCATTCGCGCCGACTACGTCGGCAAGAACCTCCCCACGTCGCTGCGGGAGACGGTCAAGGTCCAGCTCGCCGAGGAGGACGGACGCGACTCCGTGCTGCTCGGCGCCAAGCGGACCGCTCCGGCCGGCGAGCAGTAGCCACCCTCAGCCCGATCCTGAGGGTGCTGCCGCGCGCCCGTATGCCCGAATACTCCTGAACTTTCCTACGGAGCCTCCCCGATGATGCGACACCTCATCTCGGCCGCCGACCTCACCCGCGACGACGCCGTCCTCATCCTCGACACCGCCGAGGAGATGGCCCGGGTCGCCGACCGGCCGATCAAGAAACTGCCCGCCCTGCGCGGCCGCACGATCTGCAACCTCTTCTTCGAGGACTCGACCCGCACCCGGATCTCCTTCGAGGCCGCCGAGAAGCGCCTGTCGGCGGACGTCATCAACTTCGCCGCCAAGGGATCCAGCGTCTCCAAGGGCGAGTCCCTCAAGGACACCGCCCAGACCCTGGAGGCGATGGGCGTCGACGCCGTCGTCATCCGGCACGGCGCCTCCGGCGCGCCCTACCGCCTCGCCACCTCGGGCTGGATCGACGCCCCGGTCATCAACGCGGGCGACGGCACCCACCAGCACCCCACGCAGGCGCTCCTCGACGCGTTCACGATGCGCCGCCGCCTGGTCGGCCGTGACGCCGGGCTCGGCAAGGACCTCGAAGGCAAGCGCATCACGCTCGTCGGGGACGTCCTGCACAGCCGCGTCGCCCGCTCGAACGTCGACCTGCTGCACACCCTCGGCGCCGAGGTCACCCTCGTCGCACCGCCCACCCTCGTCCCGGTCGGCGTCGAGACCTGGCCCTGCGAGGTCTCGTACGACCTCGACAGCACCCTGCCGAAGTCCGACGCGATCATGATGCTGCGCGTCCAGCGCGAGCGGATGAACGCCGCCTTCTTCCCGACCGAGCGCGAATATTCGCGTCGCTACGGCCTGGACGGCGACCGCATGGCGAAGATGCCCGAGCACGCCATCGTGATGCACCCGGGCCCGATGGTCCGCGGTATGGAGATCACCGCCGAGGTGGCCGACTCCGACCGCTGCACGGTCGTCGAGCAGGTCGCCAACGGCGTCTCCATCCGCATGGCCGTCCTGTACCTGCTTCTGGGCGGCAACGAACCCGCCGTCACCCACACCCGTACCGAGGAGAAGTAAGAACCATGAGCAAGATCCTTATCCGAGGTGCGAAGGTGCTCGGCGGCGAGCAGCAGGACGTCCTGATCGACGGCTCCGTCATCGAGGCGGTCGGCACCGGCCTGTCCGCCGAGGGCGCCCAGGTCGTCGAGGCCGCAGGCAAGGTGCTCCTGCCGGGTCTCGTCGACCTGCACACCCACCTGCGCGAGCCCGGCCGTGAGGACTCCGAGACCGTCCTGACCGGCACCCAGGCCGCCGCCTCCGGTGGCTACACCGCCGTGTTCGCCATGGCCAACACCTTCCCGGTCGCCGACACCGCCGGCGTCGTCGAGCAGGTCTACCGGCTCGGCCAGGAGCACGGCTACTGCGACGTGCAGCCCATCGGCGCCGTCACCGTCGGCCTGGAGGGCAAGAAGCTCGCCGAGCTCGGCGCCATGCACGAGTCCGCCGCCGGCGTCACGGTCTTCTCCGACGACGGCAAGTGCGTCGACGACGCGGTGATCATGCGCCGCGCCCTGGAGTACGTGAAGGCCTTCGGCGGTGTCGTCGCCCAGCACGCGCAGGAGCCCCGCCTCACCGAGGGCGCCCAGATGAACGAGGGCATCGTCTCGGCGGAGCTCGGGCTCGGCGGCTGGCCCGCCGTCGCCGAGGAGTCGATCATCGCCCGCGACGTGCTGCTCGCCGAGCACGTCGGCTCCCGCGTGCACATCTGCCACCTGTCCACGGCCGGCAGCGTCGAGATCGTGCGCTGGGCCAAGTCCCGCGGCATCGACGTGACCGCCGAGGTCACCCCGCACCACCTGCTCCTCACCGACGAGCTGGTCCGCTCGTACAACCCCGTCTACAAGGTCAACCCGCCGCTGCGCACCGAGCGCGACGTCATGGCCCTGCGCGAGGCGCTCGCCGACGGCACGATCGACATCGTCGCCACCGACCACGCCCCGCACCCGCACGAGGACAAGGACTGCGAGTGGGCCGCGGCCGCCATGGGCATGGTCGGGCTCGAGACCGCCCTGTCCGTCGTGCAGCAGACGATGGTCGAGACCGGGCTGCTCGACTGGGCCGGCGTCGCCGACCGCATGTCCGTCAAGCCCGCGCAGATCGGCGGGGCGAAGGGCCACGGACGGCCCGTCTCGGCAGGTGAGCCCGCGAACCTCGTCCTGGTCGACGCCGATTACCGTGGAGCCGTGGACCCCGCCGGCTTCGCCTCGCGCAGCCGCAACACGCCCTACGAGGGGCGTGAGCTGCCCGGACGCGTCACGCACACGTGGCTGCGGGGCAAGGCCACGCTCGTCGACGGGAAGCTCGCGTGACACGACTGACGCAACCACTGGCAGCGCTCGCCGCCGAACAGAAGTCGGCGGACGTGACGGACTGGCCCGACCGGATCGGCTGGATCGTCGGACTGCTCCTGTTCATCACGCTCGTCTACTGGCTGATGCGCCAGGGCTGGAAGTGGCGCGGCACCCTCCAGGGCGACCTGCCGCCGCTCCCCACCGTGCCGTCCGCGCCCGGTCCGGCCAGACTTGAGCTGAGCGGCCGCTACCACGGCTCCACGACCGCGGGGCAGTGGCTCGACCGCATCGTGGCGCACGGCCTCGGCACCCGCAGCCGCGTCGAGCTCACGCTCACGGACGAGGGTCTGGACGTCGTACGCCCCGGGGCCACGGACTTCTTCATCCCCGTCGCACAGCTGCGCGAGGCCCGACTCGACAAGGGCATCGCCGGCAAGGTCCTCACGGAGGGCGGTCTCCTGATCGTCACCTGGGGGCACGGCGACAAGCTGATCGACTCCGGCTTCCGCTCCGACCACGCCGCGGAGCAGGCCGAGTGGGTCGAGACCCTCAACAACATGATCGACACGAACAGCACGAACAGCACGAACAGCACGAACAGCACGAGCAGCTCAGGCAGCACCAGCAGTACGAGCACCTCAAGCAGCACGAACAGCACGACCATCACGACGGAAGGCACCGCACGATGACGACCTCCACCCGGGGAGCCGCCAAGGCTCCCGCCGTACTCGTCCTGGAGGACGGCCGCATCTTCCGCGGCCGCGCCTACGGGGCCGTGGGGGAGACCTTCGGTGAGGCGGTGTTCAACACCGGCATGACCGGCTACCAGGAGACCCTGACCGACCCGTCGTACCACCGGCAGGTCGTCGTGATGACCGCCCCGCACGTCGGCAACACCGGCGTGAACGACGAAGACCCCGAGTCGAAGCAGATCTGGGTCGCGGGTTACGTCGTGCGGGACCCCGCGCGCGTGCCCTCCAACTGGCGCTCCCGGCGCTCACTCGACGAGGAGCTGCGCAAGCAGGGCGTCGTCGGCATCAGCGGCATCGACACCCGCGCCCTCACCCGCCACCTGCGCGAGCGCGGCGCCATGCGCGTCGGCATCTTCTCCGGCAACGCGCTGCCCGACGACGGCACGATGCTCGCCGAGGTGCGCCAGGCGCCCGAGATGAAGGGCGCGAACCTCGCCGCCGAGGTCGCCACCAAGGAGGCGTACGTCGTCCCCGCGATCGGTGAGAAGAAGTTCACCGTCGCCGCCGTCGACCTCGGCATCAAGGGCATGACCCCGCACCGGATGGCCGAGCGCGGCATCGAGGTGCACGTGCTTCCCGCGACGGCCACGGCCGAGGACATCTACGCGGTCCAGCCGGACGGCGTGTTCTTCTCCAACGGTCCGGGCGACCCGGCCACCGCCGACGGCCCCGTCGCGGTCATGCGGGAGGTCCTCTCCCGGAAGACCCCGCTGTTCGGCATCTGCTTCGGCAACCAGATCCTCGGCCGCGCCCTCGGCTTCGGCACCTACAAGCTGAAGTACGGCCACCGCGGCATCAACCAGCCGGTGCAGGACCGCACGACCGGCAAGGTCGAGGTCACCGCGCACAACCACGGATTCGCCGTCGACGCCCCGCTCGACAAGGTCTCCGACACCCCCTACGGCCGCGCCGAGGTCTCCCACGTCTGCCTGAACGACCAGGTCGTCGAGGGTCTGCACCTCCTCGACCAGCCGGCCTTCAGCGTCCAGTACCACCCCGAGGCAGCGGCGGGCCCGCACGACGCGGCCTACCTGTTCGACCGCTTCGTAGAGCTCATGGCAGAAAAGGGAGCCCAGCGTGCCTAAGCGCACCGATATCCAGTCCGTCCTGGTCATCGGTTCCGGACCGATCGTCATCGGCCAGGCCGCCGAGTTCGACTACTCGGGCACCCAGGCCTGCCGCATCCTGCGCGCCGAGGGCCTGCGGGTCATCCTCGTGAACTCCAACCCGGCGACGATCATGACCGACCCGGAGATCGCCGACGCCACGTACGTCGAGCCGATCACCCCCGAGTTCGTCGAGAAGATCATCGCCAAGGAGCGCCCCGACGTGCTCCTGCCCACCCTCGGCGGCCAGACCGCGCTCAACACCGCGATCTCCATGCACGAGAACGGCGTCCTCGAGAAGTACGGCGTCGAGCTCATCGGCGCCAACGTCGAGGCCATCAACAAGGGCGAGGACCGCGACCTCTTCAAGGGTGTCGTCGAGGCGGTCAAGGAGAAGATCGGCTACGGCGAGTCCGCCCGCTCGGTCATCTGCCACTCCATGGACGACGTCCTCAAGGGCGTCGACACGCTCGGCGGCTACCCCGTCGTCGTCCGCCCCTCCTTCACGATGGGCGGCGCGGGCTCCGGCTTCGCGCACGACGAGGAGGAGCTGCGCCGCATCGCCGGCCAGGGCCTGACCCTGTCTCCCACCACCGAGGTGCTCCTGGAGGAGTCCATCCTCGGCTGGAAGGAGTACGAGCTCGAGCTGATGCGCGACAAGAACGACAACGTCGTGGTCGTCTGTTCCATCGAGAACTTCGACCCGATGGGCGTCCACACGGGTGACTCGATCACCGTCGCCCCGGCGATGACGCTCACCGACCGCGAGTACCAGCGGCTGCGCGACATCGGCATCGCGATCATCCGCGAGGTCGGCGTCGACACGGGCGGCTGCAACATCCAGTTCGCGATCGACCCGACCGACGGCCGGATCATCGTCATCGAGATGAACCCGCGCGTCTCGCGGTCCTCGGCGCTCGCCTCCAAGGCCACCGGCTTCCCGATCGCCAAGATCGCCGCCAAGCTGGCCGTCGGCTACACGCTCGACGAGATCCCGAACGACATCACCGAGAAGACGCCGGCCTCCTTCGAGCCGACGCTCGACTACGTGGTCGTGAAGGCCCCGCGCTTCGCCTTCGAGAAGTTCCCCTCCGCCGACTCCACCCTCACCACCACCATGAAGTCGGTGGGCGAGGCCATGGCGATCGGCCGCAACTTCACCGAAGCCCTCCAGAAGGCGCTGCGCTCCCTGGAGAAGAAGGGCAGCCAGTTCACCTTCGTCGGCGAGCCCGGCGACAAGGCCGAGCTCCTCGCCGAGGCCGTCCGCCCGACCGACGGCCGCATCAACACCGTCATGCAGGCCATCCGCGCCGGAGCCACCCAGGAAGAGGTCTTCGAGTACACGAAGATCGACCCCTGGTTCGTCGACCAGCTCTTCCTCATCAAGGAGCTCGCGGACGAACTGGCCGCCGCCGAGCGCCTCGACGTCGACCTGATCGCCGAGGCCAAGCGGCACGGCTTCTCCGACGCCCAGATCGCCGAGATCCGCGGCCTGCGCGAGGACGTCGTACGTGAGGTCAGGCACGCCCTCGGTGTCCGCCCGGTCTACAAGACGGTCGACACCTGCGCCGCCGAGTTCGCCGCGAAGACCCCGTACTTCTACTCCTCGTACGACGAGGAGACCGAGGTCGCGCCGCGCACCAAGCCCGCGGTGATCATCCTGGGCTCCGGTCCGAACCGCATCGGCCAGGGCATCGAGTTCGACTACTCCTGCGTCCACGCCTCCTTCGCCCTGAGCGACGCGGGCTACGAGACCGTGATGGTCAACTGCAACCCGGAGACCGTGTCCACGGACTACGACACCTCCGACCGTCTGTACTTCGAGCCGCTGACGCTCGAGGACGTCCTGGAGATCGTCCACGCGGAGTCCCTCGCGGGCCCGATCGCGGGCGTCGTCGTCCAGCTCGGCGGCCAGACCCCGCTCGGCCTGTCGCAGGCGCTCAAGGACAACGGCGTACCGGTCGTGGGCACCCCGCCCGAGGCCATCCACGCCGCCGAGGACCGAGGCGCCTTCGGCCGCGTCCTGGCCGAGGCCGGTCTGCCCGCGCCCAAGCACGGCACGGCGACCACCTTCTCCGAGGCCAAGGCCATCGCCGACGAGATCGGCTATCCGGTCCTCGTCCGCCCGTCGTACGTCCTCGGCGGCCGCGGCATGGAGATCGTGTACGACGAGACCCGCCTCGCCTCGTACATCGAGGAGTCGACGGAGATCTCCCCGTCCCGCCCCGTGCTCGTCGACCGCTTCCTCGACGACGCGATCGAGATCGACGTGGACGCGCTCTACGACGGCACCGAGCTGTACCTCGGCGGCGTCATGGAGCACATCGAGGAGGCCGGTATCCACTCCGGCGACTCGGCGTGCGCCCTGCCCCCGATCACGCTGGGCGGCTTCGACATCAAGCGCCTGCGCGCCTCGACCGAGGCCATCGCCAAGGGCGTCGGCGTCCGCGGCCTGATCAACATCCAGTTCGCGATGGCGGGTGACATCCTCTACGTCCTCGAGGCGAACCCCCGCGCCTCGCGCACGGTCCCCTTCACCTCGAAGGCGACCGCGGTGCCGCTCGCCAAGGCCGCCGCGCGCATCTCGCTCGGCGCGACCGTGGCCGAGCTGCGCGAGGAAGGCCTGCTCCCGAAGACCGGCGACGGCGGCACGCTGCCGCTGGACGCGCCGATCTCCGTCAAGGAGGCCGTGATGCCGTGGAGCCGCTTCCGCGACGTCCACGGACGCGGCGTGGACACCGTCCTCGGCCCGGAGATGCGCTCCACCGGCGAGGTCATGGGCATCGACTCGGTCTTCGGCACGGCGTACGCCAAGTCGCAGGCCGGCGCGTACGGCCCGCTGCCGACGAAGGGCCGCGCGTTCATCTCGGTCGCCAACCGGGACAAGCGCACGATGATTTTCCCGGCGCGCGAACTCGTCGCGCACGGCTTCGAGCTGCTCGCCACGTCCGGCACCGCCGAGGTGCTGCGGCGCAACGGCATCAACGCCACGGTCGTGCGCAAGCTCAGCGAGGGCGAGGGCCCGAACGGCGAGAAGACGATCGTCCAGCTCATCCACGACGGCCAGGTCGACCTCATCGTCAACACCCCGTACGGCACGGGCGGCCGCCTCGACGGCTACGAGATCCGTACGGCGGCGGTGGCGCGCAGCGTCCCGTGCCTGACCACGGTGCAGGCCCTGGCGGCCGCCGTACAGGGCATCGACGCCCTCAACCACGGTGACGTGGGCGTCCGTTCACTCCAGGAACACGCGGAACACCTGACCGCGGCCCGCGACTAGCAGCCCACTGAGGGGGACATCGGAAACGGTGTCCCCCTCCGTGTGAGGACACCCACGATGTACAAACTGTTCTTCAACCTCGTCTTCAAGCGCATGGACCCCGAGAAGGCGCACTACCTGGCCTTCCGCTGGATCCGCCTCGCGGCCCGCGTCCCCGTGCTCCGCACGTTCGTCGCGGCCGTCCTCGCGCCCCGGTACAAGGAGCTGCGCACGGAGGCCCTCGGCCTGCGCATGCACGGCCCCTTCGGGCTCGCCGCCGGCTTCGACAAGAACGCCGTCGCGATCGACGGCATGACGATGCTCGGCTTCGACCACATCGAGATCGGCACCGTCACGGGCGAGCCGCAGCCCGGCAACCCCAAGAAGCGCCTGTTCCGCCTCGTGCCGGACCGCGCGCTGATCAACCGCATGGGGTTCAACAACGAGGGCTCCGCGGCCGTGGCGGAGCGCCTGGCGGCCCGCAGGCCCGCCTTCCGGGCCACGGTCGGCGTGAACATCGGCAAGACCAAGGTCGTGCCCGAGGAGGAGGCGGCCGGCGACTACGTGAAGTCGACCGAGCGCCTCGCCGCCCACGCCGACTACCTCGTCGTGAACGTCTCCTCGCCGAACACCCCCGGCCTGCGCAACCTCCAGGCCACCGAGGCGCTGCGCCCGCTCCTGACCGCCGTGCGCGAGGCCGCCGACCGCACCGTCACCTCGCGCCGCGTCCCGCTCCTGGTGAAGATCGCCCCCGACCTGGCCGACGAGGACGTCGACGCCGTCGCCGACCTGGCCGTGGAGCTCGGCCTCGACGGGATCATCGCAACGAACACCACCATCGCGCGCGACAGTCTCGGCCTGGCCTCCGACCCGTCCCTCGTGAAGGAGACCGGCGGCCTGTCGGGCGCGCCCCTCAAGGCACGCTCCCTGGAGGTCCTCAGGCGCCTCTACGCGCGCGTGGGGGACCGGATCACCCTGGTGGGCGTCGGCGGCATCGAGAACGCCGAGGACGCCTGGCAGCGCATCCTCGCGGGCGCCACCCTCGTCCAGGGCTACAGCGCCTTCATCTACGAGGGCCCCTTCTACGCCCGAGCCATCCACAAGGGCCTCGCCGCCCGCCTGAACACCTCGCCGTACGCCACCCTCGCCGACGCCGTCGGCGCCGACGTGAAGAAGGCCCACGCATGACGGTTCTCGAACCCTTCGGCGCCCGACTGCGCCATGCCATGGACGAGCGGGGCCCCCTCTGCGTGGGCATCGACCCGCACGCGGCGCTGCTGTCGGCCTGGGGCCTGAACGACGACATCGACGGCCTGGAGCGCTTCACGCGGATCTCCGTCGAGGCGCTCGCCGACACCGTCGCCGTCGTCAAGCCGCAGTCGGCGTTCTTCGAGCGCTTCGGCTCGCGCGGCGTCGCCGTCCTGGAGCGCGCCGTCGCGGACCTGCGCGCCGCCGGCACGCTGGTCGTCATGGACGCCAAGCGCGGCGACATCGGCTCGACCATGGCCGCGTACGCGGAGACCTTCCTGCACCAGGACTCCCCGCTCTTCTCCGACGCCCTCACCGTCTCGCCGTACCTCGGCTACGGGTCCCTGAAGCCGGCCGTCGACCTGGCCCGCGAGTCCGGCGCGGGGCTCTTCGTCCTCGCCCTCACCTCCAACCCGGAGGGCGGCGAGGTGCAGCACGCCGTCCGCGCCGACGGGCGCAACGTGGGTGCGACGATGCTCGCCCACCTCGCCGAGGAGAACGCGGGCGAGACGCCCATGGGCTCCTTCGGCGCGGTCGTCGGCGCGACGCTCGGGGACCTGTCCTCGTACGACCTGGACATCAACGGTCCGCTCCTCGCCCCGGGCATCGGCGCCCAGGGCGCGACCCCGGGGGATCTGCCGAGCGTCTTCGGCAAGGCCGCGCGCAATGTCGTCCCGAACGTCAGCCGGGCCGTCCTGAAGGCGGGCCCTTCGGTGGCCGCCCTGCGCGAGGCGTCGGTGCGCTTCGCGGACGAGGTTCGCGCGGCGGTCGCCGCCGCCTGACCGGATCTCGATCTGCCCCGAAGGCCCCCGCACGCGCGTGTGGGGGCCTTCGGCATGCCCGTGAGGCATCCGGAATGCGGGCATCAGGTCACGGATTCGCTGCTGTTCGAGGTGCTGAGAGGCGCCGCCGAGGTGCGAAAAGAGTCCTTGCGAGGGCTCTCGAGAGCCTGCTTGACCATTCCGTGATGTTTCAGCGGGGCCCCGGGGAGGGGCTCGCATCCGGATCCGGGCAGAAATCCGGGGCTATATGTCTGTAATGTCTGGCTCGACGGAGGCTGACCAGGACTTTTCGTCTGTTCTCGCTGACTCAGGCGGTCCTGGCCGCTAGTCTCCGTCGAGTGGGGGCACCCCCCCACACTCTCAACGCAGTGGGGGAGGAACGGGCGAGCGTATTGCTCGTTGCTCCCCAGGTGAGGGGCGACTAGGTTCCTCACGGTCCGTATCCGACAGTTCGACATCCGAGGTGACGTAGGCGTGGCTCTTCCGCCCCTTACCCCTGAACAGCGCGCAGCCGCGCTCGAAAAGGCCGCCGCGGCTCGCCGGGAGCGGGCCGAGGTCAAGAATCGACTCAAGCACTCCGGCGCCTCCTTGCACGAGGTCATCAAGCAGGGTCAGGAGAACGACGTCATCGGCAAGATGAAGGTCTCCGCCCTCCTTGAGTCCCTTCCGGGCGTGGGCAAGGTCCGCGCCAAGCAGATCATGGAGCGGCTCGGAATTTCCGAGAGCCGCCGCGTGCGTGGACTCGGTTCCAACCAGATCGCGTCCCTGGAGCGCGAGTTCGGCAGCACCGGCGCCTAGTCCTCCGTGCCCGGACCGACTGGTCCGGGCATGCGGGGATAGCTGGAATAATCGCTGCATGAGTGAACGTCCGCGGCTGACCGTGCTCTCCGGCCCCTCCGGGGTCGGCAAGAGCACGGTCGTCGCTCATATGCGCAAGGAACACCCCGAGGTCTGGCTGTCGGTTTCGGCCACCACCCGCAAGCCGCGCCCCGGCGAGAAGCACGGTGTCCACTACTTCTTCGTCACCGACGAGGAAATGGACAAGCTGATCGCCAACGGCGAGCTGCTGGAGTGGGCCGAGTTCGCGGGCAATCGTTACGGGACCCCGCGCCGGGCCGTCCTGGACCGTCTCGAGTCGGGCGAACCCGTCCTCCTCGAGATCGACCTCCAGGGCGCCAGGCTCGTCCGTGAGTCGATGCCCGAGGCGCAGCTGGTCTTCCTCGCCCCGCCGAGCTGGGAGGAGCTGGTCCGCCGGCTCACCGGTCGGGGGACCGAGGCCCCCGAGGTGATCGAGCGCAGACTCGCGGCCGCCAAGGTCGAACTCGCCGCCGAGGCGGAGTTCGATACGACCCTGGTCAACACCTCCGTCGAAGACGTGGCCCGTGAGCTGCTAGCCTTGATGAGAGTTGTTTGATCTTCGATCTATATGTGATCTCGAATTCCGCCGGAGCAATCCCGCGTTTTCTTGATCACATGTGATCTTCAATCCCATCGGAAGGCAGAGAGTGTCCTCTTCCATTACCGCGCCCGAGGGCATCATCAACCCGCCGATTGATGAGCTGCTCGAGGCGACCGACTCGAAGTACAGCCTCGTGATCTACGCCGCCAAGCGCGCGCGCCAGATCAACGCGTACTACTCGCAGCTCGGTGAGGGCCTGCTCGAGTACGTCGGCCCGCTGGTGGACACCCACGTCCACGAGAAGCCGCTCTCGATCGCGCTCCGCGAGATCAACGCGGGCCTGCTGACCTCCGAGGCCATCGAGGGCCCCGCTCAGTAGGCAATCAGTTTTTCTTGGCCACAGGCCCGGCAGCGCGACTGTCGGGCCTGTGGTGTGTCATGGAGTCGTACGTCTCCGAGGGGAGTCGTACGTTCCCGAGTGCGGGAATCCGAGTGCGGGGAGGCACGGACCGTGGACAAGCCCAAGGTCGTTCTGGGGGTCAGTGGCGGAATCGCCGCCTACAAGGCGTGCGAGCTCCTGCGCCGGCTGACCGAGTCGGGACACGACGTGCGCGTCGTGCCGACCGAATCCGCCCTGCACTTCGTCGGGGAGGCGACCTGGTCGGCACTGTCCGGCAACCCGGTCTCGACCGAGGTCTGGGAGTCCGTCCACGAGGTCCCGCACGTGCGCATCGGGCAGCACGCCGACCTCGTGATCGTCGCGCCGGCCACCGCCGACATGCTCGCCAAGGCCGCGCACGGTCTCGCCGACGACCTCCTCACGAACACGCTCCTGACCGCCCGCTGTCCGGTCGTCTTCGCCCCCGCCATGCACACGGAGATGTGGGAGCACCCGGCGACGCGGGAGAACGTGGCCACGCTCCGCCGCCGCGGCGCCCTCGTCATCGAGCCCGCCGTCGGCCGCCTCACCGGCGTCGACACGGGCAAGGGCCGCTTCCCCGACCCGGTGGAGATCTTCGAATTCGTACGACGGGTACTCGCCCGCGGCGAGCAGGCGACCACTCAGGATCTCGTCGGCCGGCACGTCGTCATCAGCGCAGGCGGCACCCGCGAGCCCCTCGACCCGGTCCGCTTCCTCGGCAACCGCTCGTCGGGCAAGCAGGGGTACGCCCTCGCGCGCACGGCGGTCGCCCGCGGCGCCCGCGTCACCCTCCTCGCGGCGAACGCGGCCCTGCCCGACCCGGCCGGTGTCGACGTCGTCCACGTCGGGACGGCCGTACAGCTGCGCGAGGCCGTGCTCAAGGCTGCGCCGGAGGCGGACGTGGTGGTCATGGCGGCCGCGGTGGCCGACTTCCGCCCCGAGACGTATGCCACAGGGAAGATCAAGAAGAAGGACGGACACGAGCCGGAGCCCATCGCTCTGGTCCGTAACCCGGACATCCTCGCCGAGGTCTCGGCGGACCGGCCGCGCCCGGGACAGATCGTCGTCGGCTTCGCCGCCGAGACGGACGACGTCCTCGCCAACGGTCGCAAGAAACTGGCCCGCAAGGGCTGTGACCTGCTCGTCGTCAACGAGGTGGGGGAGCGCAAGACCTTCGGCTCCGAGGAGAACGAGGCCGTTCTGCTCGGCGCGGACGGCAGCGAGACCCCGGTCCCGTTCGGTCCGAAGGAAGTGCTCTCGGACACGATCTGGGACGCGGTCGCCCGGCTGCTGCCCGTCGGCGACGCGCGGGCCCAGGAGCGGATCTACGACGGCGAGTGAATGCCACTTTCGCTCCAGCGGAGGCCCCGAACCGCATGAAACCCTTACAATTCGGGCACCTGCCCCTCTTCCTAAGAGGGATGGTCGTACCGCAAAATGCAGTGCCGCTGGTCACAGCGCTCCCAAGTGGCGAGACGCGTGGTCCGACGGCCGAGAGTGACCGATAAACTGGTCGCGGACGACGTCGGGCGCAGCCCCCGGCCGTCCGCAAATGATCAGCCAGCAGCCGCTGCAACCACAGGGAGCGTTGTGTCCCGTCGCCTGTTCACCTCGGAGTCCGTGACCGAGGGTCACCCCGACAAGATCGCTGACCAGATCAGCGACACCATTCTTGACGCGCTTCTGCGGGAGGACCCGACCTCCCGGGTCGCCGTGGAAACGCTCATCACGACGGGCCTCGTGCACGTCGCCGGTGAGGTCACGACCAAGGCGTACGCGCCGATCGCGCAGCTCGTGCGCGAGAAGATCCTCGAGATCGGCTACGACTCCTCGAAGAAGGGCTTCGACGGCGCCTCCTGCGGCGTGTCGGTGTCCATCGGCTCGCAGTCCCCCGACATCGCCCAGGGCGTCGACACGGCGTACGAGTCGCGTGTCGAAGGTGACGAGGACGAGCTCGACAAGCAGGGCGCGGGCGACCAGGGCCTGATGTTCGGCTACGCGTGCGACGAGACGCCCGAGCTGATGCCGCTCCCGATCCACCTCGCGCACCGCCTCTCGCGGCGTCTGTCCGAGGTCCGCAAGAACGGGACGATCCCGTACCTGCGCCCCGACGGCAAGACCCAGGTCACCATCGAGTACGACGGCGACAAGGCCGTCCGCCTCGACACGGTCGTGGTCTCGTCCCAGCACGCGTCGGACATCGACCTCGAGTCGCTGCTCGCCCCCGACATCCGCGAGTTCGTCGTGGAGCCCGAGCTGAAGGCCCTCCTCGACGACGGCATCAAGCTGGAGACCGAGGGCTACCGCCTCCTGGTCAACCCGACCGGCCGCTTCGAGATCGGCGGCCCGATGGGCGACGCCGGCCTCACCGGCCGCAAGATCATCATCGACACGTACGGCGGCTACGCCCGCCACGGCGGCGGCGCCTTCTCGGGCAAGGACCCGTCGAAGGTCGACCGCTCCGCCGCGTACGCGATGCGCTGGGTCGCCAAGAACGTCGTCGCCGCCGGCCTCGCCTCGCGCTGCGAGGTCCAGGTCGCGTACGCGATCGGCAAGGCCGAGCCCGTCGGCCTGTTCGTCGAGACCTTCGGCACGGCGACGGTGGACCCGGACAAGATCGAGCAGGCGATCACCGAGGTCTTCGACCTCCGCCCCGCCGCGATCATCCGCGACCTCGACCTGCTCCGCCCGATCTACGCGCAGACCGCCGCGTACGGCCACTTCGGCCGCGAGCTCCCCGACTTCACCTGGGAGCGCACGGACCGCGTGGACGCGCTGCGCAAGGCCGCGGGCCTGTAAGCGGATCCGCACGGGCGGACGACGCCCGTGCATGAACGGCCCCGGACCGGTTCGGTCCGGGGCCGTTCATGCGTCGTCGCCCCCCCATCGCGGCGGCCGGTGTCAGTGGCGTCTGGTAGGAATTTGGCTGTGAGCAGCGAGAACGGGCAGGGCGAGGGTGGCGGTGACGGGGCGCCGCCCGAGCAGCTTGCGCTGATTCGGGAGAGCGTGCGTCAGGCCAAGGTTCCGCGGGCCAAGCCGCGGACGTGGCGGGGGGCCGCACTCGCCAAGGAGCTGCCCGTGGCCCGGGTGCTCGTCGACAAGGGCGTGCTCCATCTCGACCGGTACTTCGACTACGCGGTGCCGGAGGAACTCGACGACGACGCGCAGCCGGGGGTGCGGGTGCGCGTGCGGTTCGGCGCCGGGAAGCACTCCGTGCGGGACGGGCGCCGCGAGGGCGGCGGGCTGATCGACGGGTTCGTCGTCGCGCGGGTCGCAGAGTCCGAGTACCAGGGGCCGCTGGCCGCCCTCGCGCAGGTCGTGTCGCCCGAGCCCGTGCTCGGGGAGGAGCTGCTCGGCCTCGCCCGCGCCGTCGCCGACAGGTATGCGGGAAGCCTCGCCGACGTGCTCCAGCTGGCCGTCCCGCCGCGGAACGCGCGCGCGGAGAAGAAGCCGTCGCCCGAGCCGCTCCAGCCTCCGCCGGCGCCGGATGCGGGGAGCTGGCGGCGGTACGAGCGCGGGCCGGGATTCCTGGACGCTCTCGCGTCGGGCGGCGCGCCCCGGGCCGTATGGAACGCGTTGCCCGGACCGGAGTGGGCCGACGAAGTGGCGCGCGCCGTCGCCGCGACCCTCTCCTCGGGGCGCGGAGCCCTGGTCGTCGTGCCCGACGGGCGGGTGGTCGCGCGGGTCGACGCCGCGCTGAGCGCCGTACTCGGCGAGGGGCGGCATGCCGTGCTGACCGCCGACGCGGGGCCCGAGAAGCGGTACCGGGAGTGGCTC
The DNA here is from genome assembly GCF_056432625.1 of Streptomyces sp. NPDC045026. Classification (NCBI taxonomy): domain Bacteria; kingdom Bacillati; phylum Actinomycetota; class Actinomycetes; order Kitasatosporales; family Streptomycetaceae; genus Streptomyces; species Streptomyces sp. NPDC045026. The sequence continues at coordinate 34,408 of NZ_JBWKIS010000023.1, forward strand.
GGGGTGCGGCGCGGGTCGGTGCGGGCGGTCGTGGGCACGCGGGCCGCGATGTTCGCCCCCGTGCGGGACCTGGGGCTCGTGGTCATCTGGGACGACGGCGACTCCAGCCATGCGGAGCCGCATGCTCCGCAGCCGCATGCGCGCGATGTGCTGCTCCTGCGAGCGGCGCACGACAAGTGCGCTTTCCTGCTGGGGAGTTGGAGCTGCACGGTCGAGGCCGCGCAGCTCGTCGAGAGCGGTTGGGCCGCGCCCCTCATCGCCGGGCGTGAGCAAGTGCGGGGCGCCGCACCTCTCGTACGGACCGTGGGGGACGGGGATCTCGCGCGCGACGAGGCGGCGCGGGCCGCGCGGTTGCCGACGCTCGCGTGGCAGGTGGTGCGGGAGGGTTTGAAGAGCGGGCCGGTTCTGGTGCAGGTGCCACGGCGCGGTTACGTACCGCGGCTCGCGTGTGAGCGCTGCCGCGAGCCCGCGCGCTGCCGCCACTGCGCCGGGCCGCTCGAGGCGAGTGAGGGGACCTCCGCCCTGAAGTGCGGTTGGTGCGGCCAGGAGGAGAGCGCCTGGCACTGTCAGGAGTGCGGGGGGTTCCGGCTGCGGGCGCAGGTCGTGGGGGCGCGCAGGACGGCGGAGGAGCTGGGGCGGGCGTTTCCGGCGGTGCCGGTACGCACGTCCGGACGGGAGCAGGTGCTCGACACGGTGGCGGGGGCGCCGGCCCTGGTGGTGAGTACGCCGGGCGCCGAGCCGGTGGCCGAAGGCGGGTACGCGGCCGCCTTGTTGCTCGACGGCTGGGCGATGCTGGGCCGCCCCGACCTGCGGGCGGGGGAGGACGCGCTGCGGCGCTGGATCGCGGCGGCCTCGCTGGTCAGACCCCAGGGGGCGGGCGGCACGGTGGTGATCGTGGCCGAGCCGACGCTGCGTCCTGTGCAGGCGCTGGTGCGGTGGGACCCGGTGGGGCACGCCGTGCGGGAGCTCTCCGAGCGGGCCGAGCTCGGCTTTCCTCCGGTGTCGCGGATGGCGGCGGTGTCGGGTGCACCCGAGGCGCTCGCCGGGTTCCTGGCGGCGGTGGAACTGCCGGGTGACGCCGAGGTGTTGGGCCCCGTCCCGGTGCCCGACGCGGCGCCTGGACCGTCACGCCGCCCCGGAGCGCCGCCGCCGGGGGAGCACTGGGAGCGCGTCCTGGTCAGGGTCGCGCCCGGCAGCGGCGCGGCACTCGCGTCGGCCCTGAAGCACGCACAGGCGGCCCGGATGGCCCGGGGTGGCACGGAGCCGGTACGGGTGAGGGTGGATCCGCCGGATATCGGGTGAGACGGCGTACGTCGTTCGGGGTGGCGGCGCCGGTGGACGGGCTGGTGGCGGTGTGCCTGCCCGGTGTCGCTGCGAGGCGACGTGTGCCGCGGAGCACGCTGCGTTCCGGGGAGTGGTGCGCCGAGAGGCGACGTGTGCGCCGGGGCGACGTGCCGCCTTCCGGGAAGTGGGGCGGCCCGGGCGGAGTTGGCGTTCCGGAGGCATGTGCCGTCCTTGGGCGGTGCGTTGGCAGTCGGACTGGCTCACGTGCTGCTGCGGGGTGTGTGCCGCGGAGCAACATGATGCGTCCCAGGGAGCGGTGTGCTGCGAGGCGACGTGTGTGCCGAGGCGGCGTGCCGCCTTCCGGGAAGTGGTGCCGCCGGTGAGGAGTTGGCGTTCCGAGAGCATGTGCCGTCCTTGGGCGGTGCGTTGGCAGTCGGACTGGCTCAGGTGTCGCCGCGAGGCGACGTGTACACCGGAACAACATGCCGCCCCGGCAGAGTTGCCGTCCGGAGAGAGCACATCGCCGGGACAACGCGCCGCCCGGGAGCCCCGACGCACGCCTCCGAACACAGCCCCGCCCCCTCCGAACACAGCTCTGCCTCCCCGCACTTGATGTGCGGGGAGGCAGAGCAGTGGGTTCAGCCGTTGCGTGGGCCGGGGAAGGCCGTGGGGCGGGGGTCTTCGCGGAGGACCGGGCTGCCCGCGGTCGGCTGCGTGGGCATGGAGCGGGCGGCGGGGACGGACGGGATCGTCGCCGTGCCGATGGGGACGGGGGGCCGTGTCCCCATCGTCTCCGTGGCGCGCTCGGCGTCGGCCGCCGCCTGCGCCGCGGCCCTGCGGGCCCCGTACCTGCGGTGCACCGCCTGCTTCGTCACCCCGAGCGCCGAGCCCACCGCGTCCCACGAGAAGCCCAGCGAGCGGTCGAAGTCGACCGCTGCGGTCACCAGGGTCTCGACGCTGTCGCGCAGCTCCTGGGCCAGGCGGACGGTCGGGGCGGGGGCGCGCCCGTAGACGACGAAGCCCGTGGAGGGGCCGGAGCGGCGCGGGCGGTAGACGTTGCCGAGCTGGGCGGTGAGGGTGCGCAGTGCGTCCACCTGCCGGCGGACCCGCTCGATGTCCCGTACCAGGAGGTGCAGGCTGGCCCGTGCCTGGGCGTCGTGGGTTGCGTGGTCGGCCATGAACAAGCCTCTCGAACCGGCGTTGAAACGGATCGGGCCGCATCTGTGGCCCTTGGTTGGTCAACTCTTCCTTGACCAACGCGCCAGTTGGTGAGGGGTCACGCTGGAGGGGCGTATGCGCATATGCGCAGGGCGCGCGTCGATGCGTACGCCCCCAGGGGCAGGCGGCCCGGAATACCGGAGGGAACGGGGCCGTGGAACGGCCATAGACTGGTGTGCTGCCCGTCAAGTCCCTGCCCCGAGAGGCCGAAAGACACCGATGAAGCTCGTCTTCGCAGGCACCCCCGAGGTCGCCGTTCCCGCTCTGGACGCCCTGATCGCCTCCGACCGGCACGAGGTCGCCGCGGTCGTCACCCGGCCGGACGCTCCCGCGGGCCGCGGCCGCAGGCTCGTCGCCAGCCCGGTCGCCGAGCGCGCGGAGGAGGCGGGGATCGAGGTCCTCAAGCCGGCGAAGCCGCGCGACGAGGCGTTCCTGGCCCGGCTGCGCGAGATCGCGCCCGACTGCTGCCCGGTCGTCGCCTACGGCGCACTGCTGCCGAAGGTCGCCCTCGACGTCCCGGCCCGCGGCTGGGTCAACCTGCACTTCTCGCTGCTGCCCGCCTGGCGCGGCGCCGCCCCCGTGCAGCACGCGATCATGGCCGGCGACGAGATCACCGGAGCGTCGACGTTCCTGATCGAGGAGGGGCTCGACTCGGGGCCCGTCTACGGGACGGTGACGGAGATGGTGCGGCCCACCGACACGAGCGGTGACCTGCTGACCCGGCTGGCCTTCGCAGGTGCCGGGCTGCTCTCCGCGACCATGGATGGCATCGAGGACGGCTCGCTGAAGGCTGTGGAGCAGCCCGTCGACGGCATCACGGTCGCCCCCAAGATCACCGTCGAGAGCGCGCACGTCGACTGGACGGCGCCCGCCCTGCGCGTCGACCGAGTCGTCCGCGGCTGCACGCCGGCGCCCGGCGCCTGGACCGTCTTCCGCGACGAGCGCCTCAAGCTCATCCAGGCCGTCCCCGTCCCGGACCGTACCGATCTGGCTCCCGGCGAGCTCGCGGTCGGCAAGAAGAACCTGTACGTCGGCACCGGTTCGTACGCCGTGGAGCTGCTGTGGGTGCAGGCCCAGGGCAAGAAGCCGATGGCCGCGGCCGACTGGGCGCGCGGGGTGCGGATCGCCCCGGGCGAGCGCCTCGGCGGGACCGACGTAGGCTGAATGGGTTCGAGCCGATACCAGCAGCGGAGCACCTTTGAACGACCAGCCCGGCCGGCGTCCCCAGAAGTCGGGTAAGCCCGGCACCTCCGGGAAGCAGGGCAAGCCCGGCAAGCCGTACCGCCGTCCTCAGAAGGACCCGGTCCGCTACCTCGCCTTCGAGGCGCTGCGGGCCGTGGACGAGCGCGATGCGTATGCGAACCTCGTGCTCCCGCCGCTGCTGCGCAAGGCCCGCGAGAAGGAGGGGCCCGAGAAGTTCGACGCCCGTGACGCCGCGCTCGCCACGGAGCTGGTCTACGGGACGCTGCGCCGGCAGGGCACGTACGACGCGATCGTCGCCGCCTGTATCGACCGACCGCTGCGGGAGGTCGACCCGCCCGTTCTCGACGTGCTGAACATGGGCGTCCACCAGCTGCTCGGCACCCGGATCCCCACGCACGCCGCCGTGTCGGCCTCCGTGGAGCTGGCGCGGGTCGTGCTGGGCGACGGGCGCGCCAAGTTCGTGAACGCCGTGCTGCGCAAGGTCGCGCAGGACGACCTCGACGGATGGGTGGAGAAGGTCGCGCCCCCGTACGACGAGGACGCCGAGGACCATCTCGCCGTGGTGCATTCGCATCCGCGATGGGTCGTCTCGGCGCTGTGGGACTCGCTCGGCGGTGGCCGGGCGGGCATCGAGGACCTGCTGGAGGCCGACAACGAGCGGCCCGAGGTCACGCTCGTGGCGCGGCCGGGCCGGACGACCGCGGACGCCGTCCTGGACGAGGTCGGCGAGGAGTCGGCGCTGCCGGGACGCTGGTCGCCGTACGCCGTGCGCCTCACCGAGGGCGGTGAGCCCGGCGCGCTCGACCCCGTGCGGACCGGCCGGGCCGGCGTCCAGGACGAGGGCAGCCAGCTCGTGGCGATCGCCCTCGCGAACGCGCCCCTGGAGGGCCGCGACGAGAAGTGGCTCGACGGCTGTGCGGGACCCGGCGGCAAGGCGGCCATGCTCGCCGGCCTCGCCTCCGAGCGCGGTGCCGCCCTGCTCGCTGCCGAGAAGCAGCCCCACCGCGCCCGCCTCGTGGCGAACGCGCTCGCGGGGAACCCGGGCCCGTACCAGGTCATCGCGGCCGACGGCACGCGCCCGCCGTGGGGGCCCGCCACCTTCGACCGCGTCCTCATGGACGTGCCGTGCACCGGTCTCGGCGCGCTGCGCCGTCGGCCCGAGGCGCGCTGGCGGCGGCGCCCCGAGGACCTGGAGGGCTTCGCGCCGCTCCAGCGCTCGCTCCTGACCACCGCCCTCGACTCCGTACGGGTGGGCGGCGTCGTCGGTTACGCGACCTGCTCGCCGCACCTCGCCGAGACCCGCGCGGTCGTGGACGACGTCATGAAGCACCACCCCGGCGCCGAACTCATCGACGCCCGCCCGCTGATGCCCGGCGTACCGGCGCTCGGGGATGGCCCCGACATCCAGCTCTGGCCGCATCTGCACGGCACGGACGCGATGTATCTGGCGCTGATCCGGCGTACCGCCTGACCAGCGCCCGACACGGACATACGGCTGACCGTCGGTCCCGCGCGCCGTCAGGTGCCGGGGCAGGCGGTCAGTTGGGTCGTGGGTGCCGGGGACGCAGGGAGAGGCGGGAAGAGGCGGGGAGAGGCGGTGTGCGAGGTACGCCGCCTGACCGCGAAGCCGATCTCCGCGAACGCCACCGTCGGGAGCGTGCCGAGGGCGGCGAAAGTGCCGGCCAGGACGAGTCCCGCCGAGGCGATGACCGAGCCGGCCGGGGCGCACAGCATGACACGGAGGCGCGAACGCGGCATCCGGGGAGCGAGACAGGTCTGGACCGGGGGGAGCAACCGGCGCCGGGCATGGCAGTCTTGGGTCATGGCCGTGCAGATCAACCCCAGCATCCTGTCCGCGGACTTCGCCCGCCTTGCCGAAGAGGCAAAGGCCGTCGAGGGCGCCGACTGGCTCCATGTCGACGTCATGGACAACCACTTCGTCCCGAACCTGACCCTCGGGGTGCCGGTCGTGGAGTCCCTGGCGCGGGCCACGGACATCCCGCTGGACTGCCATCTGATGATCGAGGACGCTGATCGCTGGGCCCCGCAGTACGTCGAGGCGGGTGCCGGATCCGTCACCTTCCACGCCGAGGCCGCGGCCGCCCCCATCCGGCTGGCCCGCGAGATCCGCGCCAAGGGCGCCCGCGCCTCCATGGCGCTCAAGCCGGCGACGCCCATCGAGCCGTACGAGGACCTGCTCCCCGAGCTCGACATGCTGCTGATCATGACGGTCGAGCCGGGCTTCGGCGGGCAGTCCTTCCTGGACATCATGCTGCCGAAGATCCGCCGCACCCGAGAGCTGATCAGCAAGCACGGCCTCGAGCTCTGGCTCCAGGTCGACGGCGGGGTCTCGGCCTCCACCATCGAGCGCTGCGCGGAGGCGGGCGCCGACGTCTTCGTCGCCGGTTCCGCCGTCTACGGCGCCGCCGATCCCGCCCAGGCGGTACGTGCACTGCGCACGCAGGCGGAGACGGTGTCGACCGCCGCGGCCTGGGCATGCGGCCACTGAGCCACGGGAACGTGAACGCCGCCCATCAGGGCAGATCGAGTCCGCCACATCTGCGAGGATGAACGGCGAATCCAGGTTGTGAACAGCAGTGAGGAGATCGCCGTGTCGGCACTGTCGCCGGGTCGCTCAGCGATGCGGATGGGACCCGCGGAGCTGGTGCAGGCGGCGGCCATGGCCCGCCGCTTCTATCTCGAGGGCAAATCCAAGATCCAGATCGCCGAGGAGTTCGGCGTGAGCCGCTTCAAGGTGGCCAGGGTCCTGGAGACCGCGCTCGAACGGGATCTCGTACGCATCGAGATCCGCGTACCGGCCGAGCTCGACGCGGAGCGCTCCGACGCGCTGCGCGCCCGCTACGGCCTGCGGCACGCCGTGGTGGTCGAGTCCCCGGCCGAGGCCGAGGAGTCGCCCGACCCCGAGAACCTCGGCGAGGTCGCGGCCGACCTCCTGGGCGAGCTGGTCTCCGAGGGCGATGTGCTCGGCCTGGCGTGGGGCCGCTCGACCATCCACATGGCGGCTGCCCTCGACCGGCTGCCGCCGTGCACGGTCGTGCAGCTCACGGGCGTGTACGACGCCGGGACCGCCGAGCGCGGCTCCGTCGAGGCCGTGCGCCGCGCCGCCCAGGTCTCCGGCGGCGAGGCCCACCCGATCTACGCCCCGATGCTGCTGCCCGACCCGGCCACCGCGGCCGCGCTGCGCAACCAGACGGGCATCGCCCGCGCCTTCGAGTACTTCGACAAGGTCACGGTCGCCTGCGTCTCCATCGGCTCCTGGGAGCCGGGCATCTCCACCGTCCACGACATGCTCAGCGACGAGGAGCGGGCCCACTACGCCTCGCTCGGTGTCGCCGCCGAGATGTCCGCGCACCTCTTCGACGCCGAGGGCCGACGCGTCGGCCGTGACCTGGGCGAGCGGTGCATCACGGTCGAGGCGGACCGTCTGCGACGGATACCGGAAGTCGTCGCCATCGCGGGCGGTCAGCGCAAGGCTGCCGCCATCGACGCGGTGCTCAGGTCGGGGCTCGTCACCAGCCTGGTCACGGACACGGCCGCCGCGGACTTCCTCCTCACCGCGGGCCCCACGCCGAAGCCGGCGCTGAACCGGGCGGATCCCGACGGGGTCTGAGCCTCTTCGGGCGGTACTCACGTCGCGTGCCGCGCTCACCGGAGGCGGCTGTGGCAGCATCGGCGGCATGCTGCCGCGGCTTCTCACCCGCCATCCCACCCGCCTCCCCACTCTGCTCCTGGGGGGTCTGCTCGTCGCTCTCGCCCTGCTGGTCACCGGGTGCTCCGCACAGGACACACAGCAGGTCACACCGGCCGCCCCGGCCCGCTCCACGCCCGCCTGGGCGCGTGGCATGCCCACGGTCCCCGCGTCGCGGCTCCCCGCCGAGGCCCGTACGACCCTGACGCTCATCGACAAGGGCGGGCCGTTCCCGTACGCCAAGGACGGCACGGTCTTCGGGAACTTCGAGCGGGAGCTGCCCCGGCAGAGCCGCGGCTACTACCACGAGTACACCGTCCCCACCCCCGGCGAGCGGGACCGCGGCGCCCGGCGCATCGTCACGGGGCAGAGTCACGAGACGTACTACACCGATGACCATTACGAGTCGTTCAAGGCGGTGCTGAGATGACCGGAGGTCCCGACAGGATCCGCGTCCTCGACCTCGAAGGTGTCAAGGACAAGGCCGGGTTCATGGACCGGTGCGTGCGCGACCTGGAGCTGCCGGACTGGTTCGGCCGTAACTGGGACGCGCTCTTCGACGTCCTGACCGACGTCTCCTTCTGGCCCGACGGCAGCGACCAGGACCTGCTCCTGTCCGTCGTGGGCTGGCGGGCCTACGCCGGCGCCCGGCCCGGGGACTGGGAGACCGCGCTCGACGTGTTCACCGACGCGGTCGACCGCAGGCGTGGCCGAAACCCGAGGCTCGTGATCGCACTGACCCTTGGAGGATCCGACCACAGCCCCTCGCAACCGCCTGTGTAATCGTCCGTGGGCATGTGGTAGCGGTGGCATGGGACAATGAAGTACGTGCTTTCCCCCACGGGCTGTCCTGCTCGGGGGCCACCTCTGATCGACTGGGATGAGCAGCACGTGCGTTTCCTCAACGACATCCAGCCTGCGTACGACCTGACCTACGACGACGTCTTCATGGTGCCGAGCCGCAGCGCCGTGGGTTCCCGTCAGGCGGTCGACCTGGCGTCCCCCGACGGCACCGGCACCACGATTCCGCTGGTCGTCGCCAACATGACCGCGATCGCCGGGCGCCGCATGGCCGAGACCATGGCCCGCCGCGGGGGCCTCGTCGTCATCCCGCAGGACATCCCCATCGAGGTGGTCACCGAGGTCATCTCCTGGGTGAAGACCCGGCACCTGGTTCTCGACACCCCCATCGTCCTCGCCCCGCACCAGACCGTCGCGGACGCGCTCGCTCTGCTGCCCAAGCGCGCGCACAACGCCGGCGTCGTCGTGGACGAGGAGCAGCGGCCCGTCGGCGTCGTCACGGACGCGGACCTGACGGGGGTCGACCGGTTCACGCAGCTGTCCGAGGTCATGTCGAAGGACCTGCTCCTGCTCGACGCGGACATCGATCCGCGCGACGCCTTCAACAAGCTGGACCACGCCAACCGCCGCTACGCCCCCGCCGTGGGCGCGGACGGCCGCCTCGCGGGCATCCTGACCCGCACGGGCGCCCTGCGCGCGACCCTCTACACCCCGGCCACCGACGCGAACGGCAAGCTCCGTATCGCTGCCGCCGTCGGCATCAACGGCGATGTCGCGGGCAAGGCCAAGCAGCTTCTCGACGCCGGCGCGGACACCATCGTGGTCGACACCGCCCACGGCCACCAGGAGTCGATGATCTCCGCGATCAAGGCCGTCCGCGGCCTCGACCCGCAGGTGCCCATCGTCGCGGGCAACATCGTCGCCGCCGAGGGCGTCAGGGACCTCATCGAGGCCGGCGCCGACATCATCAAGGTCGGCGTGGGCCCCGGCGCCATGTGCACCACGCGCATGATGACCGGTGTCGGCCGGCCGCAGTTCTCCGCCGTCCTGGAGTGCGCCGCCGAGGCGAAGAAGTACGGCAAGCACGTGTGGGCCGACGGCGGTGTCCGTCACCCGCGCGACGTGGCCATGGCGCTCGCCGCCGGTGCGTCGAACGTCATGATCGGCTCCTGGTTCGCGGGCACGTACGAGTCCCCGGGCGACCTCCAGCACGACGCCCAGGGGCGCGCGTACAAGGAGTCCTTCGGCATGGCCTCGGCCCGCGCCGTCAAGAACCGGACCTCCGACGAGTCCGCCTACGACCGCGCCCGCAAGGCGCTGTTCGAGGAGGGCATCTCCACCTCGCGCATGTTCCTCGACCCGGAGCGTCCGGGCGTCGAGGACCTCATCGACTCGGTCATCGCGGGCGTCCGCTCCTCCTGCACCTACGCGGGTGCCAGCTCCCTCGCGGAGTTCGAGGAGAAGGCCGTCGTCGGCATCCAGTCCGCCGCCGGCTACGCCGAGGGCAAGCCGCTCCACGCCAGCTGGAGCTAGTCGCCACCCAGCAGCACCCTGCCCCGCGCCCCATTTTTGGGGCGCGGGGTTTCGCTTTTTGCGGCAGTTTTCCCGGGAGCCGGAACGCAACGGACGAAACGGACCGCGCAACGTTCGTCCGTACCCGCGCGCACCACGCAACGTTCATGCGCGTATACGCAAGGTTGCTGCATTACAGCTGGGAACAGAAACCCTTTAGAGTCAAGCGCTGTACGTGGCGTGGCGGGGACGGCCTGCTCGGCGGTCCCCGGTCTGGTGTGGGCTGCCGTTGCTTGCCGTTTCCGGCGCGCGCCCACCTGACCGGCAGCGATGAAGGAGCCAGCCCGTGCTCGACCACGGCGCACCACCGCGCACCCGAACAACCGAGACCCCCACCCCGGGCCTCGGCGCCAGGCTGATGCGGCGCAAGCCGGTAGAAGCACTGGTCGCAGAGGGTGGCCAGGGTGAGGGCGGCAGTCTGCGCCGCTCGCTCGGCATGTGGCAGCTGACCATGATCAGCATCGGCGCAACGCTCGGCACCGGCATTTTCGTGGTGCTCGGCGAGGCCGTCCCGAAGGCGGGCCCCGCGGTCACCGTCGCGTTCGTCATCGCCGGACTCACGGCGCTGTTCTCCGCGCTCTCGTACGCCGAACTGGCCGGCTCCATACCGGTCGCCGGCTCCTCCTATTCGTACGCTTACGCAACGATGGGTGAACTCGTCGCCTGGGTCTGCGGTTGGTGTCTGGTCCTGGAGTACGGCGTTTCCGTCGCCGCCGTGGCCGTCGGCTGGGGCGAGTACCTCAACGAGCTGCTCGACGGCACCATCGGTGTGACCCTCCCCGACGTGATCTCGTCGGCCCCGGGTGAGGGCGGCGTCATCAACCTGCCCGGTCTGGTCGTCGTCCTGCTGGCGATGGTGTTCCTGCTGGGCGGCGCTCGCGAGTCCGCCGTGGTCAACACGATCATGGTCGCGGTGAAGATCGTCGCGCTCGCGCTGTTCTGCGCGATCGGCTTCATGGGCTTCAAGTCCGGCAACTACCGCGACTTCATGCCGCTCGGCACGGCGGGCGTCAGCGCCGCCGGCGCCAGCCTGTTCTTCTCGTACATCGGTTTCGACGCCGCCTCCACGGCCGGCGAGGAGGCCAAGAACCCGAAGCGTGACCTGCCCCGCGCGATCATGCTGTCGCTGCTCATCGTCACCGTCCTCTACGTCCTGGTCGCCGCCGTCGCGGTCGGGGCGTGGAACTGGAAGCAGTTCGAGGGCTCCGAGGCCACGCTCGCGGCGATCATGAACGACGTCACCGGCCAGACCTTCTGGGGCACCATGCTCGCCGCAGGCGCGGTGATCTCCATCGCCAGCGTCGTCCTCACCGTCCTCTACGGCCAGACCCGCGTCCTCTTCGCGATGTCCCGCGACGGCCTGGTCCCGAAGGTCTTCGGCAAGGTCAGCGGCAAGACGGGCACCCCGCGCGTGAACACGGTCATCGTGTCGCTCTTCTGCGGCGTGCTCGCCTCGCTCATCCCGCTGGGCAAGCTCGTCGACGCCACCAGCATCGGTACCCTCTTCGCCTTCGGCCTGGTCAACATCGCGGTCATCGTGCTCCGCTACACCCGCCCCGACATGCCGCGCACCTTCAAGGTGGCGCTCGGGCCGGTCTTCCCGGTCCTCGGCTTCGTCTTCTGCGCGTACAACATGTTCAGCCTCGACGCCGTCACCTGGGTGGTCTTCGGCGTGTGGATGGCCGTCGGCCTCGTGTTCTACTTCCTTTACGGGGCCCGTCGCTCCCGACTCGCCTCCGCGCCTGCCCAAGAGAAGTGAACCACCTGCCTTGCTGAACGATCTCGACGAACGCATCGTGCACGCCCTCGCCGAGGACGCCCGTCGCTCCTACGCCGACATCGGCCAGCTCGTCGGCCTGTCCGCGCCCGCCGTCAAGCGGCGCGTGGACCGGCTGCGGGCCACCGGGGCCATCACGGGCTTCACGGTCAGGGTCGACCCGGCCGCGCTCGGCTGGGAGACCGAGGGGTTCATCGAGATGTACTGCCGCCGCAACACCTCGCCCGAGGCCATCAAGCGCGGCCTCGAGCGCTACCCCGAGATCGCGTCCGCCTCCACCGTCACCGGCGACGCGGACGCGATCATCCAGGTCTTCGCCGCGGACATGCGGCACTTCGAGCGGGTCCTGGAACGCATCGCGGGGGAGCCGTTCGTGGAGCGGACCAAGTCGGTGCTCGTCCTGTCGCCGCTGATGCGCCGCTACACGTCGGGCTCGCCCGCGTAACGCCTCACTTCGTGGGATACACCGGGTGCCACGGCAGCACCTCGAAGTCGCCGGTGCCCTTCTTGACCGTCTCGAAGGGCGCCGAGCCGAGGCACTGCGGCACCTTGTTCTTCTCCGTGTCGGCACTCGCCCAGCTGTAGCCGACGCGGTCGTGCCGGCCGTCGTCCTGGACCGTGATGCCGACCCGCTTCCCCTTGAACGGGGTGTCGGAGTCGGTGACGACGCCCGTCATCACGGCCACCTTGCCGCCCGTCAGCAGGCAGTCGACCCGGCCCTTCGCCCAGCCGCCCTTTCCGTTCAGGTAGTGGCTGAAGGCGAAGGTGCCGTACGCCTTCTCCGGCTTCATGTTGTCCCGCGCCGCCAGATGCGCGTCGAACGTGAACGTGATGTCGTCGCCGAGCGGCCGGTACAGCTTCGCCGAGCCGGTCAGCGCGGCGGCCTCCCGCTCCTTGTGCGGCCGGTGCCCGGCGCCGCCGTCCGCGGTCGCCGCGGCCGTGCCCGCCGCTGCCGCCACCAGAAGAGCCGCCGTCGCCGCCAGGATGCGGATGTGCGCCATGGGATCCCCCCGGGTTCTTCCTGCTCACCCGGTCCGTCCGGGCGAGATCACGATCCCGCGAAGGAGGTACCCGGCACGTCGGGCCACGGTCGGCTTCCTGCCTCCGCCGCGCGGCTGAGGCCGCCCCGTACGAACTGCGACCGAGGGCTCACCCGGGCGCGCAACGAATCGCCGCAGACGGCCCGTGAGGCGCAACGGATCGTACGAGAAGACGCAACAGTCCCGTCTTGTCCCGCCGGTCCGCGGAAACGTACCGTCTTATCCGATCCCCCTCCCCCTTTTCGCACGCTCCCTAGGACGCCCATGCCGCCGCTGCGCACCGCCCTGCTCCAGAGCTCCGGCCGCCCCGGGTCCGTCGCCGAGAACCTCAAGGTGCTCGACGAGGCCGCGGGCCGCGCCGCCGCGACCGGAGCCCGGCTCCTGGCGGCCCCCGAGATGTTCCTGACCGGGTACGCGATCGGCGACGACGCGGCCCGCCTCGCCGAGCCGGCCGACGGCCCCTCCGCGCAGGCGATCGCCGAGATCGCGGCCCGCCACGGCGTCGCCCTGGCCTACGGTTACCCGGAGCGCGACGGAGAGCTGGTGTTCAACTCGGCCCAGCTGATCGCCCCCGACGGCACCCGCCTCGCGAACTACCGCAAGACGCACCTCTTCGGCTGCTTCGAGCGCGACGCGTTCACGCCCGGCGACCAGGCCGTCGTCCAGGCCGACCTCGACGGTGTCCGCATCGGCCTCATGATCTGTTACGACGTCGAGTTCCCCGAGAACGTGCGCGCGCACGCCCTCGCCGGCACGGACCTGCTGCTCGTACCCACGGCCCAGATGCACCCGTACCAGTTCGTCGCAGAGTCCGTCGTGCCGGTGCGCGCCTTCGAGAACCAGATGTACGTCGCGTACGTCAACCGGGTCGGCCAGGAAGGGGAGTTCGAGTTCGTCGGGCTCTCCACGCTCGCCGGGCCCGACGGGGTCGCCCGCGCGCGTGCCGGCCGCGGTGACGAGCTGATCTGTGCCGACGTGGACCCCGCCTTCCTGGCCGCGTCCCGCGACGCCAATCCGTACCTCAGCGACCGCCGCCCGGCCCTGTACACGCCGCTGATCTGAGCCCCGAGCCGCCGCCCCGAACCTTCAGTACCTCAGTTCCCGCAAGGAGTCCGTACCCCATGACGTCCACGGTGCCCAACGCCGTCCAGCACACCGACGCGCAGCCCCCCATCACGATGTTCGGGCCGGACTTCCCGTACGCGTACGACGACTTCCTCGCGCACCCCGCGGGACTCGGCCAGATACCGGCGACCGAGCACGGCACCGAGGTCGCGGTCATCGGCGGTGGCCTCTCCGGCATCGTCGCCGCGTACGAGCTGATGAAGATGGGCCTCAAGCCCGTCGTGTACGAGGCGGACGAGATCGGCGGCCGGCTGCGCACCGTCGGCTTCGAGGGCACCCCCGCCGAGGCCGCCGGGCTGACCGCGGAGATGGGCGCGATGCGCTTCCCGCCGTCGTCGACCGCGCTCCAGCACTACATCGACCTGGTCGGCCTAGAAACGCGGCCCTTCCCCAACCCGCTCGCCCCCGAGACCCCCTCGACCGTCGTCGACCTCAAGGGCGAGTCCCACTACGCGAACACCGTCGACGACCTGCCGCAGGTCTACCGCGACGTCATGAACGCGTGGAACGCCTGCCTCGAAGAGGGCGCCGACTTCTCCGACATGAACCAGGCCATGCGGGAGCGCGACGTGCCGCGCATCCGCGAGATCTGGTCGAAGCTCGTCGACAAGCTCGACAACCAGACGTTCTACGGGTTCCTCTGCGAGTCGGAGTCCTTCAAGTCCTTCCGGCACCGGGAGATCTTCGGGCAGGTCGGCTTCGGCACCGGCGGCTGGGACACCGACTTCCCGAACTCCATCCTGGAGATCCTGCGGGTCGTCTACACCGAGGCCGACGACCACCACCGCGGCATCGTCGGCGGCTCCCAGCAGCTCCCGCTGCGCCTGTGGGAGCGCGAGCCGGAGAAGATCGTCCACTGGGCGTACGGCACCTCGCTCGCGGAGCTGCACGACAGTGGGAAGCCGCGCCCGGCCGTGACCCGGCTGCACCGCACCGCGGGCAACCACATCACCGTGACCGACGCGTCCGGTGACATCCGCACCTACCAGGCGGCGATCTTCACCGCCCAGTCCTGGATGCTGCTGTCGAAGGTCGCGTGCGACGACTCGCTCTTCCCGATCGACCACTGGACGGCGATCGAGCGCACCCACTACATGGAGAGCTCGAAGCTCTTCGTCCCTGTGGACCGGCCGTTCTGGCTGGACAAGGCCGTCGACGACATGGGAAACCCGACCGGGCGGGACACGATGTCCATGACCCTCACCGACCGCATGACGCGCGGCACCTACCTGCTGGACGACGGCCCGGACAAGCCGGCCACCATCTGCCTGTCGTACACGTGGTGCGACGACAGCCTGAAGTGGCTGCCCCTGTCGGCGAACGAGCGCATGGAGGTCATGCTCAAGTCGCTCGGCGAGATCTATCCGAAGGTCGACATCAGGAAGCACATCATCGGCAATCCGGTGACCGTGTCCTGGGAGAACGAGCCCTACTTCATGGGCGCGTTCAAGGCGAACCTGCCGGGTCACTACCGCTACCAGCGCCGCCTGTTCACGCACTTCATGCAGGACCGCCTCCCCGAGGACAAGCGCGGCATCTTCCTCGCGGGCGACGACATCTCCTGGACGGCCGGCTGGGCCGAGGGCGCCGTGCAGACCGCGCTCAACGCGGTCTGGGGCGTGATGCACCAGCTCGGCGGCGCGACGGACGGCACGAACCCCGGCCCTGGTGACGTGTACGACGAGATCGCTCCGGTCGAGCTGCCCGAGGACTGACGGGCGTGCGGGCCCCGGCAGACGCCGGGGCCCGCACCGCTCAGACCCCGGCCTCGCGCGCCGCCGTGTACACCTCGGCCGCGACATCCGTCAGCTCGTCCGCGTCACGGACGAGGCCCTGGAGGTCGATCAGCATCTCCTCCAGGCCCACCGCGTTGTGCGCCACCAGGTCCTCGACGATCTGCGCGACGCTGCCCTGGAACGGGCGGCGGTCGTCGCCCTTGTACTCGTCGCGCGTGTAGATCGTGTTCACCCGCAGCACGCTCTGGATCGGTTCCTTGCGACCGCGCTCCTCGGCCAGTTCCTGAAGACTCCGCCACTGCTCGGCGAGCTCCTGCGCGCCCGCGGCCCCCGGCATCCAGCCGTCCGCGCGGTCCACGAGCCGGCGCGCGGCCTTCGGGCTGTTCGCCGGCAGGAGCACCGGGATCGGCCCGGCGGGCTTCGGCCCCACCACGGACGGCGCGATCGTCGTCAGCTCGCCCTCGTAACTCACCGGGTCGGGGCCCCACACGGCCTCGAACACGTCGAGCAGCTCGTCCAGGACCTGGCCGCGCTTCTCGAAGGGGGCCACGGAAGCGGCCGCGTACTCGTCGTGGGACCACCCCGTGCCGATGCCCGCGACGACGCGGCCACCGCTCGCCGCGTCCAGCGAGGCCAGGGCGCGCGCCAGTTGGAACGGCACGTGCAGCGGGGCGACAAGGACGCTCGTGCCGAGCCTGGCCCGCTCGGTGACGGCGGCGGCCAGGGTGAGGGAGACCAGCGGGTCGGCGACCGAGCGGTACTGGTCCGGCCAGGGCAGGCCCGGGACCCCGTACAGGCCCTGGCGTGCGGGCTCCGGGAACAGGATCCGCTCGAAAACCCACAGGCTCTCGTAGCCGATCTCCTCGGCGGCGCGCGCGACCGCAGGAATGTCGCGCCCGATGTCGTACTGCTTCATCTGGGGGAGGCCGAGGCCGAGTCGGGTCGCCATTCCTGTGCTCCTTCGCGTTCGCATCCGGGATCGCTCGCGTAGCTCCTCGTCAACGTACAGCGATCACCCGGGAGTTCCGCGGCTGTGGCGGGCGCGTGGCCGAATCAGTCCGGCAGGGGCGTGAGCATCATGCGGCCGACCAGGCCGACCGATGTGTCGAGACGCCGGATGAACTCCTCGGTGACATCCGGGAAACCTCGCAGCGCCCACAGGGCGCGGGCCGCGGCCCAGGCGCCGTCCCTGGCGCGCTCCAGGGTCCAGGAGCCGAGCAGATGGGTCAGCGGATCGGCCACCTGGAGCAGATCGGGGCCCGGCATCAGATCCTCGCGGATGCGCTCCTCCAGCGAGACGAGGACATCGCCCACGCGGTCGAACTCGTCCTCCACATCGGCCGGTTCACAGCCGAGCGTACGGCAGGTGTCCACGACGGCGAGCGCCAGATCGTGGCCGATGTGCGCATTGATGCCCGAGAGCGCGAACTGCAGCGGGCGTACGCCTGGATGGCGCCGGTACTGGAGCAGCGGACGCCAGCAGGCGGGCGGACGGTGGTCGGGGGAGCGGGTGCCGACGGCCGCCAGATAGCGCCCGGCGAAGCGGACGTCCAGCATGGTCGCGGCTTCGGCGTCGGCGAACCGGCCGCCGTCGATGTGCCGGTCGACCTCTTCCGTGACGGACAGATAGACCCGGTTGAAGACGCCCACACCGTCGCCGGCCGGCCAGGACTCGGCCAGCTCACGCATCCGGGACACCACGGAGTCGACCCCGCGCGCGGCGGGCGTGCACTTCGCGAACCGTTCCAACTGCGCCATGGGGGCAGGTTCTCAAGCCCGGGCCGGCCCGCGCGGCGCCTGGCCGGGGGCTTCCCCAGAACGAGGGAACGGGCCAGGGCCTGTGCGTGGGGGCGTCTTCCCTACTCGGCTTCCCTACTTGGCGGACCGGCCGCCGCCGTCCGAGGACGGGTCGTCGTACGTCGAGGTCCCCGAGTCGAGGAGCGGCTCCTGAGTCTTGAGGTGCGCGGGGGCCAGGGCGCGCAGCGCGTGGTAGCCGGTGATGACGACGATGGTGCCCAGCGCGATGCCGCTCAGCGAGAAGTTGTCGGTGAACTTCAGGGACACGTTGCCGACGCCGATGATGATGCCGGCGGCGGCCGGGACGAGGTTCAGCGGGTTGCGCAGGTCGACCTTGGCGCTGATCCAGATCTGCGCGCCGAGCAGGCCGATCATGCCGTAGAGGATGACGGTGATGCCGCCGAGGACGCCGCCCGGGATGGCGGCCACGATGGCGCCGAACTTCGGGCACAGGCCGAAGAGCAGCGCGAAGGCGGCGGCCGCCCAGTACGCGGCCGTCGAGTAGACGCGGGTCGCGGCCATCACGCCGATGTTCTCGGAGTACGTCGTGTTGGGCGGGCCGCCGACCGCGGTGGAGAGCATGGAGCCGACGCCGTCGGCGGAGATCGCGGTGCCGAGCTTGTCGTCGAGGTTGTCGCCGGTCATCTCGCCGACGGCCTTGACGTGTCCGGCGTTCTCGGCGATCAGCGCGATCACGACGGGCAGTGCGACGAGGATCGCCGACCACTGGAACGACGGTGCGTGGAAGGAGGGCAGGCCGATCCAGTCGGCCTTGCCGACGCCGGACAGGTCCAGGCGCCAGTGGTCGACGGCCTCGGCGCCGCCGGAGACCGAGTGGATCCGGCCGAAGATCCGGTCGAACACCCACGAGATGCCGTAGCCGAAGAGCAGCCCGAGGAAGATCGCGATGCGGGACCAGAAACCGCGCAGGCACACCACGGCCAAACCGGTGAACAGCATCACGAGGAGCGCGGTCCACTGGTCCTGCGGCCAGTACGTCGACGCCGTCACCGGCGCGAGGTTGAAGCCGATCAGCATGACGACCGCGCCCGTGACGATCGGCGGCATGGCGGCGTGGATGATCCGCGCGCCGAACTTCTGCACCGCGAGCCCCACCAGGAACAGCGCGGCGCCGACCACGAAGACCGCTCCGGTCACCGTGGCGCTGGTCCCGCCCTGCGCCCGGATCACGGCGGCGACGCCGACGAAGGAGAGCGAGCAGCCCAGATAGCTGGGCACGCGGCCGCGGGTGGCGAGCAGGAAGATCACCGTCGAGACGCCGGACATCATGATCGCGAGGTTCGGGTCGAGACCCATCAGGACGGGCGCCACGAAGGACGCGCCGAACATCGCGACGACGTGCTGGGCGCCGAGCCCGAACGTGCGCGGCCAGGAGAGCCGCTCGTCCGGGCGCACGACGGCGCCCGGAGCCGGGGTGCGCCCATCGCCGTGAAGTTTCCAGCGCACACCGAGGTCCATATGAGTTCTGCTTTCTGTGGTGCTTTTGTGGCTCGAAATAACCGCCGCCATGTTAATGCGCCGTAAGGCCACTTTCGTGCCACGCCCGGCGGCCCCGATCTCATCCGTGAATCCCTGCCGGAGGCATTGTCACCACCACCTCGGCGCCCTACGCTCGCACGGCTCAGTCCATGAACATCGTTCAGATATGTGATGGGAGTTGTGATGCGTGCCAGATCCCGTGTGCGTCTCGGTGCTCTGCTCACCGCGGCGGCCGCCCTCGCCGCCGTCGTCGCCGTCCCCGTGTCGGCCCAGTCCGCGACGGCCGGAGTGAGGGCCCCGCGAACCGCCGTCCTCGACGGTGAGCGCCTGCTGCGGACCAAGCAGCGCCTCGACCACGGCGACCCGCAACTCAAGCGCACGGTGCGGGACTTGACGGCCCGCGCCGACACCTGGCTGGACCAGGGTCCCTGGACCGTCGTCGACAAACCGAAGCCCGCGCCCGGCGGTGACGTCCACGACTACCTGAGCCAGGCTCCCTACTGGTGGCCCTCACAGACGCCGACCGCCGACAACCCCTGGGGCTGCCCCTACGTCCAGCGCGACGGGCAGCGCAACCCCGAGGTCGACACCGGGACCGACCGCCAGGACGTGGAGAAGGTCTTCGACTCGACGTACGACCTCGCCCTCGCCTGGTACTACACGGGCCGCAAGGTGTACGCGGAGAAGGCCGCCTCGGTCCTGCGCACCTGGTTCCTCGACCCGGCCACGCGCATGAACCCGAACCTGGACCACGCCCAGTTCATCCCCTGCAAGTACGACGGCCGGGCCATCGGCATCATCGACTTCTCGCAGTCGTACACGAGCGTCACCGACGCCGTCGCCCTCCTCGGCACCGGCGCCCCGGGCTGGTCGAAGGGCGACCGCTCGGCGATGGGGGAGTGGAACAAGGACTTCCTCGGCTGGCTCGTGGACAGCGACTTCGGCAAGGAGGAGGGCGCCGCCGAGAACAACCACGGCACGTTCTACGACCTCCAGGTCGCGGCCCTCGCCTACGCGACCGGCGACACCGCCCTCGCCCGCCGCACCGTCCTCGACGCCCGCACCAAGCGCATCGCCCCGCAGATCGCGGGCGACGGCAGCCAGCCGCAGGAGCTCGCCAGGACCCGGAGCTGGCACTACTCGACCTTCGACCTCGTCGCCTACACCCGGCTCGCCGCGATCGGGCGGCATGTGGGCGTCGACCTGTGGTCGTACCGGGGCCCGGACGGGCAGAGCCTGTTCAAGGCCGTCGACTATCTGCTGCCCGCGGCGACCGGGGCGACGGCGTGGCCGCACCCCGAGCTGGAGTTCCACCGGTTCGCGGCGAGCGACATCGTGCACGCGGCCGCCGACGCCGGGAGCGCGGCGGCGAAGCGGGCGGTCCCGCATCTGGAGACGCCGCCCGGCGGGGACCTGTGGGCGCTGCGCCCGGCGGCCGAACAGCTGGACTCGATCGCGGGCTGAGCGGGTCGTGCGGCGCCCCGGACCCGGCCTGCTGAGCGTTTGCTTAGTTCAAGGTCGTACGATGGGGCTCTTGTGCGTACCGCATCAGCTGTACGTACCGCATCAGTGCCGCACCAGGAGCCCCACCCGTGACAGCCGAAGCCCTCGCCCGCCCTGCCCGGACCTACGGGCAGCTCGTTCCCGTCGCCGTCCACTTCGACGACCTCGACGCGCTCGGCCTGCTCCACAACGCCCGCTACCCGGTGCTGGCCGAGCGCGCCTGGACCGCGCTGTGGGCGGAGCGCGGCCTCGTCTTCGAGGGCGACTGGGTGGCGGCCGGCGACTTCTGCAACGCGGTCAAGGAACTGCGCATCACGTACGACGCGCCGGTCAACCGCCCCGGCGCGTACGCCGTGCACCTCTGGCTGGACCGGCTCGGCACTACCGGCCTGACGTACGGCTTCCGCTTCTGCTCGGCGGACGGCGGGACGACCTACGCCCACGGCACCCGCGTACTCGTCCGCCTCGACCCGGCCACCCTGCGCCCCGCCCCCTGGAGCGAGATGTTCAGGACCCTTGGCCGTGAGCTCCTGCGCTCGCAGGACTGACCTCGGCCTGCTTCGTCCGGGTCCGGTCCCCCGTGCGCAGCACCCCGGCGAACACCGCGAGCCCGCACGCCAGGAACGTCACCAGGCCGAACGACACCACCAGGCTCGTCGCGTCGGCCAGCGTCCCGATCGCGGAAGGGGCGACGAGGCCCGAGGTGTACGTGATGGTGGCGACGCCCGCGATGGCCTGGCTCGGATTGGGTCCACTGCGCCCCGCCGCCGCGAAGGCGAGCGGCACGACGACCGCGATCCCGAGGCCCATCAGGCCGAAACCGGCCATCGCGACCGCCGGGTTCGGCGCCACCACCACGAGCAGTCCGCCGAGTGCGGCGCCCACCCCGCCGACCCGCACGGTGCGCACCGCGCCGAACCGGTCCACGACCCTGTCGCCGACGAGCCGCGCCACGGCCATCGTGAGCGTGAACGCGGTGGTGCACGCGGCCGCGAGGCCGGCGGAGGTGTCCAGGACGTCCCGCAGATAGACCGCCGACCAGTCCAGGCTCGCCCCCTCGGCGAACACGGCGCAGAAGCCGACCGCGCCGATCAGCAGCGCCGACCTGGGCGGCAGCGCGAAGCGCGGTGGCGGCTCCTCGTCCTCCGTGGGGCGCAGGTCCAGCACGCCTGCGCACGCGATGAAGCCCATGACCGTCAGCGTCGCCGCGGCTAGCAGGTGGTGCAGCCGGGCGTCGGAGCCGAGGTGCGCGGCCAGCGTGCCGGCCGCCGAACCGATGAGGGCACCCACGCTCCACATGCCGTGCAGGCCGGACATGATCGACCGGTCGAGGCGGTTCTCCACCTCGACCCCCAGTGCGTTCATCGCCACGTCCGACATGCCCGCCGACGCGCCGTACGCGAAGAGAGCCACGCACAGCACGAGCAGATTCGGCGCGAGCGAGGGCAGGATCAGCGCGAGCGTCCACAGGGCCAGCAGCCCGCGCAGCGCCGTGCGCGCGCCGAACCGGTGACTCACCCGGCCCGCGAGCGGCATCGCCACCGAGGCGCCGAGCGCGGGGAAGGCGAGTGCGAGTCCCAGCTGGCCCGCGCTGACTCCCGCGTGCTCCTGGATCCAGGGCACCCGGGTCGCAAACGACCCGGTGACCGCTCCATGGACGCAGAAGACGGTCGCGACCGCGATCCGGGCACGCTTCAACTCCCTTGGTCCGTAAGCGACTTCACTCATTCGACGTGCCCTCCCGATACCGTCCCCAGGCTGCTGGCGTAAACTATCAGGAACCCTGCCTGATAAATAGTCGGTTTCCCACCGGTCTCCCCGCACGGCCCCGGTCCCGGCAGCGAAGGCGATCTGGAAGGATCCGCGCCATGCCCGCATCACCGAGTACCGCCCGGGCCATCAACGACCGGCTCGCACTGCGCCTCCTCCAGAGCGAAGGGCCCCTGACGGCCGGACAGTTGAAGGAACTCACTGGCCTGTCCCGGCCCTCGGTCGCCGACCTCGTCGAGCGGCTCACGGCCCGGGGCCTGATAGAGGTCGTCGGGGAGGCCGGAGCCCAGCGCCGCGGCCCCAACGCCAAGCTCCACGGGATCGTCTCCGGGCTCGCCCATCTCGCCGCGCTCGACGTCCGCACCGAGGGCGTCACCCTGACTGTCGCCGACCTGGTGGGCACGGTCCTCGCCGAGGCGTCCGCGCCCATCGGCGGCGAGGAGGGCACCGGCCCCGCCGTCGAACGGGCCGTCGCCCTGGTCGAGGGCACCGCGAAAGAGGCGGGCGCCGAGCCCCTGCACACCGTGGGAATCGGCGCCCCCGGCCTCGTCGACCCCGTCACCGGCGAACTCCGCGACTCCTCCGGCCTGCCCGAGTGGCACCGCCGCCTCGTCGCCGCCCTCCACGAACGCCTGCCCGCCCGCGTCCTAGTGGAGAACGAGACCAATCTCGCCGCCCTCGCCGAACAGCGCGACGGCGCCGCGCGCGACCGCGGCACGTTCGCCCTGCTCTGGCTCGGCCACGGCATCGGCGCCGCGGTCGTCCTCGACGGCGTCCTGCGCCGCGGGGCCTCCGGCGGCACCGGCGAGATCGGCTTCCTGCCCGTGCCGGGAACGTCCGGACTCCCGTCCGCGACCGGGTGCGACGGAGGTTTCCACTCGCTGGCCGGATCCGCCGCCATCGCCGAACTCGCCCGCGCCCACGGCCTGGTGGGCCCTTCGGCCGCACCGGGGGAGCCGGCCGCCGCGGCGCTCGTGCGCGAAGCCGTGCGGGCGGAGCCCGGGACTCCCGCCGCCCGCTTCCTCGACGCACTCGCCGACCGGCTCGTCCTCGGGGCCGCCTCCGTCGTCGCCGTCCTCGACCCCGGCTGCCTCGTCCTGGGCGGCGAGGTCGGCCGCGCGGGAGGCGACCGCCTCGCGACCCTGGTCGCCACCCGCCTCGCCGCCATGTCCCCCCTGCCCACCGAGGTGCGCCCGAGCGCGCTCGGCGGCGGCGCGGTGCTGCGAGGAGCGCTGCTCATGGCACGTGACGGGGCGCAGGACGACGTCTTCGCGCCGGCGGGTCGCTGACCCCGCGCACGCACCTGGATCAGCTCGCGGGGAACCGCCGTGCGAGGAAATCCTCGAACGTGCCCTTGCCCGCCGCGCGTCCGGGCGTCAGATGCCCGCCGTCCCGCATGCCCTTGTACGTCTTCCCGGCCAGGCGCACCTCGAGGACCGGCCGACGCCGATCGCTCGCGCGCAGATAGGCGCGGGCCAGATCCGGCGCCGTACGCACCTCGGGACCACCCATGTCCGCCACGCGTCCCGCAGGTCCGCCCGTCGCCAACTCCGCGAGGCGGTCGGCCACTTCGGCGACCTCGACCGGCTGGTCGGCGACCCCCGCCGGAAGGATCACCACCGGCAGCTTGGCCAGCGCCTGAACGCCCTGGAACACCAGGTCGTGGAACTGCGTCGTGCGCAACACCGTCCAGCCGAGACCCGACTCCTCGATCAGCTTCTCGACCGCGTACTTGGCCTTGTAGTAGCCGAGCGGCACCCGGTCCACGCCCACGATCGAGATGTACAGCAGATGCGGCACCCCGGCCCGTCGCGCGGCCTCGATCAGATGCCCGGCCGCCTCCTCGTCACCGCCGCGCGGCGTGCTCGCACAGTGCACGATCGTGTCCACACCCGCGACGGCCTCGTCCAGGCCGGGCCCGCCCTTCCGCAGGTCCACCGCGTACGGCCGCGCATGCCGGCTGAGTACCCGCACCTCGTGCCCGTCCGCGCGCAGCCGCTCGGCGACGAGCCTGCCGAGGGTTCCCGTGCCGCCGGTCACCAGGATCGTGGTCATCGCACTTCAGCTCCTTCGCACACCGGACGCTCCACGACGGAACGTCCCTCGCCAGGTGAGACTGGTGACGGCGCGA
The DNA here is from genome assembly GCF_056432625.1 of Streptomyces sp. NPDC045026. Lineage (NCBI taxonomy): Bacteria > Bacillati > Actinomycetota > Actinomycetes > Kitasatosporales > Streptomycetaceae > Streptomyces > Streptomyces sp. NPDC045026. Next base: position 58,574 of record NZ_JBWKIS010000023.1, read on the forward strand.
AAATGTGACATCGCCCGCGAGGCGCCTCAGGATTCCGCCGACAATTCGCCCGCCTCGGCGGTTGCGATCGTCACGCTCTTGCGCGGGCAGAGGCGACCGCCCGGAACGCTGCGCGAGTCCACGCACACGTCCTGTGAGCCAGCCCACAGGCGATCACCCGTTTGGCCCACGCGAGGACGTGGCACACTGGCCCTGTACCAGAAGCAGCGCACTCCGGGGTCGGTGAAAGTCCGAACCGGCGGTTACAGTCCGCGACCCGGTCGCTTCCAGCGGCCGGTTGACCAGGTGAAATTCCTGGACCGACGGTTAAAGTCCGGATGGGAGGCAGTGCGCGGCGGGCGGGCATTCGTGCGCGCCGCCGTTTGTTTCGACATGTCCTCAGGGACAGGTCTCATTCGGCGTCGGCCTCGGTGTCCTCGCCCGTACGTTCTGTCGCCGTATCGCGACAGTGCCCCGGAGTCCGTGCCCGAAGAGGCAGGAGGACCCGGTGGCCCCCACTTCCGCAGTGCCCGCCCGGCGAGCAGCCGTGCGCCCGCACGCGTCCTTCGCTCCTTCAGGAATCCCCGCCGGCCCTGAGGCGTTGCGCCTCACCGCCACCCTTGTCGGCCCCGCGGCCCCTGCAGCGAAGGAGCACTGAAGTGTTCACCGGAATCGTCGAAGAGCTGGGCGAGATCACTGCCGTCGAGGAACTCGGCGACGCCTCCCGCTTCAGGCTGCGCGGCCCCGTCGTCACCGAAGGGGCCCGGCACGGCGACTCCATCGCCGTCAACGGCGTCTGTCTGACGGTCGTGGAGCACGAGGGCGACGAGTTCACCGCCGACGTCATGGCGGAGACCCTCGACCGGTCCAGCCTCGGCGCCCTCGCGGTCGGCTCCCGGGTCAACCTGGAGCGCCCCACCGCTGTCGGCGCCCGCCTGGGCGGACACATCGTGCAGGGACACGTCGACGGCACGGGCAGCATCGTCGAGCGCAAGCCGTCGGAGAACTGGGAGATCGTCAAGGTCTCGCTCCCGGCGCACCTCGCGCGCTACGTCGTCGAGAAGGGCTCCATCACCGTCGACGGAGTGAGCCTCACGGTCGTCGACGCGGGCCCCGACTACTTCACCATCAGCCTCATCCCCACGACCCTCGCCCTGACCACGCTCGGCCTGAAGCAGCCCGGCGACCCGGTCAACCTCGAGGTCGACGTCATCGCCAAGTACGTCGAGCGGCTGCTCGGCGACCGCGCCCAGGAGGCCACCAAGTGAGCCTGAACTGGCTGAACTCCGAGGCGTTCACGCTCTTCGGGCAGCACATTATGTGGTCCGACATGATCGGCAACACCGTCGGTCTGGTCGCCCTGGCGCTCGGCTGGCGCCGCTCGATCTGGACCTGGCCCGCGCAGCTCGTCTCCGGCCTCATCCTCCTCACGGCCTTCGCGACCGCCCACCTCTCGGGCAGCGCGGGCAAGCAGCTCGTGGTCATCGTCGTCGCCGCGTGGGGCTGGTGGCAGTGGAACCGCGGCAAGGGCAGGGCCCAGGACGGCTCCCTCGCCGTCCGGTTCGCCACCTGGCGCGAGCGCGGCTTCCTGCTGGGCGCCGCCGCACTCGGCACCCTCGCGGTCGGCGGCCTCTTCACCGCATTCCCCACGCTGTCGTGGGACCCCTGGCCGGACGCGTACATCTTCGTCGGCACGATCGTCGCCATGTACGCCCAGGCGCGCGGCATGGTCGAGTTCTGGTTCGCCTGGCTGCTCGTCGACCTGGTGGGCGTACCGCTGAACTTCGCCAACGGATTCGCCTTCTCCGGTTTCGTCTACGTGATCTACGGCGCGCTCGTCCTGTGGGGCATGCGCGACTGGTGGCTGCGGTCCCGTTCGGCCTCGCAGCCCGCCCTGGAAGGAGCACCGGCATGACCACGGCCCCCATTTGGTACAGCACCGCGCACGACGAGGACACCTCGGACCTGTCGCTCGACCCCGTCGAGCAGGCGATCCGCGACATCGCGAACGGCCGCCCCGTCGTGGTCGTCGACGACGAGGACCGCGAGAACGAGGGAGACCTCGTCATCGCGGCCGAGAAGGCCACCCCCGAGATCGTCGCCTTTATGATGAGCGAGTGCCGCGGGCTGATCTGCGCTCCCATGGAGAACGACGAGCTGGAGCGCCTCCAGCTGCCGCAGATGGTCGAGCACAACACCGAGTCGATGCGGACGGCCTTCACGGTCTCCGTCGACGCGGGCCCCGCGCACGGCGTGACCACCGGCATCTCCGCCGCCGACCGCGCCACCACGCTCCAGCTCCTGGCCGGCGGCACCGCGGAGGCGGGCGACTTCGTGCGGCCGGGCCACATCTTCCCGCTGCGTGCCAAGGCCGGCGGTGTCCTGGTCAGGAACGGCCACACCGAGGCCGCCGTCGACCTCGCCCGGCTCGCGGGCCTGCGCCCCGCCGGGGCGATCGTCGAGATCGCGGGCGAGGACGGCACGATGCTCCGCCTGCCCGAACTGATCCCGTTCGCCCGCAAGCACGGCCTGACGATCATCTCCATCGAGGACCTGATCGCCTACCGCCGCTCCTCCGAGCCGACCGTCCGCCGCGAGGCCGAGGTCAATCTGCCCACCGCCTTCGGCGCCTTCACCGCGTACGGCTACCGCTCCACGGTCGACGGCGTCGAGCATGTCGCCCTCGTCCACGGCGAGATCGGCGACGGCAAGGACGTCCTCGTCCGGGTCCACTCCGAGTGCCTCACCGGCGACGTCTTCCACTCGCTGCGCTGCGACTGCGGCCCCCAGCTCGAAGAGTCGATGCGGCGCATCACCGAGGAGGGGCGCGGCGTCGTCGTCTACCTGCGTGGTCACGAGGGGCGCGGCATCGGGCTGCTCTCCAAGCTGCGCGCCTACGAGCTCCAGGAGCGCGGCCGCGACACGCTGGACGCCAATCTGGAACTGGGCCTGCCGGCCGACTCGCGGGACTACGCGGCGGGCGCCCAGATCCTCGAGGACCTCGGCGTGCGCAGCCTGCGCCTGCTGACCAACAACCCCGACAAGACCGACGCGCTCGTGCGGCACGGCCTCGAGGTCGCCGCCCGCGAGTCCATGCCGGTCCAGGCGGGCGAGCACAACCTCCGTTACCTGCGCACCAAGCGGGACCGGATGGGCCACGACCTGCCCTGGTTGGACGCCCCCGCGACCACGACCTGCGCGAACCAGTAGCCCGTACCCCTTTCGGGCGACATACCGCACACCGAATCACCGCACACAGCACAACGAACACAGCACGACATCAGCACCACACAAGCACTGAGGAGCAACGTGAGTGGCAAGGGCGCACCCGAACTGTCCGTACGCAACTGCGGTGACCTGCGCGTCGCCGTCATCGCGGCACAGTGGCACGAGAAGGTGATGGACGGCCTCGTGGACGGCGCCCTGCGCGCCCTGCACGAGCTCGGCATCGACGAGCCGACCCTCCTGCGGGTACCGGGCAGCTTCGAACTCCCCGTCGTCGCCAAGGTCCTCGCGGGCCGCGGCTACGACGCGATCGTCGCCCTCGGCGTCGTCATCCGCGGCGGCACCCCGCACTTCGAGTACGTGTGCCAGGGCGTCACCATGGGGCTGACCCAGGTCACGATCGACACCGGTGTCCCCGTCGGCTTCGGCGTGCTGACCTGTGACACCGAGGAGCAGGCCCTCGACCGTGCCGGAATCGAGGGCTCGAACGAGGACAAGGGCCACGAGGCCGTCACGGCGGCCGTCGCCACCGCGGCCACACTGCGCTCGGTCAGCGAACCCTGGCGCTGAGTGGCCGGGCGTAACCCCGTAGTCTTAGGACCATCATGGCGAACAAAACCTTCGAAGAGCTCTTCGCCGAGCTTCAGCTCAAGGCCAAGAACGGCGACCCCGCGACGTCCCGCACCGCCGAACTGGTGGACAAGGGCGTCCATGCCATCGGCAAGAAGGTCGTCGAGGAGGCCGCCGAAGTCTGGATGGCCGCCGAGCACGAGGGCAAGGAGGCAGCTGCCGAGGAGATCTCGCAGCTGCTGTACCACGTCCAGGTGATGATGGTCGCCCGGGGAATCTCCCTCGACGACGTCTACGCCCACCTCTAGAGCCGACGCCCGGTTCACCGCCGCACCCGTCACACCTCTCTTTCACGACTCACACGCACTTTCACGCAAAGGAATCCGACCTCATGCTGCGCATCGCCGTCCCCAACAAGGGTTCACTGTCCGGACCTGCGTCGGCGATGCTCCATGAGGCCGGATACCAGCAGCGCAAGGAGTCCAAGGAGCTCGTCCTCGTCGACCCGGCCAACGAGGTGGAGTTCTTCTACCTGCGGCCCAAGGACATCGCGATCTACGTGTCGGCGGGCAAGCTCGACATCGGCATCACCGGCGAGGACCTGCTGATCGACTCCGGCGTCAACGCCGAGGTCATCCTGCCGCTCGGCTTCGCCCGCTCCACCTTCCGCTTCGCCGCCAAGCCGGGCACCGTGTCCGGCCTCGAAGACCTCGCGGGCAAGACGATCGCCACCTCCTACGAGGGCATCGTCGCCAAGCACCTCGCCGAGTCAGGCGTCGACGCGTCCGTCGTCCACCTCGACGGCGCCGTCGAGACGGCCATCGAGCTGGGTGTCGCCCAGGTCATCGCGGACGTCGTCGAGACCGGCACCTCCCTGCGCAACGCGGGCCTCGAGGTCTTCGGCGAACCGATCATGAAGTCCGAGGCCGTCGTGATCCGCCGCTCCGGCGCGGCCACGGAGGAGCCCAAGGTCCAGCAGTTCCTGCGCCGCCTCCAGGGCGTCCTCGTCGCCAGGACGTACGTGATGATGGACTACGACTGCCGCGCCGAGTTCCTGGAGAAGGCCGTGGCCCTGACCCCCGGTCTCGAATCGCCCACGATCTCGCCCCTGCACAACGAGGGCTGGGTCGCCGTCCGCGCGATGGTCCCCACCAAGGACGCCCAGCGCATCATGGACGACCTGTACGACCTCGGCGCGCGGGCCATCCTGACCACGGCCATCCACGCCTGCCGCCTCTGAGGACCGCCGTCATGTCCGAAGTCCCCACGCTGCCCGTCACCTTCCGGCCGGCCCGCACCCGGGCCGTCCTGCTCGGCCTCGGCGGAGCGATGTTCGTCACTCTCACGGCCATCGCCCTCATGCTGGGCGGCCTCAACCCCGGCGACCGCCTCACCTTCATCTTCACCGGGGCGCTCCTCGCCGGCGGCCTCGTCCTGCTCGCCCGGCCCAAGGTCGTGGCGGACGACGAGGGCGTCACCGTGGTGAACATCGCCCGCAGCCGCCGCCTGTCCTGGGCGGAGATCGTCCAGGTCACCCTGCGGCCCGGCGACCCCTGGGTGTTCCTCAACCTCAGCGACGGCACGAGCCTTGCGGTCATGGGCATCCAGCCCGCCATGGCCAAGGAGCGTGCCCTCGCCGACGCGCGTGCCCTGCGCGCCCTCACCGAGGCCCGTTCTGTGTTTTCGGGGGGATCCGGGCGATCCGGGGAACTTCAGGGCTGACTCAGGGCCGCACGCCCTGACGCTTCCACCCCTGTCTTGATTAATCTGGTGGCGGGCGCGCGCACATCGCCGCCCCGCCCCCGACGACGGGTCCGCCAGGGCCCCGGGGGTTTCCTGCTACCCGAGGAGTGACTCCCTCCGGCGATGGACGGTTCGTCCTGCAGTACATGCGCCGCCCCCTCCCGACCTAGCGCGACCGAATTGCGCTGTGTGTGCGCGGAGGCGGCGGCATGACCATCCCCTTGTTGCTCCTCGGAGCGGCATTCCTGCTGATCCTGGCCAACGGCTTCTTCGTGGCGGCCGAGTTCGGCCTCGTCACGGTGGAGCGCGCCGACGCCGAGAAGGCAGCGGCCGACGGCGACCGACGGGCCCGTACCGTCGTGAACGCCCTCAAGGAGCTGTCCTTCCAGCTCTCCGGCACCCAGCTCGGCATCACCATCACCTCGCTGGTCGTCGGCATGCTCGCCGAACCGGCGCTCGCGACGCTGCTCGCGGGGCCCTTCACCGCCGTCGGCATCCCGGAAGGAGCCGTCGGAGGCGTATCCGTCGTCGTCGGCATGCTGCTGGCCTCCGCGGTGCAGATGGTGATCGGCGAGCTGGTGCCGAAGAACTGGGCGGTGTCCAAGCCGCTCCAGGTCGCACGGTTCGTCGCGGGCCCCCAGCACGCGTTCTCGCGCCTCTTCCGGCCCGTGATCGCCCTGCTCAATGCCGTGGCCAACCGCGCAGTACGCGCCCTGGGCGTCGAGCCCGCCGACGAGCTGGCCTCGGCCCGCACCCCCGGCGAGCTCGTCTCCCTGGCCCGGCACTCCGCGCAGGCGGGCACCCTGGAGCAGGACACGGCGGACCTTTTCGTCCGCACCCTGTCCCTCGGGGAGCTCACCGCCCAGCACGTCATGACGCCGCGCGTGAAGGTCAGCGCGCTCCAGGCCTCGGCGACCGCCGAGGACGTCGTGAACCTCACGCGCGCCACCGGCCTCTCCCGCTTCCCGGTCTACCGCGAGCGGATCGACGAGATCGTCGGCATGGTGCACCTCAAGGACGCCCTCGCGGTGCCCGCGCACGACCGGCTGCGCACCCCCGTGAGCCGTATCGCGCAGGCCCCGCTGCTCGTCCCGGAGACGCTGCCCGTGCAGCCCCTCCTGGAGCGCCTGCGCAGCGAGCAGCCCATAGCCGTCGTCGTCGACGAGTACGGCGGTACGGCCGGGGTCGTGACCCTGGAGGACATCGTCGAGGAGCTCGTCGGTGAGGTCCGCGACGAGCACGACCGACTCGACCTGCCCGAGCTCGCGCTCGCCCCGTCCGAGGACGGCCGCCCCGCGTGGGACGCCGACGGCAGCTGCCGGGTCGACATCCTGCGCCGCATAGGCCTCGACGTCCCGGAAGGCCCGTACGAGACCGTCGCCGGTCTCGTCGCCGATCTGCTCGGCCGGATCCCGGCGCCCGGTGACCGGGCCGAGCTGCCCGGCTGGCGGCTCGCGGTGCGTCAGGTCGACCACTACCGCGCGGAGCGCGTCCGGATCGTACGGACAGCGGACGCCGTCCAGCTCGCGGAGGCGGCCCGATGAGCGCGCTCCAGCTCTTCTTCGCCCTCCTCCTCGTGCTGGCCAACGGTTTCTTCGTGGGCGCCGAGTTCGCCCTGGTCTCCGTGCGCCGCAGCCAGATCGAGCCGATCGACAACAAGCGGGCCCGACAGGTCCTGTACGGCCTGGAGCACCTGCCGCAGATGATGGCGGCGGCCCAGTTCGGCATCACCGTCTGCTCGTTGACGCTCGGCGCGGTCGCCGAGCCGACGGTCGCCCAGCTGCTGGAGCCGCTCTTCGAGGCGATGCACCTGCCCGAAGGAACGATCCACCCCCTCGGCTACGTCATCGCGCTCGCCGCCGTCGTCAGCCTCCACCTCGTCATCGGCGAGATGATCCCGAAGAACCTCGCGATGGCGGCGCCGGAGAAGACCGCGCTCTGGTTCAGCCCCGGCCTCGTCGCCTTCGCCCGGCTGTGCCGGCCGGTCACCATCGCCCTCGGCGCCTGTGCCCGGCTCGTGCTCAAGCTGTTCGGGGTCGAGCCGCGGGACGAGGTCGAGGCGGTCTTCACCAGCGTGCAGCTCGGCCGTCTCGTCGAGGACTCCGGACAGGCGGGGCTGCTCGAACCCGAGGCGCAGGAACGCCTGGGGGACGCCCTGGAGCTGGGCTCGCGCCCGGTCACCGACGTCCTGCTCGACCGGGCGTCCCTCGTCACGGTCGGCCCCTCGGTCACCCCCGGCCAGGTCATCGAGCTGACCGGCCGCACGGGCTACTCCCGTTTCCCCGTCTGCGCGGAGGGGGGCGCCTTCATGGGCTATCTGCATGTGAAGGACGTCCTCGACCTGATCGACTCCGCCGACCACGACCGCGCGGTGCCGCAGCAGATCTGGCGCCCCATGACGACGCTGCGCGCGGAACTCCCGCTCGACGACGCCCTGACGGTGATGCGCCGTGCCGCGACGCACCTGGCGCAGGTCGCCGACGCCTCGGGCCGGGTCCTCGGCCTGGTCGCCCTGGAGGACGTCCTGGAGATGCTCGTCGGCGAGGTCCGTGACCCCGCGCACCGGGACGCTCCGGCGCCCGGGACAAGGGTGGCGGAGCCGCGGGCCGAGGCGCCCGAGGAGGCGCTGGCCGGCTGACGGCACACGGCGAAGGGGCGGGTCCCGTTTCGGACCCGCCCCTTCGCCGTGTCACATCGCCGACGGATCCTGGGGCCCGCGCCCCGAGAGGACCTCGCCGTACGCCTGCATCAGATCGGGCAGCCGCAGCGTCGACAGATCGTCCCGCGTCGGTGTGGTCGCGTACCCCGTCAGCCGCAGGTCCCGGTAGGCGCACGACTTCTCGTACAGCGTCCGCAGGAACCTTCCGTTGCCGAGTTCGTCGATCCAGCCCTGGTCGACGACGTGTCCGCTGATGGAGCGCAGCTCGTCGAGGGCCTCCTCGTCCCACACGTCACCGTTCTCCCCGGCGAGCACCTCGCCGATCGCGGTGAGTTCGAGGGGCCGGTACGAGGGGAAGTCGACCCGCGTCGTGAAGCGCGAGGACAGTCCGGGGTTCGCCGCGAGGAGGCGGTCCATGCCCTCGGGGTAGCCCGCGAGGATCACCACGAGGTGGTCCCGGTTGTCCTCGGCGCGCTTGAGGAGAACCTGAAGCGCCTCGTCGCCGTACGCGTCGCCCTTGCCGTAGCCCGAGTTCGACAGGGCGTACGCCTCGTCGACGAACAGGACTCCGCCGATCGCCGAGTCGATCAGCTCGTTCGCCTTCACGGCCGTCTGGCCCAGATACTCGCCGACCAGGTCGGCCCGCTGAGCCTCCACGAGATGGTCGCCGCCGAGCAGCCCGAGCGCGTAGAAGACACGCCCCAGGATGCGGGCCACGGTGGTCTTGCCGGTGCCGGAGGGGCCCGAGAAGACGAAGTGCCGTTTCGGCGGCTGCACGGGCAGGCCCTGCCCGGCCCGCAGACGCGCCATGTTGAGTTGCGCCGAGAGCGCTTTCACCTGCCGCTTCACGGGTTCCAGGCCGACCATCCGCTCCAGCTCGGCGAGGGCCTCCTCGAGGAGCGCGGGGTCGGCGGGCCCGGCCGGCAGCTGCGGCGTGATCGGTACGACGGCCTTCTCGCGGACCGCGTCCGTCTCGGCGGGCACGGCGCCGGGCGGCGGCAGATCGGGCTCGCTCACCTTCAGGTCCCGGCCGTCGCCCTCGTACAAAGGATCCATCGACTCGGAGCCGTCCAGCACATCCTGGCCCAGCCCGGTCAGGGTGAGGGGACTGAGGTCCGTGCCGTCGCCGAAGTCGCCGTAGCCGTCGCTCTCGGCGATGGCCGCGAGGCGGGCCGAGGTGTCCATGAAGGCGGGGTCCACGCGGTGCACGGCCCGGTACAGGGGGAGCGCGGCGGCGGAGCGGCCGGTGCCCTCGTGCGCGCGGGCCAGCCAGTAGCGCAGCTCCTTGCGCTGGGGCTGCTCGCTCCGGCAGCGCATCAGCGCGGCGGACAGCAGCGGCTCTGCCTGCCCGTACATCTCCAGGCGCACCCGGGCCATCCCGCCGAAGAGCCCGGCCTCGATGCCGAGGAGCCCGTCGTCGAGCAGCGGGTCCGTGTGCCGGACCAGCTGCTCCCAGTCCTTGACGAGGTAGGCGCGGCAGGCGTGCAGGAACCGCACCTGCGGATCGGCGTCCACGCGCGGCAGCGTCGCCAACGCCCCGTCCAGGTCCGGGACATGGCGCCCGTCGAGCCAGTGCGACGCGTGCGCGAGCAGCAGATCGCGCGGCCGCTCCAGGACGGGCTGCACCCACCAGCCGAGCCAGTACCAGGAGTTGAGGGTGCGCCGGTGCCGCGTGCGCTGCTCGCCGAACCGGTCGCGGTGCCGGAACATGCGCAGCAGCGCCGTCGTCGTGTCGATGCGTAAGGCGTGCAGCCCGAGCCAGCCGTCGGCCATGCCGGGATCCATCCGGACCGCGGCCCGGAACTCCTCCTCGGCCTGCGGATAGGCGCCCATGGTGTAGGCGTCCACGCCACGCACCCAGGCGAGGTCGGCCGGGCCGGGCGAGCCCTGTGTGCCGAAGTCCATCACGTCCCCCACAAACCGTGCCCCCGTGGTGCTCCGCCGGGCCGGTGCCCGCCGGCTCCTGCGCCGAACCGATGTGCTGTGGACGGGAGTTGTCACGGTGCGGACCGCGAGCCGTCCGTAGGCCGCACCGAAAGGCATCGTACCTGCGCAGGAGTCGTCGGCCGAGGGCGCCGCAGGGCCGGATCCGGGAGGGGCGGCGCAGGTGGGGGCGGGGCCGGACGGTGACCGAGGGTGAACGAATCGGGGCTCAACGCACCCCTGAAAGGGTGAACAGGGCAGAACGAAGCCCCCGATCACGGGGGAACAACCGGGGGCTTCGCGTCTGCCGGCGACCCCGTAAGGCCGCACATTCAGAACGTAAGTCCTGTACGGCCCCTCGGTCAAGCCGAGTTGAGGCACTCGCGGAAACTGGCGGAAGGCGGCTCAGGAGGGGGCAGCGCGCTGCCGACCGACCCTCACGGTGAGTGACGGAAGGCGTCGGAAGTCAGGCCCCGGGAGGTGCCTGACGTGCCTCGTAGCCCTCTGGACACTCACGTACCAATGTCTGCGCGAAGGGGCGCGAAGGGTCGTCGGCGAAGTGCGCGCGCTCCGCACGGATCCAACCGTCCCAGAATTCGCGCTGCGCCGGTCCGTCCCGTCGCCGCCCCCGTTCCCAGGACACCTCGGTGGGCATGTCCATCCACAACAGCCGCGCCAGGAAGGGCCGTACGGCGCGTCGGCCCGCGCCCACGCCCTCCATCAGCACCACGGGCGCCGGCGCCAGGGCGCGCGGTGTGCCGAAGCGCCGGGTGTTCCAGTCGTACGGCTCGTACCGGGCGCTCTCGCCGCGGGAGAGCGGATCGACGACCTGCTCGCGCAGCCGCGCCGTCCAGTCGAAGAGGGCGTCGTGGCTGGCGAGATCGTCGAGGTGCAGGACGGGCGCCTGCCCGAGTGCCTCGGCGAGCCGGGCGGCGAACGTCGACTTGCCGGAGCCCGCATGGCCGTCGACGGCGATCAGCCGGACCGGCCCGCACGAGGGCGGCAGGGCGCGCAGGGTCGCGGCGAGCCGGGGGAGCGGCAGGTGCTGGAAGGTCATCGCCCGCAAGGGTACGGGAGGCGCCCGGCCGGTTTCCCGCGCGCCGCCGCAGGTCATGCCAGTGGTACAGGCCAATATTGGTAGTGACGACCGGACCGGAAACGCTGGTGGAAGTCAGCGGGTACCGGCCATAGTTGGCGCACTGTCGTGCACCTCACCCGCCCCTTTACGGATATCTCGTCGACTGGGGGAGCCCCGCCCATGACCCGACCCGAACCTCTGTCCCGCAGAACCCTGCTCACCGCCGCCGCGGCCACCGCGGGCGTCGCCGCGCTCGCCACGACCGCGGGTCCCGCCGTCGCCGACACCGGCGCACCCGCGCGAGCTCACGCGGCCCCGCGCCTCGTGGACAACCACGCCTGGACCTCGCACACGGACTGGCGCTCCGGAACGGCGGCCGGCACCCGCGCGGTCGCCGGGTCCCGCCCCGGGCTCACGCTCGCGACCCCCGAGGGCCGCACCGACTACACGGATCCGCACACGGGCAAGACCGCCACCTGGGAGTACGGCCGGTGGACCTCCCCGGCGCACCGCCTGTCGGTGCCGGCCACGGAGGTCATCGCCTCCTGGAACGCGCGGACACCGGCCGGCACCTGGATCCAGATCGAGCTCCAGGGCACGTACTCCGACGGCGCGGCGACGCCCTGGTACGTGATGGGCCGCTGGGCCGCCGGCGACCAGGACATCCGGCGGACCTCCGTCGACGACCAGTCGGACGGCAAGTCCAGCATCTGGACGGACACCTTCTCCATCGACGACGCGGCCTCGGGCCTGCGCCTCGTCTCCTACCGTCTGCGCCTGACCCTGTACCGCGCCCCGGGCTCCAAGGCCGCGCCCCTCGTGTGGCGGCTCGGCGCCATGGGCTCCGACGTCCCCGACCGCTTCTCGGTCCCGGCCTCTAAGCCGGGGCTCGCCAAGGAGCTGGCCGTTCCGCGCTACTCGCAGAGCATCCACGCGGGCCAGTACCCCGAGTACGACAACGGCGGCGAGGCCTGGTGCAGCCCCACGTCCTCGCAGATGATCGTCGAATACTGGGGCCGCGAGCCCTCCTCGGGCGACCTTTCCTGGGTCAACCCGGACTACGCCGACCCGCAGGTCTGCCACGCGGCCCGCTACACGTACGACTACCAGTACGAGGGCTGCGGGAACTGGCCCTTCAACGCGGCCTACGCGGCGACGTACAAGGATCTTCAGGGAGTCGTCACGCGGCTCGGCTCGCTCGGTGATCTGGAGACCCTGATCGCGGCGGGGATCCCGGCCATAACGTCTCAGTCGTTCCTCAAGGAGGAGCTGACGGGCGCGGGTTACGGGACGTCCGGACACCTCATGACGGTGATCGGCTTCACCGCGGACGGCGACGTGATCGCCAACGACCCGGCGTCGCCGAGTGACACGGCCGTGCGCCGCGTCTACAAGAGGGCCGAGTGGGAAAAAATCTGGCTCCGTACCAAGAGGTACAACGCCAGTGGCAGCGTCGTGTCCGGCACCGGCGGCGTCTGCTACCTGTACTTCCCGGCTCACCCGACCCCGAAGCAGCGCAGCGCGCTCCAGGCGGTCGGTGTCCGCTGAGGAACCTGCCACGGCCCCTCCCGGCGTGTCCGGGAGGGGCCGTGGCGTGCCGCGTTCCGAAGCGGTGCGTGACCAAGCTCTCGCCCACAGGCGGTCGCGGCGGTGGCATGGTGGACGGGTCAGTGGGGGGATGCCACTGCCGGACGACCTCAGCGAGATGCCATGACCGCGACCACCGCCACGAACCGCGCCGCCCGGACCCGCACCGGCGGCCCCAAGGACAACGGGCCCAAGATCCTTGAGCACGTCCTCGGCTGGACCTTCGTCGTGGTCCTCGCCATGTTCGTCACGCAGGCCGGACTGATGTGACCGGGCTCTCCCCGGCGCCCGGCTCGACGCGCCAGTGCCGGTCCGGGAGCCCCACGAGCCCGTAGAGCCATCGCACGGGAGAGCGCCGGGGCAACAGGACGAGCCCCGCGAGCACCGCGAACAGCGGCAGCCCGGCCCAGGCCCCCGCCAGCCGCACCAGGACGCTCGCGGCCAGCGCCCCGGCGAACGGCAGCCCGTACACACCGGCCCCCGCGATCGCCACCGCGACCACCCGGGGCACCCCGCGGTCCTCGTCCGCGCCGGGCAGTGCCCATCCCTCGACGAGCCAGCCGATCTCCGTCAGGAGCATCGTGCCGATCACGGCCGCACCGAGGACGAGCAGCGCGAGAAACGTGCCGGACGTCAGGAAGTCGAGCACGTGATTGACCACGCTGTCCCGCGGCCAGTGCGTGAAGTCGTCGGCGCCGGGGGACAGGAACCGCTCGTAGCCCCGCCCGTCCCAGCCGTGGATCAGCGTCCCGAACAGCAGGAAGTAGCCGCCCACGCACTGGAGGTACGCCCAGTACCCCGCGCCGACCAGGACGAGTGCCTGTGCCGCGAGGAACCCGAGCACGGCGCCGACCGGGATCCCGCCCGCGTACAGCAGCACGAACCCGGCCCACACGCCCCCGTGGCCGCCTGCCACGTGCATGGTCGCCCACGACGGGTTCTGCCAGAGCAGGAAGAGGCCCGTCGGCACCAGCAGGACCGACGCGAACGCGAGGGTCAGTGTGAGGTACGGGTTCGCCGCCCGGCTGCGTGTACGCGGGCCCTCACTCGCGTTCAGCCTTTCCCACACCTGGAGTTGACGCCCCGCGGACAGCGCGAAGGTGGCGCCCGCGCCGTACGCCCAGAACAGGGCCGCCTGGATCTCGATCACGGCCGCGCCCCCAGGGTCAGCCCGCCCGCCACGATGGAGTCGGAGGTCACCAGGGCCTGTTCGGCGTCGACGTCCGTCATGAAGACGAACGGCGGCACGACGGGCGGCACCGGCAGCCGGTCCGGCGTGAAGGTCAGGCAGAGCATGCCCTCCAGGCAGCCGCTGAACTTCGTCAGATAGAGCGTCACTTTGCCGATGAGATCCAACGTGTCGGCGCCCAGGGCGAGTTCTCGGCTGCCGTCACGGGTGCTCAGCCGGTAGTCGGTCAGTGAGGCGGCGTCCATGCGCAGGACCATCACCTTCAGCGGGCCGTCGGCCGTGGGGACGGTACGGACACCGGCGAGGAGAAAGCCCTTGGGGGCGAAGAGTGTCGTGGTCACGGTCGGCGGGGTGCGCGCCGCCGTGATGCCACCCGCGTCGGCCGCCCGCGCCGGGTTCCCGTGCAGCGACGCGCCGATGATCACGACGGGCAGCAGCACGGCGAGCGTATGGGTGCCCTGGTGGTCGCGTACTTTCGTCCGCCCCGCCGTCTCCTCCGGCGTGGGCGTCCAGCCGAATCCCATCGCGCTGCCCACGATCCCGAGGACCATGCCGGCGAGGAACCCTCCGAGGTTCGTCGCCGCGAACGAAAGGACGGACAGGATCAGGGCGTTGAGGCTGACGTAGTGGCGGGTGTGCGGCAGCAGCCAGAGGAAGCCGCCCGCGACGACCAGGGCGATCCCGATGCCGATCGCCGCGATCCCGCCGAGCCCCAGGCTGACCAGGACCGTCAGCGGGGACAACGGCACGAGCAGGAGTTCGGTGCCGCCGAGGATGAGCAGCAGCCCCGCCCAGAACGGCCGCGTCCTGCGCCACTCGCGCACCACCCGGCGCAGGTCTCTCAGCGGCAGCCGGTCGTCCAGCCGTCTGTCCAGCCATCCGTCCCTCAGAAGCACTTCTTGCCGCCGATGCTCACATCGACCTTCATGCCCCGGAGCCGGAAGTTCCCGCCGGTCGCGGACCAGGCGTGCGACCTGACCCCGGCGACCTCGATGCCGCGCGCCTGGAGCCCGAACTTGCCGCGCTCGCCCCGGACTCCGTTCACCGCGTCCAGGGTGGAGGCGTCGCGCCCGATCTCCGCCGTGCCGAACCGGGCGTCGCCCACCAGGTCCTCGCCGTCGATGACGAGATTGCTCGCGGTGACCTGGCCCGCGTCACCGCCCGCCGTCAGCTTGAACACGACTGTTCCGACAGGGGTCTTGACCTCCGCCGCCTGGCAGATGTCGCTCAGTGTCGCGTTTCCGATCCCGAGGAGCGCCACGGGGTGGCCCTTGCCGTCGACGTCCCGGTCCGTCTGGACGTACGAGGAGAGCCCCTGACTCTTCAGATTGCCCGAGGAGACCTGGAAGCTGGTGCCGGAGACGGCGAACGACGCGGCGAGCGCGCCCTGCGCCATCACGGAGGCCATCGTGCCGACCGCGAGGACCGCCGGCAGTGCCACGACTGCCGTCTTCTTCCAGTTGGTTCTGCCGTGCCGGTGTGCTTCGCTCACTGTTCCTCCCGTACATCGTCCGCATGCGCGGGGAGCGCGCGGGAAAGGGGGAGTGCGTGGGAAGGTTCGAACCGCGGGTGTCCCGTCGGCAGTTGGAGACTAGGGCGGAAATTGAATAATAGTCAACAGCGCGGTGCGGACCCCGGTCTCGCGCGCCCGCAGGCGCGCGGCACCGACCGGTCCGTGGCGCGCCGCGCCGAACTCATCACCATCGGGCGGAAGTTGTTCGCCGACACGTCCTACGACGCGCTGTCGATGGACGACATCGCCCGGCAGGCCGGCGTCGCCAAGGGGCTGATCTACTACTACTTCAAGTCGAAGCGCGGCTACTACCTCGCGATCGTGGAGGAGTCCGTCACCGACCTGGTCGCGCGTGCGGGCGGCGTCGGCGACCTCGCGCCCGTGGACCGCGTGCACCGCACCATCGACGGCTATCTCCGCTACGCCGAGCACCACCAGGCGGCGTACCGCACCATCATCAGCGGTGGCGTCGGCTTCGACGCCGAGGTGCACGCCATACGGGACGGGGTGCGCGAGGCGATGATCGCCGCCATCGCCGAGGGCGCGTACGGGCGCAGCGACATTCCCCGGGTCGCGCGGATGGCGCTGCTCGGCTGGCTGTGCAGCGTCGAGGGGGTCACGCTCGACTGGATCGGCGAGCGCAGGCCCGCCAGGGACACGGTGCGCGAACTCCTGGTGCGCCTGCTCGGCGAGACCCTGCGCGTCATCGAGGAGTTCGAACCGGACTGCCCGGCGCCCGCTCGGCCCTGACGCGACGCGCGAAGGGGCGGGGGACGCCGCGCATCCCCCGCCCCAAGTACCTTGTGTGAACTGCTAGTTGACCGACTTGATCAGCTCGCCGTTCGTCGTGTCACCGCTGAGCTCCCAGAGGAAGGTGCCGCCGAGGCCCTGCTGGTTCTTGTAGTCCATCTTCCCGGCGATGGTGGCCGGGGTGTCGTAGCTCCACCAGTTGTTGCCGCAGTAGGCGTAGGCGGTGCCGCCGACCGTGCCCGTCGCCGGGCACTTCGACTTGAGCTCCTTGTAGTCGTCGATGCCCTGCTCGTACTTGCCTGCCGCCGGGCCCGTCGCCGTGCCGCCGGGCGCCGCCTGCGTGACGCCGGTCCAGCCGCGCCCGTAGAAGCCGATGCCGAGGAGCAGCTTCGATGCCGGGACGCCGAGTCCCTTGAGCTTGGTGATGGTGGCGTCGGTGTTGTAGCCCGCCTTCGGGATGCCGCTGTACGAGGTCAGGGGCGAGTGCGGGGCGGTCGGCCCCTGCGCGTCCCAGGCCCCGAAGAAGTCGTACGTCATCGGGTTGTACCAGTCGACGTACTGGGCGGCGCCGGCGTAGTCGGTGGCGTCGATCTTGCCGCCGTCGGAGGCGTCGGCCGGGATCGCGGACGTGACCAGCGCGCTGGAGCCGAACTTCGAACGCAGGGCGCTCATCACGTTCTTGTAGGCGTCGCGCCCACTCGTGTCGCAGGTCAGGCCACAGGCGTTCGGGTACTCCCAGTCGATGTCGATGCCGTCGAAGACATCGGCCCACTTGGAGTTCTCGACCAGGTCGTAGCAGGACTGGGCGAAACCGGCCGGGTCCTTGGCCGCGTCGGTGAAGCCGCCGGACCAGGTCCAGCCACCGAAGGACCAGAGGACCTTGAGGTTCGGGTGCAGCTTCTTCAGCTTGAGCAGCTGATTGAAGTTGCCGCGCAGCGGCTGGTCCCAGGTGTCGGCGACGCCGTCCACGGCCTGGTCGGCGGTGTACGCCTTGTCGGTCGCGGCGTACGAGTCGCCCATCGCGCACTTGCCGCCGGTGACGTTGCCGAAGGCGTAGTTGATGTGCGTGAGCTTGTCGGCCGAGCCCGACGTCTCGATGTTCTTGACGTGGTAGTTCCGGTCGTAGACACCCCATTCGGTGAAGTAGCCGACGACCTTCGAACCGGCCGCGGCTGCCTGGGGGCCGACCTCGTTCTGCGCTGTGGCGGTGCCGGCGGAGGCGAGCAGTCCGGCGCCGAGAACGGCACAACACGCGGCGGACAGGAGCGCCCGGAAGGGGGCGCGGGGACGGTGCGGTCTGAGCATCGTGTCTCCTCGTGGGGGAGGGGAGCGTGGGGGGATTTGCTGTGGACCTCGGGGGCGTCGTCACGCGATCTGTCCGTGTCACGAGTCTTTGGCATGAACGCGTTAAGACGTTGCAGGGAACCTTAGGAGGACTAGACCAGTGGGGTCAATGGTGCGGACCAATGTGCTCGGCTCCCGGCGTGGACCCCGGGGGTCGTCGGTGAGGGCTCCGGACCGCTCCCGGCCGCCCCGCCGCCGTCTTTTCGGTATCTTTGAAGTAAGCGGTCGTTAACTGGTGACTGGCCGCCGTCGAACGGGCATACTCAACGGGCCGCAGCCGCTGGTCAGCGCCCGTCCGAGACCCGGAGGGGAGCCCTCGGCGGCGGCTCGAACATGGCGCCGCCGCACCACCCCGCGCGCGACCGCCGCAGTGCCCGACAGGGAGGAGAGCGTCGATATGCCCGACCGCGCCCCGCAGCCGGTGGACCGTCAACTGCCCACGGACGAGGCCCGGGATCTGTTCTCGCTCGTACGTGAACTCGTGCTGCGCGAGATCGCCCCGAGCGCGGCCGAGGAGGAGGACGCCGGACGCTTCCCGCGCGAGACGTTCGCACTGCTCTCCGAGTCGGGCCTGCTCGGCCTCCCCTACGACTCCGACTTCGGCGGTGGCGACCAGCCGTACGAGGTCTACCTCCAGGTACTGGAGGAGCTCGCCGCCGCCCGGCTCACCGTCGGCCTCGGCGTCAGCGTCCACTCGCTGGCCTGTCACGCACTGGCCAATTTCGGCACCAAGGAGCAGCGGGTCGAGCATCTGCCCGCCATGCTCGGCGGCGGCCTGCTCGGCGCGTACTGCCTCTCCGAGCCGTCCTCGGGATCCGACGCCGCGTCCCTGCGGACCAAGGCGGTCCGCGAAGGCGACAACTGGGTGATCACGGGCACCAAGGCCTGGATCACGCACGGCGGCGTCGCCGATTTCTACACCGTTCTGGCGCGCACCGGCGGCGAGGGGGCGCGTGGCATCACCGCGTTCCTGGTCCCGGGAGACGCCGAGGGGCTGAGCGCGGCGGCGCCCGAGAAGAAGATGGGGATGAAGGGCTCGCCCACCGCGCAGGTCCACTTCGACGGGGTGCGGGTGAGCGACGCGCGCCGGATCGGCGACGAGGGGCAGGGCTTCGCGATCGCTCTGTCCGCCCTCGATTCGGGGCGGCTCGGCATCGCGGCCTGCGCCATAGGCGTGGCGCAGGCGGCCCTCGACGAGGCGGTCGCGTACGCCAGGGAGCGCGAGCAGTTCGGACGGCCCGTCGCCGACTTCCAGGGCCTGCGCTTCATGCTCGCCGACATGGCCACGCAGATCGAGGCCGGCCGGGCGCTGTATCTGACGGCGGCCCGCCTGCGCGACGCGGGCCGGCCCTTCTCCAAGCAGGCCGCGATGGCCAAGCTGATGTGCTCGGACACGGCGATGAAGGTCACCACGGACGCCGTCCAGGTGCTCGGGGGGTACGGCTACACGGCCGACTTCCCGGCCGAGCGCTACATGCGTGAGGCGAAGGTGCTCCAGATCGTGGAGGGCACCAATCAGATCCAGCGCATGGTCATCGCCCGGCACCTCGCCGGTCCTGAAAGTCGCTGAACTGCCCCGTTCTGACCGGGGGCGCCACCAGCCGGGTCCACTCCGGATCGTGGTGTCCCGGCAGGGTCTTGCCGCGGTCGGCCCAGTGGCTGACCAGTGCGCGGTAGATGGGCGGGTCCTGGGGCGCGGGGCGCTCCGGGGGCGGCGGCTGCGGAACCGATTCTGCGGTGGCGGGGACCAGGAGGCGACGGCGACGGCCGGTGGCGGTCTGCGTAAGGGGCATGCCGGACCAACGCGCCCGCGCCGAACAGGTCACCGTCCGGGACATGGGGGCGTGAGTTCTAGGGCCTTTCGTTTGGATCAGGCTGGATCAGATCGGATCGGAGTCGGCCCCGCGCCCGGCCTGATCCCGCCGTCGCCGTAACCGGGTCGGCGCACGCATCTGGCTCCGTCGGCCGAGCTGACGTACCGTCAACTCCGCCGCCGGGGGCCGCACCCCTCCGGGCGACGTCAACCGCCGTACGCCCAGGGAGGAAACGCGTGGCAGACGACCGTCCCGTCGCACTCGACGAATACCCGGTCCACCAGGTACCGCTGTCCATGAAGCACGTCGCGACCGGTGACCGCAACGCCTACGACCGGTGCATCTTCCATCTCGTCGACCCCACTGGGGAGTTCCTGCTCATCCTCGGTCTCGGTGTCTACCCGAACCTCGGCGTCATTGACGCGTACGCGACCCTGCGCGTCGGCGACACCCTCCACGCGGTGCGCGCCTCCGACGCCCTGCGCGACGACGCCCGCATGGAGCTCGCCGTCGGCCCGCTCCGGATCCACGTCGAACGCCCCTTGAAGGACTTCGTCCTGACCTGCGCGGCCGACCCGGACGACCCCGACGGACTCTCGTACGAGATCAACTGGTCGGCGGCCTTCCCGGCCCTCTGGGAGCCCCACCACACCCAGCGCCGTGGCGGCCGCCTCACCCTTGAGGGCCGGCGCTTCGTGCAGGCCGGGCGCTGTGACGGCCGGCTCCGCGTCGGCGGGCGCGAGGTCTCGCTGGACGGCTGGACCGGCACCCGCGACCGCAGTTGGGGCGTGCGCCCGGTCCCCGGCGAGGAGGGCGGCCGGCTTGCCGAGGAGAACGGGACCGAGGGCTTCCACTGGATCTGGTCACCGGTCCGCTTCGACGACCGCTTCCTGATGGTGATCGTCCAGGAGGACGCGGACGGCTACCGCACCCTCAACGACGCCACCCTCGTCGGCGACGGCCGCCCGGACCTCCAACTCGGCTGGCCCCAGGCTGACATCACCTACCGGACGGGCACCCGCCACCCCGAGAGCGCCGTCATCCACCTCACGGACCCGCTCTCCCGCAAGCCCCTGGAACTGGGCGTCGAGATCCTCGCCTCGTCCCCCCTCGCCGTCGGCGCCGGATACCCGCCCGCGGACGACTGGCAGCACGGCACCTGGCGCGGCCGTGACTGGACCGACCGCCGCAGCTACGACCTCTCCGACCCCGGCGCTCACCCGATGGCCGCCTACGGCGTCATCGACCATGCGGCGCGCTTCACCCTGGACGGCCAGGTCGGCCACGGCATATTCGAGCACGGCAGTTTCGGCAGGCACGACCCGAGCGGCTTCACCGGCTACGACTCCGTGGCGCACTGAAGCCGGTGACGCCCCTGACATCGGCCACGCCTCAGGCCCTGAGATCGGTGGCGCCCTGAAAGGAGCCTGCGATGGCGACAGCACCCAGACCGCGCACCAGCACCCGCGACCCCGAGGAAGTGGCCCGTCGGCTCACCACGTGGCTGGCCGCCCGACTGCCGGGCGCCAAGGCGGTGAACGTGACCGTCCCCGGGTCCAACGGCATGTCCAGCGAGACGCTGCTCTTTGACATCGAACACCCCGAACCACCCGTCCGTGCCTGCGCGTTGAGACTCGCCGCAGACCCGTCCGCGTACTCGATCTTCCCGGACTACGACATGCCGCGGCAGTACCGCACGATGCGGCTCGCCGCCGATCGGACCGGGCTGCCGGTGCCGCGCGTGCTGTGGCTGGAGGAGGATCCAGGGCCGCTGGGCGCTCCGTTCTTCGTGATGGAGCGCGTCGAGGGCCGCGTACCGCCGGACGTTATGCCGTACACCTACGAGGGCAACTGGCTGCACGCCGCGACGGACGCCGAGCGCGCACGGCTCCAGGAAGCGACCGTGCGGCTCATCGCCCGGCTGCACGACGGAGTCCCGGCGTCCGAGGCGGAGTTCCTCAACGCACCCGGAAGGGGCAGCGCGCTGCGCCGCCACGTCGAGGCCCAACGCGCCTACTACGCCTGGGTGGTGGACGGACTGCCGCCGTCACCGCTCATCGAGAGTGCCTTCGACCGGCTCGCCGAACTCTGGCCCGCCGATGAGGGTGAACCCGTCTTGAACTGGGGCGACGCCCGCATCGGGAACATCATCTACGACGGCTTCGAACCGGCCGCCGTGCTCGACTGGGAGATGGCGTCCCTGGCCCCGCGCGAGGTCGACCTCGGCTGGACCGTGTACCTGCACCGCTTCTTCCAGGACCTGACCGAGAGCTTCGGCCAGGCCGGCCTGCCCGGCTTCCTGAGCCGCGCGGACGTCGAGCGCCGCTACGCCCAACTCACCGGTCACACACCGCGCGACATGGACTTCCACACCCTGTACGCCGCCCTGCGCCACGCCATCGTGATGCTGCGCGTTGCCTATCGGCAGGTGTACTTCGGTGAGGTGGCCGTGCCGGAGGATCCGGACACACTGATCCTGCACCACGCCAGTCTGCGGGCCATGGTGCAGGGCAGTTACTGGAGTTGAGGCGCCGTCAGGCGGCCGCGCGCCGCGCCTGCTCGGGGACGCGCAGCGGGCGCGAACCCGGGCCGCCCACGTGCGAGAAGGGCTGCATCCGCCAGTCAAGGCCCTGAGGGAGCGTCAACAGGAGGGCGGTGTCCTGCTCCTGAGCCTCCGTCGAGTCGTCGGCGGGCCGGGCGTCAGCCGCGGCGCGGCCCGTACCGGGGCAGACCGTGAGACCGAACGGGTTCCACGGCGAGGCGCACAGCGCGTGCTCCGGCAGCACGTCCTCGTCGGCGAGCAGCGCGATCGGCTGGGCGCAGTCCGGGCAGAACACCCGGTACATCTCGAAGGTGTCGTACTCGTCGAACGCGTCGATCCCGGTGTCCGCCGGTTCGACGCCCTCCGGCTCGGGCTCGTTCACCGGCTGCTGCCGACTGCGGGCAGGACGACCGGGACGCTTCACATTCTGCATGGGACTCTCCCCCTCGGGTGGGCCGACAAGGCGCTGCGGCCTCGACCACAGCAAGCACTTCCCGTCCCGTCGTGGGGGTAATCGTGGCACGCGCGTGGACACGGTTCGACAGGTGTGGTCTTCGTCACATGTCGATTGCCGATGCCCGCCAGCAGGTAGGCGTAGCCGCCCCCATGTCCCGAGCGGACCAGGCAGGCGTGTCCGCCCTGGGACCGCTCGGGTATCCCGGGGGATCAAGGGCCCTGTAGGTTCTGCGCCATGGAGGAGCTCGACCGACAGATCGTGCAGCTGCTCGTCAAGGACGGGCGGATGAGTTACACCGACCTGGGCAAGGCCACCGGCCTGTCCACGTCCGCGGTGCACCAGCGCGTGCGCCGCCTCGAACAGCGCGGGGTCATCCGCGGCTATGCCGCGGTCGTCGACCCCGAGGCGGTCGGCCTGTCGCTCACCGCCTTCATCTCGGTGAAACCCTTCGACCCGAGCGCCCCCGACGACATCGCGGAACGCCTCGCGGGCGTCCCCGAGATCGAGGCCTGCCACAGCGTCGCCGGCGACGAGAACTACATCCTCAAGGTCCGCGTGGAGACCCCGCACGACCTGGAGAACCTGCTGGCCCGGGTGCGTTCCCTGGCCGGCGTCTCCACCCGCACGACCGTGGTCCTCTCCACGCCGTACGAGGCACGGCCGCCCCGCGTCTGACCGGCGCGGGTCCGAGCCGTGCGGGCCCCGGGTGCGGCCCGTGGGGACAAACGCGGGAAACTGTCCCCATGAGTACGACCCCCACGCCGCCCGCACCGGCGCACCCCCGCACCGTCCTTCTGCGCGGAGGCGACGTCCACAGCCCCGCCGACCCCTTCGCCACGGCCATGGTCGTCGAGCGGGGGCACGTCGCCTGGGTCGGCTCCGAAGGCGCGGCAGACGCGTTCGCCGAGGGGGTCGACGAGGTCGTCGACCTCGAAGGCGCCCTCGTGACTCCCGCGTTCACCGACGCCCACGTCCACACCACGTCGACCGGGCTCGCCCTGACCGGCCTCGACCTCTCCGCGGCCCGCAACCGGGGCGAGGCGCTCGCCCTCGTCCGCGCCCACGCGGCCGCCCGCCCCACGGACCGGATCCTCCTCGGCCACGGCTGGGACGCGGCCCGCTGGCCCGACGGCGCGCCCCTCACCCGCGCCGAGCTCGACGAGGCCACCGGCGGCCGCCCGCTCTACCTCTCGCGCATCGACGTCCACTCGGCCGCCGTCACCACGGCCTTGCTCGACCTCGTGCCCGGCATCGCCGACCGCCCCGGCTTCACCCCCGACGGACCCCTCACCCGTGACGCCCACCATGCCGTCCGCGCCGCCGCCCACGCCGCCGTCACCCCCCAGCAGCGGGCGGAGGCCCAGCGCGCGGCCCTGCGGCACGCGGCCTCCCTGGGAATCGGCTCCGTGCACGAGTGCGGCGGCCCCGACATCTCCTCCGAGGACGACTTCACCGGCCTGCTGCGCCTGGCCGCCGAGGAGGCCGGCCCCCGGGTCGTCGGCTACTGGGCCGACCGGGACATCGAGCGGGCCCGCGCGCTGGGCGCCGTCGGCGCCGCGGGCGACCTCTTCGTGGACGGAGCCCTCGGCTCCCACACGGCCTGCCTGCACGAGCCGTACGCAGACGCGGCCGCCGGGCACACCGGCACGGCCTACCTGGACGCAGAGGCCGTCGCCGCCCATGTCGTCGCCTGCACCGAGGCGGGGCTCCAGGCGGGCTTCCACGCCATCGGGGACGCCGCGGTGACCGCCGTCGTGGACGGCGTGCGCGCCGCCGCCGAGAAGGTCGGCCTCGCCCGCGTCAGGGCCGCACGGCACCGTGTCGAGCACGCCGAGATGCTGTCGCCGGAGACCGTCGCCTCCTTCGCCGAGTTCGGCCTCACCGCTTCCGTGCAGCCCGCCTTCGACGCCCTGTGGGGCGGCGATGACGGCATGTACGCGGACCGTCTCGGCGTCGAACGGGCCCGCGCCCTCAACCCGTTCGCCGCGCTCCTGCGCGCCGGGGTCCCGCTGGCCTTCGGCTCCGACAGCCCCGTTACCCCGCTCGACCCGTGGGGCACGGTCCGCGCCGCGGCGTTCCACCGCACGCCCGAGCACCGGGTGTCGGTGCGGGCCGCGTTCACCGCGCACACCCGCGGCGGCTGGCGCGCCGTCGGCCGGGACGACGCGGGCATCCTGGTCCCGGGCGCCCCGGCGGACTACGCCGTGTGGCGCACCGCGGAGCTCGTCGTCCAGGCGCCCGACGACCGGGTCGCGCGCTGGTCGACCGACCCGCGCTCCGGGACGCCCGGCCTCCCCGATCTCACGCCGGGCGCCCAACTGCCGCTCTGCCTGCGCACGGTGGTCGGCGGGCGGACCGTGTACGTAGGGCCGGACGAGTGATGTAGGCGGGCGCAGTACGGCCGATCGCGCTCCGACGCACGTTCGCGCGACCTGCGGATCCTCGGCACTGACCAGGCGGTTTCCCCAATCGCCGCAGGTCAAAGGGCTGTTGACAGCTGGGAGCGGTCGACGGGTAGGTTCTGCCGGGTCCACCACTGGACGTCCGACCGGGGAACCTCCGCGCAGTCGATGAACGCCGCTGGGTCATGGGGTGGTGCGCCGCACCGGCGCACCACCACTGGGAGCCAGGCCCAGCACCCGCGCCATGGGGCGCTGGAACGTTCCGGCCGGATGGGGGTCCCTCCCTGCTCCGCGGGAGCACGGGGGAAGGTGCGACCCGGGTGGGGCCCGGACGCTCAGTAGACAACGGCTCTCGGTAGACCCGCAGCCAGCGGGTCCCAGGCCGGCCCGAAGGGCACCGGGCCCCGATCCCGCAGTCCCGCGCAGGGCGCCTTACCAGCGCCGACCAGCACCCTCGCTATGGTGGTCCCCTCGTACAGGAGTCTTAAGGGGAAGCTGTGAACGACGGCGGTGGGCGGCAGTTCGGTCCTCTCGGTACGGCGCTGGTGATCATCCCGACCTACAACGAGGCGGAGAACATCAGGTCGATCGTCGGCCGGGTGCGCGCGTCCGTGCCCGAGGCGCATGTCCTCGTCGCCGACGACAACAGCCCCGACGGCACGGGAAAGCTCGCCGACGAGCTCGCGTCGGCCGACGACCAGGTCCAGGTCCTGCACCGGCAGGGCAAGGAAGGTCTCGGCGCGGCCTATCTCGCGGGCTTCCGCTGGGGCCTCGAGCACGACTTCGGCGTCCTGGTGGAGATGGACGCCGACGGCTCCCACCAGCCCGAGGAACTGCCCCGGCTGCTGACCGCGCTGAAGGGCTCCGACCTCGTGCTCGGCTCCCGCTGGGTACCGGGCGGACGGGTCGTCAACTGGCCCAAGTCCCGCGAGTTCCTCTCCCGAGGCGGCAGTACGTACTCGCGGCTGCTGCTCGACGTGCCGATCCGGGACGTCACCGGAGGCTTCCGCGCCTTCCGCCGCGAGACCCTCGAAGGCCTCGGGCTCGGCGAGGTCTCGTCGCAGGGCTACTGCTTCCAGGTCGACCTCGTGCGCCGGGCGGTCAAGGCCGGCTATCACGTCGTCGAGGTGCCCATCACGTTCGTCGAGCGCGAGCTCGGCGACTCCAAGATGAGCCGCGACATCGTCGTCGAGGCGCTGTGGCGGGTCACCGCTTGGGGCGTGGGGGAGCGCGTGGGGCGTGTGATCGGCCGCAAGTAGGCCTGAGCCGCAGCCTCCGTCGATCTTGATCTCCCGCTTACGCCACTCGGGTCGGGGCCCAGGCACACTGGGGGCATGACCACTGGCACACCGCCCCCTTCGCGCCCCGCCACGCCCCGGCGTTCCCGGGTCCGCACGTTCCTGCCGCTCGGCATCGCCGCGTGGCTGGTCCTGGAGATCTGGCTGCTGACCGTGGTGGCGGGCGCGGCAGGCGGGTTCACCGTCTTCCTGCTGCTGCTCGCCGGCATCGTGCTGGGCGCCGTCGTCATCAAGCGCGCCGGGCGCCGGGCCTTCAGGAATCTGAGCGAGACGCTGCAACAGCAGCAGAGCGGCACGCTCCCCTCCGGCGGGCAGCGCTCCGGGGGCAATGGTCTGGTGATGCTGGCGGGCCTGCTCCTGATGATCCCCGGCCTGATCTCGGACGCCCTGGGCCTCGTCCTGCTCGTGCCGCCCGTCCGTACGGCCCTGAGCCGCTACACGGAGCGGACGATCGAGCGGAAGATGCAGTCGGCCACCCCCGGGACCCTCGGCGACGCGTTCCAGCAGGCGCGGATGCACCGGCCGGACGGCACGGTCATCCAGGGCGAGGTGATCAAGGACGATGAGCGGCCCGCACAGCGCCCCGACGCGGGTCCGCGCCCCCCGATCACTCCGTGAGCGTGTACGGGGCTCAGAAGCTCACTGAGCCCCGCCGGGAGCTGGACATGCGAAAACCGGAGCCGGACATGCGGAAACCGGAGCCGAGCATGCGAAAGAGGCCGGCGCCCGGCAGGCGAAAACGGGCTCAGGACATGCGAAAAGCCGTGGGCCGGACACACGTGACGTGTGTCCGGCCCACGGCTTTGTTCAGTCGCTCCCGCTGCTCCCGAGGGATCAGGCGGACTTGCGGCTGTCGCGCGGATGCACCGCGATGTTCATGGCACCTGATCGGAGAACGGCGAGCCGCTCCGCGAGGACCTCTTCGAGTTCCTCGCGAGTGCGCCGCTCCATCAGCATGTCCCAATGTGTACGAGCGGGCTTGGCCTTCTTCTCCTCAGGGCCGTCTCCGTCGACCAGAAGTGCTTGGGCCCCGCAGACCTTGCACTCCCACTCGGCCGGAATTTCGGCCTCCACCGAGAAGGGCATCTCAAAGCGATGTCCCTTCTCGCATGCGTACTCCACGGCCTGGCGCGGAGCCAGGTCGATGCCGCGGTCCGTCTCATAGCTGGTCACTACGAGGCGTGTGCCGCGAAGAGCTCGCTCACTCATGAATCGTGCCTCCCGGGCTTGTCGCCCACAGGACAGGTGTCGCTGTCGTCGTCATCCGGTCAACGTCCGGTCGGCGGTAAAGATTCCCGGTTCCGGGTCATGCGTCGCCGTCGTAGCCGCCCCTTGTTGTACCCACCGGCGCCCGGTTTGTCACATCTGCCAGCAGATGTCACCCGGCGTTTTGCGATATTGACGTGCAGTAACGGTACGCCTGGCAGGCCAAACGCGTACACTACCGGCCTTTGGCCCCAGGTGCTAAATCCGGGTGGGTACGGGATTTCCCGCGGCCCGCACCGCCTGCCTCACCGGAACCCGGGCAAGCAGCACAAAGCCGATCATGAAGAACGCCACCAAGGACACGATGGCGTCCCTATAACTGCCGGTCAGCTGGTATGCGAGGCCGAAAACGAGCGGTCCGAGCCAACTCATTCCCCGGTCGCTCATCTCGTATGCGGAGTAGTACTCGGCCTCCTTGCCGGCCGGTACCAGGTGTGAGAACAGGGAACGCGACAACGCCTGCGTGCCGCCGAGGACGAGCCCGATCCCGGCCGCCAGCGCGAAGAACCACACCGGCGCCCCCGACGGCAGGAAGTAACCGGCCCCGATTGTGACCGTCCAGGCGATCAGCGAGCCGAGAATCGTGTTCTTCGCGCCGTACGTACGGGCGAGGCGCCCCATCGCGAGCGCCCCCGCGACGGCCAGGACCTGGACCAGTAGCACCGCCACGATCAGCGTCGACTGGTCGAGGCCGAGCTCTTCCGAGCCGTACACGGATGCCTGCGAAATCACCGTCTGGATGCCGTCGTTGTAGACCAGATAGGCGAGCAGGAAGGACAGCGTCAGCGGGCGGCGGCGCATGTCGCGCACGGTCGAGGCCAGTTGACGCCAGCCGGGGACCGCGGCCGCCTCGCCGGCGGCGGGTGCCGTGCGCCGGTCCCGCAGGCGGCGGAGCGGTACGAGCGTGAACGCGCCCCACCACACGCCCGCCGAGGCCAGACAGATCCGTACCGCCGTCGACTCGGAGACACCGAAGGAGTCGTGGCCGGAGTACAGGACGAGGTTCGCCACCAGGACGAGCGCCCCGGACGCGTAGCCGAACGCCCAGCCGCGCGAGGAGACGGCGTCTCGTTCCTCGGGGGGTGCGATCTGGGGCAGATAGGAGTTGTAGAGCACCATCGACACCGCGAGCGAGGCGTTGGCGACGACGAGCAGGAACCCGCCCAGCAGATAGCGGTCCCCGTCCAGGAAGAACATCCCGGCGGTCGCCGCGGCCCCCAGGTAGGCAGAGATCGCGAGCAGCGGCTTCTTGCGGCCCGTACGGTCCGCGGCCGCACCCGCGAGCGGCATCACCAGGATCGAGATGATCACCGAGGCGGAGACGGTGTACGCGAAGAACGCGCCGGCCCGCACCGGTATCCCCAGCGGGTGGACGAAGCCGTCCGCGTCCGCCGCCGACTTGGCGACCGCCGTCAGATACGGCCCGAGGAACACCGTGAGGACGCTCGTCGAATAGACCGAGCACGCCCAGTCGTAGAAGTACCAGCCGCGCTGCTCCCGGCGCCGCTGCGCCGCGTCGTCGCCCGCTGTCTGTGCCCGCACGGTGTCGCTGCCCACCCGCGCCCCCTCGCTGTCCCCGTGTCCGGACGCGGCCCGCGGGCCGTCAGGTCCAGGCTCCCCGGTCCTTGAGCACGTCACGCAGCGTCTCGATGTGATCGGTCATGATGCCATCCACGCCGAGGTCGAGGAGTTCACCCATCTGTGCGCGGTCGTTGACCGTCCACACGTGCACCTGGAGCCCGCGCGCGTGGGCCGCGCGGACGAAGCGGCGGTCGACGACGCGTATCCCCGACTGGGCCACGGGCACCTGGGCGCACACCGCCGAAGGGCGTAGCGCCGCCGGCAGCCCGAGGGACCGCAGCCGCAGGCCGAGCACACCACGCGTGCCGTACGACGTGGCGAGTCGGGGACCCGCGAGGGACTGCGCCCTGGCGACCCTGGCTTCCGAGAACGAGCCGACGCAGACCCGGTCCCACGCGTCCGTGCGGCCGATCAGATCGAGCAGCGGAAGCAGCGCGCGCTCGGCCTTGACGTCCACGTTCCAGCGCACGTCGGGGAAGGTCTCCAGGAGTTCCTCGAAGAGCGGCACCGGCTCGCGGCCCGCCACGCGCGCGTGGCGCACGTCGCTCCAGGGCAGGTCCGCTATTCGGCCCGCCCTGTCGGTGACCCGGTCCAGCGTCGTGTCGTGGAAGGCCACGAGCGTGCCGTCGGCCGTGGCGTGCACATCGGTCTCGATGTAGCGGTAGCCGAGGTCCACGGAGCGCCGGAACGCCGCCATCGTGTTCTCCAGACCGTCGGCCGTCCCGCCGCGATGGGCGAAGGCCAGAGGTCCGGAACGGTCGAGATAGGGATGGGGTACGCGCGTGGTCACCGCGGAAGTATCGCCCCTTCGGGTGACGCGCCGGCAACCGCGGTGGGGGCGTCGGGCGGCGCGGAAACGGCGAAGACCTTCAGGAACACCTGGGCCAGCGGGCCGATCGACACGGCGTACAGGACGGTGCCGACGCCGATGGTGCCGCCGAGGGCGAAGCCCGTCGCGACCACCGCGATCTCGATGGTCGTCCGCGCCAGGCGGATCGAGCGCCCGGTACGCCGGTGCAGCCCCGTCATCAGACCGTCGCGCGGGCCGGGCCCGAAGGAGGCGGCGATGTAGAGGCCCGTCGCCACGCCGTTCAGGACGATCGCCGCCGCCATCAGCGGGATCCGGATCCCGAGGGCGTGCACATCGGGCACGACGGCCAGCGCGCCGTCCATCGCGATGCCGACCACGAAGACGTTCGAGACGGTGCCGAGGCCGGGGCGCTGCTTGATCGGGATCCACAGGAGCAGCACCAGGGCGCCCACGATGATCGACACGACGCCGATGGAGAGCCCCGTGAGTTCGGCGAGGCCCTGGTGGAGGACGCCCCACGGCTCCAGACCGAGCCCCGCCTCCACGAGGAGACCGGAACTCACGCCGTACAGGGCCAGGCCGACGTAGAGCTGGAGAAGGCGCCGGGTGAGACCGGCGCCGGGTGGCGTGGACGACGCGGACAAGTGGAGCCCCCTGTGGTGGTAGTGGCCTGTCGCATGACACTCTGTGGCTTGGGAACACAGGCCAACCATGGCCAATTCGGGGAAGGTGGACTGGACTGCTATGGCTCAGTGGACTTCGGCGGTCGGCGCGGCTCAACTCGCCCGGCTGCTCGCCTCCCAGCAGACGCGCCCCCCGGGCCCCGGCAGTCGCCGCCCGCCCGCCTACCGCGCCCTCGCCGACGGCATCCGCCTCCTCGTCCTCGAAGGGCGCGTGCCCGTCGCGGCGCGCCTTCCCGCCGAGCGCGAGCTCGCCGTCTCCCTGGCCGTCAGCCGCACGACCGTCGCCGCCGCCTACGAGGCGCTGCGCGGCGAGGGGTTCCTCGAATCGCGCAGGGGAGCGGGCAGCTGGACCGCCGTACCGGCCGGGAACCCGCTGCCCGCGCGCGGCCTGGAGCCCCTGCCGCCCGAGGCGCTCGGCTCGATGATCGACCTCGGCACCGCGGCCCTGCCCGCCCCCGAACCCTGGCTGACCCGCGCCGTCCAGGGCGCCCTCGGCGAACTCCCGCCGTACGCGCACACCCACGGCGACTACCCGGCGGGCCTGCCCGCGCTGCGCGAGATGCTCGCCGAGCGCTACACCGCACGCGGCATCCCCACGATGCCCGAGCAGATCATGGTCACCACCGGCGCGATGGGCGCGATCGACGCGATCTGCCATCTGTTCGCGGGCCGCGGCGAGCGCATCGCCGTCGAGTCGCCCTCGTACGCCAACATCCTCCAGCTCATGCGCGAGGAGGGCGCCCGGCTCGTCCCGGTCGCCATGGCCGAGGGGCTCGGGGGTTGGGACCTCGACCGTTGGCGGCAGGTCCTGCGCGACGCGGCGCCCCGGCTCGCCTACGTCGTCGCCGACTTCCACAACCCCACGGGGGCGCTCGCCGACGAGGACCAGCGCAGGCAGCTCGTCGAGGCGGCGCGCTCGGCCGGCACCGTGCTCGTCGTCGACGAGACCATGACCGAGCTCCACTTCGACCCCGACCTGGACATGCCCCGCCGCGTCTGCGCCTTCGACCCGGCGGGCTCCACCGTCATCACGGTCGGCTCGGCGAGCAAGGCGTTCTGGGCGGGCATGCGCATCGGCTGGGTGCGGGCCGCGCCCGATGTCATCCGCAGTCTCGTGGCCGCGCGCGCCTACGCCGACCTCGGTACCCCGGTCCTGGAGCAGCTGGCCGTGAACTGGCTGCTCAGCACCGGCGGTTGGGAGGAGGCCGTTCAGCTGCGCCGCATCCAGGCCAGGGACAACAGCGCCGCGCTGGTCGGCGCACTGCGCCGCGAGCTGCCCGACTGGGAGTTCGACGTGCCGGTCGGCGGACTGACGCTGTGGGTCCGCGCCGGAGGCCTGTCGGGGTCCCGGCTCGCGGAGGTCGGCGAACGCGTCGGCGTACGGGTGCCCTCGGGCCCCCGCTTCGGGGTGGACGGCGCCTTCGAGGGGTATGTGCGCCTGCCGTTCACGGTGTCCGGGGCGGTCGCCGACGAGGCGGCGGTGCGGCTTGCGACGGCGGCGCGGCTGGTGCGGGAAGGCGGAGCGTCCGGGGCGGAGCCGCCGCGGACGCTCATCGCCTGAGGCCGGTGGGGGCCCGGTCGTCACCCTTCGGCGGCGACCGTGCGCACCGCAGCCACTGCTTCCACGACTTCCACCGCTTCCACGGCTTGCACCGGCTCGGCTGCTTCGACCGGCGCTGCCTCGGGGCTGTCGTCGGCCGGAGCCGTCCGCTGCGGGAGCAGCGCGAGCACCGCCTGCCGGTGTGCGTCACTCGTCGCGTCGTCGTACGGGTCGGGAGTGGCCGGCACCTGGAGGCGGTGGACGGCACCCGCGCCGAGACGGGCGTAGCCCCGTCCGGCGGGCACGTCCGGAGTGGGCGTTGTGTGGGGCGCGACGCCGAGGACGTCCTCGATCTGGTCGTACGTGGCCGGGCCGAGCACCACGCGCGCGCGGGTGTGCTGACAGACGGTGTCGGTCAGGGAGTCGAGGCTGTCGAACTGGTCGGCCACGACGACCGTGACGTTGGCGGCGCGCCCGTGCCGCAGGGGGACCTGGAGCAGGTCCTGCGGGTCCTTGCGCCCGCCGGCCGCGGCCAGATGACCGAGGACGCTGGGCCGGTCGAACAGGATCCACAGGGGGCGCCGGGTGTCGTCCGGCGCGGGGTGGCCGGCCTGGCGCGCCCGGTTGGCGGCGATCAGGCGCCGCTCCGTCTCGTGAGCCGCCCATTCGAGGCTGGCCAGCGCGCCGGCGAGACCGCACTCGACGGCCAGGACACCGCTGCGTCCGGTCAGGCACGCGTAGTCGCCCGTTCCGTTGCCCTCCACGATGAGGACGTCACCGTGCTGGAGGGCCTGGAGCGCGATGGAACGCAGGAGTGAGGTGGTCCCGCTGCCGGGGTGGCCGACGGCCAGGAGGTGCGGCTCGGTGGAGCGCATGCCCGTACGCCAGACGACGGGCGGTACGTCGCGCTGCTCGTGGCCGTCACCGAGGGGCAGGGTCCGCTGCGTGCCGCTCTCGTCGGTGAAGCCGAGGACCATTTCCCCCGGTGCCGTGACGAAGCGCTGGGCGGCGATGTCGGTGGCCAGCGGCGGCAGGACGGTGACCGTCAGCCGGTTGCCCTCCTGGTCCCACTCGAAGCGGTACTCGCGGCCCCGGCCCGACTTGGCGTGCAGGAGTTGTTCGATACGGGCGCGGGAGTCGGCCTCTCCGTCCGTGAAGTACGCCGGGTAGCACACCACCATCCGCGAGACGCGCCCGTCGTCGTCGAAGTCGTACGACTCGAAGGCCTTCTCCCACTCGCCGCCGTGGGCGAAGAGCGGGCTCGGGTCCTCTGGGACGGAGAAGTACGGTACGAGCGCCTCGTAGAGCGCGGTGAGCCGCTTGACCTGGGACTCGTCCGGGCCGGTCGGCGCCGTCGGAGTGAGGTCCCTGCCCTTCCATGCGGCCGCTGCCATCAGGGTGATGAGCGCCAGCAGCGGCCCGTACGGAATCAGCACCACGACCAGGACCACGGACGCCACCAGGAACAGCAGCGGTCCGCGCCGGTCCTTGGGGGTGTCGGCCCACTTGTGCCGCCCGGCGGATGCCAGGCGGCCCAGGCCTTTGCTCATCGTGATGAGGGGATGGAGTACGTCGATGGCCCCGTCGGCTGCCGTCCGTGCCAGTTCCCGGCTCCGGGCGATGGGGGCGCTGCCGTTGCTCAGAATGCGGGGGAGGGGGCGCCGGGCCACGTCAGTCTCCTGAAGGTGCGTGCGAGGGGGGAGGGGGTCAGAACTTGATCCCGCCGAGCAGGCCGGCCAGGCTCGCGCCGCCGGCCTTGATGCTCGGGGCGATGGCGGTGCCCGCGAGGTAGAAGCCGAAGAGGGCGCAGGTCAGGCCGTGCGAGGGCTTGAGCCCGTCTTTGCGGAAGAAGAGGAAGGCGATGATTCCGAGCAGCATCACGCCTGAGATGGACAGGATCATTTGAGTTCTCCTGGTCGATGGGGACAGTCACCATGAGTTCTTCCAGGCTCACAGCATGTATCTATACGATAAAAGGTGCAAATGGGTGGAATATTCTTGATTTCACCCATTCGGCAGGCGCTCGGTGAGCCTCCTGAGTGCGTGCCGTACCGCCGTCAGGGCTCGTCGTGATCTTTGCCTCGGGCGGCGCTGCTCATGTGCTGAACCGGGCAGTACTCTGTCGATTCACTCGTACGGCCGCACGGTCGTAGCACTCCGTACACGCAAAGGCGGTCTGTTCCGATGAGCGAAGTCCCCGACCCGGAGGTCGTCGAACTGGCTACCAAGATCTTCGATCTTGCGCGCCGGGGCGAGAGCGAACAGCTCGCCTCCTATGTCGACGCGGGCGTATCGCCGAACCTCACGAACGACCGTGGCGACTCCCTCGTGATGCTCGCCGCCTATCACGGGCACGCCGAGGCGGTCCGCTCCCTCCTGGCGCGCGGCGCCGACGCCGACCGCGCCAACGACCGGGGCCAGACCCCGCTCGCGGGCGCCGTCTTCAAGGGCGCGGACGACGTGATCAGGGCGCTGCTCGACGGCGGGGCCGACCCGGCCGCGGGGACCCCGTCCGCCATCGACACCGCCCGCATGTTCGCCAAGACGGAGCTTCTGGAGCTCTTCGGCACTTCCTGACACACGGGCTTTGACCAGGCAGAACGGGGGAGCAGGAAATGTGGTCGCGGTGGGAAGAACCGCTGGGTCATCATGACGACGTGATTCACGGACGCGACGGCGGGGCAGATGGTGCCACACCGCGCGGGCCGTGAACGGTCCGCTTCGGACCACGGACGAGAGGCAGAGGAAGATGGTCTACAACAAGCAAGAGACGGCGGGCGCCCCGCAGTGTTGTCGCGCGGCCAGGTAGTGCAGTTCCCCCGGTTGCGTCGACGCTTGATGTGAGGCTGTTTCCCATGTTCGATCCGTTCATAGCGCCCAGCGGCACGCTGCTCGGCCTACTGCAGAGGGGCCGCGGCGACGGCACCCTGCACGCGCTGACGGCGCCGCGCGCCGAAGCGCTCGCTGCTCTCAATCACTGTGTGCTGAGCGACCCCCGCCACGACTGGCAGGTGGAGAACCGCTCGCTCTACTACGCCCGTCTCTACCTCGACCTCCACGGAGAGCTCGGAGAGATCGAGCGCCACCTCTTCGACCCCGACGACGTCCTCAATACGGACGAGTCACGCACGGGCCTCGCGCTCGCGGTCCTCGGCCATCTCGCCTCGTACGGCAGGCGCGACGCCCTGGAGCTGCTGCGCCGCTACGCCGCCTTCGGGTCCAGCTGGGCCTGGGCCCTCGACGAGCTGGCCCTGCGCGACGACGACGCGGGGCTGCGCGTACTCGCCGCCCCCATCCTCGACAGATTCCCCGAGGACCCCGAGGGCGACGCGGAACTCGCCGCCGCCGTGCGCGACGCGTACGAACCGCGCCCCTGGCGGCTGTGGGCCGACGACCCCAGGGAAGCCATCGGCGCCCGCGTGCGCGCCGCCCAGGAACGCGGCTCCTTCGACCAGTGGCAGCGCCAGATGCGCCCCGCCGGGCCACGCCCCGGATGGAGCGTGCAGGCCGTCTTCGACTGGGCCCAGGAAGGCCTCGAACGGGGAGCCGTCCTGTACGTGCCCGCCGCGCGCTGCCTGACCGCCGTCGCCGGACCCGACGACAGGGCCGAAATCGTCCGGGCCGCGCTCACCGGGCACGACGGCGCCCGCAGTACGGCCCTGCGCTACCTCGCCGACACCCATGATCCGGACGTGCTCGATCTGATCGAGGCCGCCGTGGAGAGCCCCTCGCACGCGGTCGTGGACGCTGCCCTCGACGCATTCGAGCGCATGCGGACGGTCTCCTCCCTGGAGCGCGCCCGCCGCTGGGCCCCCAGGCCGGACGCCCTCGGCGCCGCCGCGGGACGCATGCTGGCCTGCCGCGGCGGCGGCCAGGACACCGAACTCGTCCTGGCCGCACTGCGCGAGGCGGTGCGCGGCGAAGGCGCCGACGCACCGACCCTGTGGCCCCTGGTCGACGGGGCAGGACGCCTCGGCATCGCCTGCGCCGCCCCCGTCCTGCGCCACGTCTACAGAGAGACCGCCTCGTCCCATCTGCGCGGCCACGCCGCCAAGGCGCTGGCCGCCACCGACCCCTCCTTCGCCGCCGGATTCGCCGTCGAATGCCTGTGGGACTGCGAGGAGTCCACCCGCGAGGTCGCCGCGCGCCACGCGGAGACCGGCGACGCGCGCGTCGTGGACCAGCTCAGGAGACTCGCCGCCGACCCGGCCGAGGAGGCCGAGGTACAGACCGCGGTACGCAGCAGAATCGGACCGGACGCGACGGCTTTGTGACCGGCGGCTTTCCGGGAGGCAACGCTCGAAGGACGCTGCCTCCCGGCCGCTGACGGGCGAGGGCCAACGCTCATGGGACGTTCCTCGCCAGGAAAGATCCACGTTGGCGTGCCCACGCTCGACGCGACGACAACACCGGTATGCGTGTCGTCATCGTCACCGAGTCCTTTCCCCCCGACATCAACGGTGTGGCTCACTGCGCCCTGCAGACCGCCCGGCATCTCGCCGCCCGCGGTCACGACCCCCTCGTCATCGCCCCGGCCACGGCGTCGGGCCCTGACGCCGACACCGACGCCCCCTGCCCTGTCATACG
Organism: Streptomyces sp. NPDC045026; assembly: GCF_056432625.1. Classification (NCBI taxonomy): domain Bacteria; kingdom Bacillati; phylum Actinomycetota; class Actinomycetes; order Kitasatosporales; family Streptomycetaceae; genus Streptomyces; species Streptomyces sp. NPDC045026. The sequence goes on from NZ_JBWKIS010000023.1 coordinate 95,115, forward strand.
GGTACCGTCCCTGCCCCTGCCGGGCTACCCGCAGGTCAGGGTGGCCCTGCCGAGCCGCCGGGTGGCCGCGGCCGTGGCCGCCCACGGCGCCGAACTCGTCCACCTGGCCAGCCCGTTCATCCTCGGCGTTCGCGGCATGGCGGCCGCCGCACGGCTGCGGATCCCCGCCGTCGCCGTCTACCAGACCGATCTCGCCGGTTACGCGCGTACGTACATGGGAGTCGGCGAGGCCACCGCGTGGCGGCGGATCCGAGGCGTCCACGGCGCCGCCGACCGCACACTCGCCCCGTCCAGCGCCGCCGTGCGCGACCTGGAGGGGCACGGGGTGCCGCGCGTGCGCCTGTGGCCGCGCGGGGTGGACACCGTACGGTTCCGGCCCGACCTGCGCGACGAAGCGCTGCGGCGCGAACTCGCCCCCGACGGTGAGCTGATCGTCGGCTACGTCGGCCGGCTCGCCCCGGAGAAACAAGTCGACATGTTGGCAGGTGCGTGCGCCCTCGACGGCGTGCGCGTGGTGATCGTGGGCGACGGCCCCAGCGAGCCCGGCCTGCGCGAAGCACTTCCGGGCGCCGTCTTCCTCGGCCGCCGCACAGGCGCCGAACTCGCCCGCATCTTCGCCTCGTTGGACATCTTCGCCCACACGGGCCCCTACGAGACGTTCTGCCAGACCGTTCAGGAGGCCATGGCCAGCGGCGTGCCGGTGATCGCGCCCGCCGCCGGCGGGCCGCTGGACCTCGTCGCACACGGCCGGACCGGGCTGCTCGTCACGCCCGGCGACGCGGCCGCCGTACGCGACGCCGTCTGGTCGCTCGCCGAGGACCCGCTGCGCCGCCTCACCTACGGGGCGGCCGGCCGCAGCACGGTCGAAGGGCGGACCTGGGAGGTCGTCGGAGACCAGCTCCTCGGCCACTACGAAGAGGTCCTCGACGCGCGGACGGCGGTGGCGGCATGAGCGGCCTGCGGATCGTGCGCCTTGCCAACTTCGTCGCGCCCGCCTCGGGCGGACTGCGCACCGCCCTGTGGGAGCTGGGGGCCGGCTACCGCACCGCCGGGCACGAGCCCGTCCTGATCGTGCCGGGGGAGCGGGCCGGCGAGCACGAGAGCGCGCAGGGCCGCGTCATCACGCTGCCGGGGACGCTGCTTCCCGGCACCGGCGGCTACCGCGTCCTCACCGACCGGCGGCGCGTGGCCGAACTGCTCGAACGCCTCGCCCCCGACCGCATCGAGGTGTCCGACCGCACGACCCTGAGGTGGACGGGGGAGTGGGCGCGGCGCGCCCGCGTGCCCGCCGTGATGGTGTCCCACGAGACGGCCGACGGGGTTTTGCGGACCTGGGGCCTGCCCGAGAAGTTCGCCCTGCGCGCCGCCGACGCGCTCAACTCCCGCACCGCGCACGCCTACGCGCGCGTGGTGTGCACGACCGAGTACGCCGAGCGCGAGTTCATCCGCATCGGGGCGCGCAACGTCGTACGCGCCCCGCTCGGCGTCGACCTGGAGCGTTGCCACCCGGCCCTGCAGGACCCCGCCGTGCGGGAGCGGTACGCGCGCGTGGGTGAGGTGCTGCTCGTCATGTGCTCGCGTCTCTCCGTGGAGAAGCGGCCCGGCACCGCGCTCGACGCCCTGGACGCGCTCCGCCGCGGGGGGACGCAGGCGGTGCTCGTCGTCGCCGGGGACGGGCCGCTGCGGGCGCGTCTCGAACAGCAGGCACGCGCGCGGAGGTTGCCGGTGAGGTTCCTCGGGCACGTGGCCGACCGCGGGCACCTCGCGGCGTTGCAGGCAGCCGCGGACGTGTGCCTCGCGCCGGGGCCCGCGGAAACGTTCGGGCTCGCCGCGCTCGAGGCGATGGCCTGTGGCACCCCCGTCGTCGCCAGCGCGTCGTCGGCGCTGCCCGAGGTCGTGGGCCCCGCCGGGGGAGTCGCGCAGGACACCGGTGAGGCGTTCGCCGTCGCGGTGACGGAGCTCGTCGCACGGCCCCGGGGCGAACGCCGCGAGGCGGCACGCGCGCGTGCGGAGTGCTTCGGGTGGGGCGCGGCGGTGGACGCCTTCCTCCAGGCGCACGACGCGGTACGGGTCACGGCCGACGTGCCCCGCCGGACAACCGCCGACACGCCCTTCGGGGAAACGGCGGACGTGTCTCTGCGGGTGACCGGGCGGGATGCCGTATGAGCGCTGTCCTGCGGTTCGCCGCCCTCGGGGACTCCCTCACCGAAGGGGTCGGCGACCCGGTGGGCGACGGCTGGCGCGGCTGGGCCGAGCTGCTCTCCGCCGTGCTTGCCCCGGAGGGCGTACCCGTGGAGTTCCACAACTTCGCGGCGAGCGGCGCCCAGACGCATGACGTCCTCGCCCGACAGATGGCGGCGGCGCTCGCCGTGCGGCCCGACATCGCCTCCGTCCTCGTCGGTGTCAACGACACCTTGCGCCGCACCTTCGACATCCACGCCGTGGCCGCCCGCCTCGACCAGGTGTACGCGGCGTTCACGGAGCAGGGCGCGGTCCTGCTCACGGCGTGCCTGCCCGACCCCGGCACCATGCTGGGGCTGCCCGGCCTCCTCGGTCAGCCTCTCGCCAGGCGCCAGCAGGCGGTGAACTCGGTCGTCCACGCCCTGTCCGAGCGGTACGGCGCCGTGCATCTGCACGCGGCCGAGGGGGCATGGGTCACCGACCGTTCCATGTGGAGTGCGGACCGGCTGCACCCCGGGGAGCGAGGGCACCGGATGCTCGCCGCCCGGTTCCACGCCCTGCTCGCGGCCGAGGGGCGCGCCCAGGGCACGCCGCCGTCACCGCAACCCGAACGGCCCGCGCCCACACGCTCGGCGAGCCTGTTGTGGCTCGCCACGGCGGGCGCGGGCTGGGTCGCCCGGCGGTGCACGGACCTGCTCCCTCAGCTCCTCACCCTTGCCGCGGACGAACTGCGCCACCGGGCGCGCGGCACCAGCGCCCGCCTCGACCTGCGGGCGTCCAGCTCGGTGGTCGCGGCGCTCGCGGCGCTGGCGGCTGTGGAACGGGCGGACGCGGCGTGAGGAGCGGAGCGCGTGTGAGGTGACGTGGTGACGGGCGCGTCCGGCCACCGCAGGATGGTGGCCGGGTAGCCGGGTGGTCCGCGCTCAGTGGTCTGCGGTCGCTGTGAGGGGTGCCGTCAGCGGCCCGCCGCCAGGACGAAACGGACCGGTGTGCCAGGGGTCGCCTGTGCCGCTGCGGGCAGGTCTTCTTGGCGGACGACGGCGACCACCGGATAGCCACCCGTCGTCGGGTGGTCGGCGAGGAACACGACGGGCCTGCCGTCCGGCGGAACCTGTACGGCTCCCAGGACCATTCCCTCACTGGGGAGTTCACCCTCCAAAGCCCTGAGCAGAGGCGGTCCCTCCGTACGCAGACCGATGCGGTTGCTGGCCGACGACACGCGGTACGCGCGCGCGGTCAGCGTGCGCAGGGCGGCCGCTGTGAACCAGTCCGAGCGCGGCCCGAGCGAGATCCGCAGGACCAACTCACGGGGCGGCCCCGGCAGCGGGGCCACGTCCACGCGCGCGTGCGCCGACGACACCGCTCCCAGGGGAAGCACCACGCCGTCTGCGAGGGGGGCCGGTCCGAGCCCGGAGAGCAGGTCGCTCGACCGGCTGCCGAGGACCGGCTCGACGGCCACCCCACCGGCGAACGCCGCGTAACTACGCACTCCACAGAGCGCGGGTCCGAGGTCGAGCAGCGCCCCGGCCGGGACCCGCACCGGCGCGCCCCAGGCGACAGGACGCCCGTCCACCGTCACCGTGCACGGCGCTCCCACCACGGCCACCGTCACTTCACAACGCGGCCGCAGGGCACATCCGTTGAGGGTGGTCTCCAGGACGGCGGCCCCCCACGGGTTGCCGACGAGCCGGTTGGCGAGGCGGGCCGCCGGGAGGTCGAGCGCGCCGGAGTGCGGCACCCCGAGATGCGCGTGCCCGGGCCGGCCCTCGTCCTGCACGGTGGTCAGCGCTCCGGCCCGGACGACGGCCATGGCACGGTCCGTCACGCGGCCACCTCCGGCACGAAGCGGACCCGGGTCCCCGGGGCGAGGAGGGCGGCAGGCACGCGCGCGTGGTCCCACAGCACGATGTCCGTCGTCCCGATCAGCTGCCAGCCGCCGGGCGACGAGCGGGGGTACACGCCCGTGTAAGGCCCCGCGAGCGCGACGGAGCCTGCCGGGACGGACGTGCGCGGAGTCGGCCGGCGTGCCACGTCGTACCGGGCAGGCAGCCCTGTCAGATAGCCGAAGCCGGGCGCGAACCCGCAGAAGGCGACTCGGAATTCGGCCGCCGCGTGGATGCGTGACACCTCCTCCACCGGAACGCCCCACAGCTCGGCGACGTCCGCCAGGTCGGGCCCGTCGTAGCGAACGGGGATGTGCACGGCGTCGCCCTCGCGCGGGGGCAGCGACGGGACCTCCCAGTGCGGAAGCTGCGCGGCGAGCCGGGCCGCGGGCTCGTCGAGGCCGTCGAGGAGCACCGTGCGGGCCGCGGGCACGATCTCGCGCACGCGCAGCTCGCCCGCGGCGCGGCGGCGCAGCAGCTCGGCGTGGAGCGCGGTGGCCTCCTCGCCTCCGGAGACCTCGACGAGCAGCGCCCGGTCGCCCACCGGAAGGGCCTTCATGCGAAGGCCTCCACCCGGACGCCCGCCGACTCCAGCTGCGCCCGCACCCGTCGGGCGAGGTCCACCGCGCCCGGGGTGTCCCCGTGCAGGCACAGGGAGCGTGCGCGTACGGAGATCCGCGCGCCGTCGTGCGAGTTCACCGTCCCGAAGCGGGCCAGGCCGACGGACCGCTCGACCACGGTCTCGGGGTCCGTCACCACGGCGCCGTCACTCCCGCGCGGCACGAGCGTGCCCCGCGCGGTGTAGGCCCGGTCCGCGAACGCCTCGGTCACGACAGGCAGTCCGGCCTCGCCGGCCACCTCCAGAAGTCGTGAGCCGGGAAGCCCGAGGACGGGCAGCGTGTCGTCCGCCAGGCGGACACCGTCGACGACCGCGCGGGCCTGCTCCTCGTCGTGGACGACACGGTTGTAGAGCGCTCCGTGCGGTTTGACGTAGGCCACGCGCGTGCCCGCCGCGCGCGCGAAGACCTCCAAGGCGCCGATCTGGTACGCCACTTCGGCCGCCAGCTCCTCGGGTGGCACGTCCATGGCGCGCCGCCCGAACCCCGCCAGATCCCGGTACGAGACCTGAGCGCCGACCCGGACACCGCGCTCGGCCGCGAGGGCGCACACCCGGCGCATCGTGGCCGCGTCCCCGGCGTGGAAGCCGCAGGCCACGTTGGCGCTCGTGACGACGGACAGGAGCTGCTCGTCGTCGGTCAGGCGCCAGCGGCCGAAGCCCTCGCCGAGGTCGGCGTTCAGGTCGATGGTCACCGCCGTGGGCGGAGCCTGCGTGGTCGGTGAGGTCGGTGAGATCGGTGAGGTCACGGAACCCTCTTCTTCCGGTGGGGTGTTGCGGGATCAGGCGACGCGGTACTGCTCGTCGCGCGCGTCGGTCAGGAACATCCGGCCGGGCGCGTGCGTGATGGCGAACGGCGGCCGTGAGGCCATCACCGCGGCCTGGGGAGTGACGCCGCACGCCCAGAACACCGGGATGTCGCCCTCATGCGCGGTCACGGGATCGCCGAAGTCCGGCCGCCCGAGATCCTCGATGCCGAGCCCGGACGGCTCTCCGCAGTGCACCGGGCTGCCGTGCACGGCGGGCAGCAGCGAGCTCTCCCGGACGGCCGCCGCGAGATGCTCCGGCGGCACGGGGCGCATCGACACCACCATCGGCCCCCGCAGCCGCCCCGCGGGCCGGCACTGGCGGCTGGTCGTGTACATCGCGACATTGCTGCCCTGTTCGATGTGGCGCATCGGCACACCGGCCTCGGACAGCGCCCACTCGAACGTGAAGCTGCACCCGATGAGGAACGACACGAGGTCGTCGCGCCAGTGGTCGACGACGTCGGTCGGCTCGTCGGTCAGCTCGCCGTGCTCCCACACCCGGTAGCGCGGCAGGTCGGTGCGCAGATCGGCGCCGGGAGCCAGCGGGGTGGTCCAGGAGCCCGCGTCCGTGACGTCGAGCACGGGACAGGACTTGGGGTTGCGCTGGCAGAACAGCAGCATCTCGTAGGCCCAGTCGGCGGGGACCGAGATGAGATTGGCCTGAGTGTGTCCGCGCGACCAGCCGGCGGTCGGCCCCGAGGCGCCGGCGCGGATGCGGGCGCGGGCCTCGGCCGGGCTCCACGCGTGCGCGTGGCTGTCGACGAGTTCCGTAGCGGCCGGGGACCTGTCGGGGGTGACGGTCCCCGTCGAGAGGGCTTGCGGGTGGTTCACAGGAGCTCCCTTCCGCGGGTCTCGGGCAGTCCGAAGAGGGCGATCACGGCAAGTGCGTACCCCACCGCACCGAAGATCAAGGCGCCGCCGACACCCCAGCTGTCGGCGAGGTACCCGACGAGCGTGGGGAAGACGGCTCCGACGGCACGACCCGTGTTGTACGTGAAGCCCTGTCCCGTACCGCGCACGGCCGTCGGGTAGAGCTCGCTGAGGAACGAGCCGAAGCCGCTGAAAATGGCCGACATGCAGAAGCCGAGCGGGAAACCGAGCACAAGGAGAAGGCTGTTGGCCCCGTCGGGGATGCTCGTGTAGGCGGCGATGCTCACCGCGGACAGCACCGCGAAGAGCGCGATGTTGCGCTTGCGGCCGAGAAGGTCGGTGAGACAGCCCCCGGCCAGATAGCCGGCGAAGGCGCCGGAGATCAGGAACGTGAGATAGCCACCGGTGCCGACGACTGTCAGGCCGCGCTCCGTCTTGAGGTACGTGGGTACCCAGGTGGCGAGCGTGTAGTAGCCGCCCTGGACACCCGTCGACAGGAGGACGGCGAACAGGGTGACGCGTCGCAGGCCGGGAGCGAAGATGGCCGCGAAGGAGCCCTTCTGCGCGCTCGTGTCCAGCTGTTCGGTTGCCTTGGGCGCGTCCTGCACCCGGCGCCGTACCCACAGGACGAGGAGTGCGGGCAGCGCCCCGGTCCAGAACATCACGCGCCATGCGAGGTCGTCGCCGAGGAACTGGAACACCAGCGTGTAGACGACCACGGCGAGCGCCCAGCCGATCGCCCACGCGCTCTGCACCGCTCCCAGGGTGCGGCCGCGGTTCCTGGCCGTGGCGTACTCGGCGACGAGGATCGCGCCGACCGCCCACTCGCCGCCGAAGCCGAGGCCCTGGAGAGCGCGGAAGACCAGCAGGGTGTCGTAGTTGGGGGCGAAGCCGCAGGCCACGGTGAAGACCGCGTAGGTGATGACCGTGATCAGCAGGGCCTTCACGCGGCCGATGCGGTCCGCCACGACGCCGGCGACGGCGCCGCCGACCGCGGAGACGACGAGCGTGACCGTGGTCAGCAGGCCCGTCTGGCCGCTGTCGAGCCCGAAGTACGCGGCCAGCGCGACCATGCTCAGCGGCAGTGTGAAGTAGTCGTACGAGTCGAGCGCATAGCCGCCGAAGGCGCCCCCGAAGGCGCGTCGGCCGCGCGGGCCGAGATCGCGCAGCCAGCCGAAAGCGCCTTCGGAGGGCGGGAGTTCACCAGGGCGTGTGGGGGAGTCGGCCAAGGTCGCGTCGGGCGGTGGAGTCGTGCTCATGGGCACCTCGCGGGAGGGGGGATGGGTGCTTCCTGAGGGGGCTGAACCGATGGGCGCGGAGCGTGCGGGGATCCGCGTCTGACCGACAAGGTAGAGGATCGTTGAACGATCCCTCAATACCCATGTTGTTTCGTTCTGGTATCTGCGCTTGAATTCGGACGTGGCCGAACTGAACGGACTGGCGGACGATCGCGCGCTCCTTGGGCGCACCAGCACCGCCGAGCGGGTTGCGGACATCCTCAGGAGCCGCATCGCGGAGGGGTACTTCCCGCCTGGCACGCGCCTGTCGGAGGACAGCATCGGCGGCGCACTCGGCGTCTCGCGCAACACACTGCGCGAGGCGTTCCGACTGCTCACCCACGAGCGGCTCCTGGTGCACCAGCTCAACCGTGGCGTCTTCGTGCGCGTGCTCACCGTCGAGGACGTCGAGGACATCTACCTCACGCGCCGCCTCGTCGAGTGCGCCGTCGTGCGCGGCCTCGGCCGGCCCCCTTACGACGTAGGGCCCCTGGCCGAAGCGGTCACCGACGGGCACCGCGCCGCCGAGGCGCGGGAGTGGAAGGGCGTCTCCACCGCCAACATCCACTTCCACCGGGAGCTCGTGGCACTCGCGGGCAGCGCGCGGACCGACGAGCTGATGCGCAGCGTCTTCGCCGAACTGCGCCTCGCGTTCCACGTCGTGGACGATCCGCGCCGCCTGCACGAGCCCTATCTCGCCCGCAACCGGCAGATCCTCGAGACCCTGGGGGCCGGGCGCCGCGACGACGCCGAGCGGCTGCTGGCCCAGTACCTCGACGACTCCCGCGAAGGCCTGGTCGACGTCTACGGCCGACGGGTCGCCAAGGGCGAACAGCCGGACGGCTGACGGCTGCCGTACCCGGCGGCGCGGCCTGCGCGGGGCGTGCGGTGCGGGCGGTCGCTTCTGCGCCGTTTCGACCGTTGTCAGACCTAGGACCTAGTCTGTGCTCCGTGACTTCGCCTGCCACCACGGAATCCGTTCCGCCCCAGCTCAGCGCGGGGCCGCGGCCCGCACCGGGCCCGGCCGCCGACGAAGGGCTCGCGCGCCGCCTTCGCGCGCTCGCCTGCACTGCGCCGCTGCACGACCTCGACGTGCGCAAGGCCAATCTCGCGGGCGAGTATTCCGGATACGGCATGGCCGAGGTGGCACTCTCCGCCATCGACCTCGTCACACTCAACATGGACTTCGACACGGGCGCCGACCACGAGCAGATAGTGGCCAGGCTCATCCCCCGCGTCGGCGCACAGGCCCCGCAGCGCCCCGCCGCCGAGCACGAGCGCGTGGCCCGCTGGGTCCTGGAGAACCTGATCAACGTTGGCAGCGTCGACCGCGGCTTCCGCGCCGTGTACGGCACGTTCGCGCCCGACGGCTCCTACGTCCGCAGGGACTACGACTTCAAGCTGATCGAGGAAGTCCCCGGCTACGGGGGCAGCGTCTACCTCCGCACCACGGACGAAGCGGTCAACGTCCTGGTGGGCGCCCTCGACACCGACGTCACCAGCGCCCAGATCGCCGCCGAGGTGAAGCTGGAGGTGCTGATCAACCGCGGCCGTCTCGCCGACGCCCAGCTCGCCGCCGAGCAAGCCAGGTACCGGACGGTGCAGTTCTCCGAGACCCTCCGAAGGGCCCTGGACGCGACCCGGAGGAACGTCCGCGCGGTGGACTGGCTGAACGCCGTCCCGGACATGATCGCCGAGGCGCTCGACCACGTCGCCGACCGCTACCGCCACGAGAACGCGATCCTCACGAACATCCGCAAGGCCCGCGACGAGTCCGAGGACCCCGAGCACAAGCGACGCGCCGCCGAGCTCGTCGACATCGTCAAGGACTGCATCCGCCGCCACACGCAGCTCCAGTCCCGCCTCCTCGAAGCGGGCCCCCTGTTCCGCGCCGAGCAGGACCGGCAGGCGTTCGCCGCGCCGTCCGCGCGCGCGGGCCTCGACCTGTACGGGCAGCTCGTCGCGCCCCTGCTGCCGCTGCCGGTCGAGCAGGCCAGCCGCGTCACCGACGCGTTCTTCGCGCGCGGGACGGGCATGCGGACGCCCGTGTCCGTACGGGTCGGGGACCTGATCGACATACTGCTGACGCCGCCCCAGGAGCGGGAGCACCTCGGCGTCGAGATGCCCGAGCCCGACCTGATCGCCACCCCCGACGACAGCCGGTTCAGCGAGGAACAGCTCGCGAGCGCCATGGAGCTGCTCGACCTGCCCTCCGACGCGCCGCGCCGGCTCTCCGGACTGCTCGCCGAGGCGCGCCGCCGCGACCCCGAACTGCCCTATCTGGTCGCCCTGTTGTCCGTCCACGCGGCCAGCCCGCCGGTCGGCACGGCCTATCGGCAGGGCGAGGAGAGGCTGCTGTTCGCCGTGGACGACGGCACCGAACTGGACGACCCCGAGTTCGGCGGCGCCGACCTCATCGTCGGCACGGCCCTCCTGGACGCCGCGGGCATGGCGGCCGACCGGACGGAGGCCGCGTAGTGCCGATCACAGCGCACCGAGCCTCCGCGCCGCACGCTTCCGCCGACCTACACCCGAGCTTCGCAGCAGACCTGACCAAGGAGCACCAGCCGTGACCACCGATCACCCCGCAGAGCACGCCGCGTGGGGCGAGGCGGAGCCCTCGGAGGCTCCGGCGGCCGGCGCGCCCGTCACTCCGGCCGACGCCGCCGACGCGGCCCGGCTCGTGGCCTTCGGCCTCCAGCCCAAGCTGCAGCCCGCCCGCGACCAGGAGTACGCCGAGCTGCTGCGCCGCTACCGCGAGGACCCGCCGTTCGCGCGGCTCGCCGACGCCGTCGCCGCCGGCCTCGGCCTCGTCGTCCTGGAGGTCTCCCCGCGCGCGGGGATGGCCGTGACCGCCGCCGAGGACTCCGTCTTCGCCGTCCGCATGGGCGACTACGCGCGCCGCACCTCCGCCGACGGAACCGACCGCTTCCTGCACGGCCTCGCGCACCTCGCCGTCGCCGCCATGGCCTTCCCGCGCCCCGAGGACCTCGCCGACGACGGGTACATCGGCCGCGTCACGGTGAACGGCGTGGACGCCTTCGTCCGCCAGGCCTGCCGCCGCCTGGAGGAGCGCGCCGAGGAGCAGGGCGAGAACACGGACCCGGTTTCCGACGCCCCGGGCCTCGAGGCCGCGTGGCGCATCTGGGCCCGGCGCAGCTCGACGGGCGCCACGAAGGACGCGCGCCGCCTCGCCGGATCCACCACCGGCATCGTCGCCAAGGCCGTCGCATTCCTCACCGACTCCGGGTTCCTGCAGAGAACAGGCGACGACTCGGGCGGTACCTACCGCACCACGGCCCGCTACCAGCTCCAGGTCCGCGACCTGGCCGGCACCGCCGCCCTCTCCGAGCTGGCGGACCTCGGCATCGTGCCCGTCACGGACGGCTCCGCGAGCCTCCTGCCGCCCGTGGACGAGGACGACGGGGAGCTCGTGGCCGACGCAGGACTCCCCTTCCACTCCTGACCGGCCGCGCACCACCCCCCCCACGACGTACCGACGTACCGACTTACTGACTTGCCGACTTACTACGACGAGAGTCCGCCGCCATGTACGAGCTGTCCCGGATTCGCCTCTACTCCATCGGGCCCGCCGGTGCGCGCTACGCCGACACCGTCCTGGACCTGCGGGGCGTGGGCGAGCCCGTGCCCGACCCCGCGCCCACTCAGGCGGAGTTCTTCGAGGACGAGCCCGTCGGGCCGCCGCGGCGCCCCGCGCCCGCGGGCGTGCTCTTCCTCGAGAACGGCGGCGGCAAGTCCGTCCTCCTCAAGCTGATCTTCTCCGTGATGCTGCCGGGCCACCGGAACACGCTCGGCGGCGCCAGCTCCGGCGTGCTGCGCAAGTTCCTGCTCGCCGACGACTGCGGGCACGTGGCCCTGGAGTGGCAGCACACCCTCACGGGCGAGTGCGTCGTCGTCGGCAAGGTCAGCGAGTGGCGGGGGCGACAGGTCTCGAACGACCCGCGCAAGTTCGCCGAGGCCTGGTACTCGCTGCGGCCCGGACCCGGCATGAGCCTGGACTCGCTGCCCGTCGCCGAGTCCTCCGCCGTACGGGCCTCGGCCGAGGGCGTCTCGGGTGCGCAGGGGCGGCGGCGCACCATGAAGGGCTTCCGGGACGCTCTCACCGACGCGGGCAAGGCGTACCCGCACCTCGAAGTGCACTGGGAAGAGATCCACGACCGGTGGAACGAGCACCTGGGCGACCTCGGCCTCGACCCCGAACTCTTCCGCTACCAGCGCGAGATGAACGCGGACGAGGGTGAGGCCGCCGGCCTCTTCGCCGTCAAGAAGGACTCCGACTTCACCGACCTGCTGCTGCGTGCCGTCACCGACACGCGGGACACGGACGGGCTGGCCGACCTGGTCAGCGGGTTCGGCAACAAGCTGGGGCGGCGCGCCGAGCTGATCGCCGAGCGCGAGTTCACCGCCGGCTCCGTGGATCTCCTCGGCCGCATCGTGGACGCCGCGGACACCCGGGCACGCGCGCGTGACGTGCACGCCGGGGCCGAGCGCCGCACCCGCACCCTGGCCCGCAGGCTCGCCGCCCGCGCCGCCCTGGAGCGCGGCCGTGCCGCCGACCTCGCCCAGCAGGTCACCGACGCCGCGCACACCGTCGGCGAGGCGGACCAGGCCCGCGGCCGCAGCGCCCTGATCGCTTCCGAACTGGCGTACCGGCACGCCTCGTTGGCACTCGCGGGAGCCGAGAAGGCCGCCGCCGCCCAGAAGCGTGAGCTGGCCGACGCGCGCACCCTGCACGCGGCCTGGCAGGCCGCCGAGGCCGTCCTGCGTCACCGCGCCGCCGCCGACCGCTCCGCGCGCGTGGCCGTCGCCATCCGCGAGGCCGAGCGAGATGCCGCCCCGGCCCTCGCCGCCCGCGCCAAGGCCGCCGCCGACCTCGTACGCGCCCTGCACGGAGCGGCCGAGAGCGCCGAGCAGCTGGCGAACGAGGGAGAGGAGCGTTCCGCCGCGCTCCAGGAGGCGGGCGAGACCGCTCACCGCGACGCGACCGTCGCCGCGACGGAGGCGCAGCGCGCCCGCAGCGAGGTCGGACACCTGCGGCAGCGCCTCTCCGAGGTCGAGCAGGAGACCGCCGAGGCGGTACGGGCCGGCTGGCTCGACGACACGGCGCCCGACGCCGACCCCGCGCGCGCGGCGCTCGCCGCGAGCGACGCGGAGAAGACCACGGTCGCTGCCTGGGACACGGCGCGCGACGCCGCGCGGCGCGCGAGCGAGCACGCCCGGGAGACGGCGGGCGTCGAGGCCCGCGCCGAACTCACCGCGGCCCGCGCCGCGGACGCCGCCACGGCCGCCGAGAACGCGTACGCGGCCGAGCACCGCGCGGCCGATGCCCTCGCGCGCGAAGAGCGCGTCGCCGAGCTGCTCGGACTGTCCGGGGTCCCCGGGATCCCCGCAGCAGGGGTGCCCGCACCCCGGGACGCGGCGGCCGGGGGAGCCGCGACCGGGCACGCCCGCATGGCGACGGTCACTCGCGACCTCATCGAAACCCCGCTCACGGCCGAGGAGTTGGACCGCGCGGCCGACGACCTCAAGGCACTGCTCGACGACGGCGTCGCCGCCGCCGAACGCCAGCTCTTCGACCTGCGCACAGCCGCTGCCGACGACGCCCGCATCCTCGGAGCGCTCGGCGACGGAGGGCTCCTGCCGCCCGGACCCGACGTCCTCGCCACCGTCGAGTTCCTCGGCGAGCACGGCATCCCCGCCCTGCCCGGCTGGCGCTATCTGGCCCAGGCCGTCGACCCCGCGGACCACGCGCGCGTGCTCGCCGCGCGCCCCGAGCTCGTCGACGGCGTCGTCATCACCGACCCCGACACGCATGCCCGCGCCCGCGAGGCACTCAGCGGCGCCGCCCTGCTGCCCCGCTCCGCCGTCGCCGTGGGCACGGCGGCCGCCCTGCTCGCCCCGACCCCCCACACCGAAACCGGCGACGGCGGTGTTTTCGGGGTCTTTCTCGTACCGCCGAACCCGGCGATGCACGACGAGCACGCCGCCGACGAGGAGCGGCAGGCGCTGCGCACGCGCGCGACCGAGCGCGACGAGGAGATCCGTGCCCTCGCTGCCCGGCTCGCCAAGGACCGCGAGCTCGCCGCCAGGATCGGCTCCTGGCGCACCGGCTGCCCGGTCGGACGCCTGGCCGAGCTGGCCGCCGCGGCACAGGAGGCACGCGCCTTCGCCGACGAGACCGAGGCCGAGCTCGCCGAGGCCCGCACGGTCCGCGCCGAGGCCGACGAGACCGCGGTCGAGGCGACCCGCGTACGTGACGAGCGGCAGGACGCCGCCCAGCGGGCCCGGCGCGTCGCCGACGCCCTCGCGGGCCTCGCGTTCCGGCTGCGCGAGCGCGCCGGCTGGCAGGTCAAGCTGCGCGAACTCGCCGACGAGGCCGTCGAGTCGGAGGCACGCGCCCAGACCTGCCTGGAGCGCGCCCGCGCCGCCGACGAGGACCGCAGAGCGGCGCAGCGCGCCGCCGACGACGCCCGCCGTACCGCCCGCGCCCTGCGTGCCGAACGCGCGGAGATCGCCGGTGCCCCCGACGACGTACCCGCGGACCCGGAGCAGTCCGCCCCTCAGACGCCGAAGCCGTCGCTGCCCGCCCTGCGCGAGGCGTACCGCGCGGCCTCCCAGGTCTACGAGAAGGTCGGCGTCGGCGCCGACCTGCGCGCCGAGCAGGCCCGCGCGGAGAGCGACGAGAGCGCCTCGCTCGCCGAGCTCGACCGCCTCAGCAACAAGGTCCGCACCCGCGCCGCCCAGCTCCTGGAGTCGCCCGACGGCTCCGACGGGCCGTCACGGCAGGCCGCCGCGGCCCGCGCCGACGAGCTGGTCCAGCTCCTGGAGGCCCGCGTTTCCACCGCGAGCGAGCAGCTCGGACGTCTGCGCGGCGAGGCCGAGCGGCTCGCCCCCCAGGACGGCGACGACGCCCACACCGAGCTGCCCGACGACCTCGTCCCCACCGGCGCCGAGCACGCCCAGACGCTCCTGCGCACCGCCACGGGCGAACTCGCCGCGCGCACCGACGCGTTGACCGTCGCCCGCGCCGCCCACACCGAACTCCTCGACGCCCACCGCGCAGCCGAGAAGGCCACCGGCGGGTTCGAGGAGACCGCCGCGCTCCTGAAGGACCTGCTGCGCGAGCACCCCGACCGGCACGAGGCCGAGCAGGACGAGCCGGAGCCCTACCCCGGGACCCTCGAAGAGGCCAGGCAGGCAGCGGCCGAGGCCCGGCGCTCCCTGCGCGGCTGCGCCGCCGACCTGTCCGCCGCCGAGGCCGCCGTGCGCGACGCGAGCGACATCCTCGTACGGCACGCGAACGCCACGCGTTACGAGCAGGTGCGCACGCCCGCCCGGCAGCAGATCCGCGAGCTGCCCGCCTCCGCGCTGCCGGAGCACGCGCAGAAGTGGGCGGACGCGTTCGCGCCCCGGCTGCGCGTCCTGACCGACGAGCTGGAGCAGCTGGAGCGCAACCGAGACTCGATCGTGGACCGGCTGCGCGGGCTCGTCGAGTCGGCGCTCGCCACGCTGCGGTCCGCTCAGCGCCTGTCACGCCTCCCGGAGGGGCTCGGCGAGTGGTCGGGCCAGGAGTTCGTGCGGATCCGCTTCGAGGAGCCCGACCAGGCGACCCTCGTGGAGCGGCTCGGCGAGGTCGTCGACGAGGCGACCCGCGCCGCCCTCAAGAAGAACTCCGACCTGCGCCGCGACGGCATGTCCCTGCTCCTGCGCGGCGTCGCCGCGGCGCTCCAGCCCAAGGGCATCGCCGTGGAAATCCTCAAGCCGGACGCAGTGCTGCGCGCGGAGCGGGTCCCCGTCGGACAGATGGGCGACGTGTTCTCCGGCGGTCAGCTGCTGACCGCGGCCATCGCCCTGTACTGCACGATGGCCGCCCTGCGCTCGAACGACCGGGGCCGCGACAGGCACCGGCACGCGGGCACGCTGTTCCTCGACAACCCGATCGGCCGCGCCAACGCCACGTATCTGCTCGAACTCCAGCGGGCCGTTTCGGACGCGCTCGGTGTGCAACTCCTGTACACCACCGGCCTGTTCGACACGACGGCGCTCGCCGAGTTCCCGCTGGTCATCAGGTTGCGCAACGACGCGGACCTCAGGGCCGGGCTGAAGTACATCAGCGTCGAGGAGCACCTGCGGCCGGGCCTGCCGAAGCAGGACCCGGGCGAGGAGACCGTGCACGGGGAGATCACGGCGACGCGCATGTACAAGCGCCCCGCGAGCCATACGGCCTAGCCCACCGGACGACTTGGCCCACCGTGCGAACTAAGCGTCCGCGCGCAGCAGATCGGCGCACTTCTCGCCGATCATCATGGTCGTGATGCATGGGTTGACCGTGACGAGGTCCGGCATCACGGAGCCGTCGGCGACACGCAGGCCCTCGGTCCCCTTCACGCGCAGCCGCGCGTCGAGCGGGGCCGAGGCGTCGTCGTCCGCGCCCATCTTCACCGTGCAGGCCGGGTGGTAGACGGTGTTGTGCGTCTTGTGGATGTAGTCGAGCAGTTCGTCGTCGGTGCGGACGTCAGGGCCTGGAGCCAGCTCCGCCCCGGCCCAACCGCTCAGCGCGGGCTGCTCCGCGATGCGCCGCGCCAGCTTCAGCCCATACGTCATCACGCGCGCGTCGTGCTCGTGCGTGAAGTACCGCGGGTCGACCAGCGGCTTGTCCCGGTAGTCGCGGGTGCGCAGCCGCACGGTACCGCGTGACTTCGCACGCGTCACGTTGGGCGTGAGGCAGAAGGCGTTCTCCGACGTCGGGTAGCCGTAGCGCGCGGTGTTCATGTCGAAGGGCACGGAGCCGTAGTGGAACATCAGGTCGGGCCGGTCGAGGCCGGGCTCGGTGTCGTAGAAGATGCCGGCCTCCCACCACTGGCTGGACGTGGTGGTCATCGGCTGCTTCGCCTCCCACATGATCACGCCCTCGGGGTGGTCCTGGAGGTTCTCGCCGACCCCGGGGGAGTCCACGAGCACGTCCACGCCCATCTCGCGCAGATGACCGGCCGGGCCGATCCCGGAGAGCATGAGGAGCTTGGGCGAGTCGATGGAGCCGCAGGAGAGGATCACCTCGCGGCGGGCCCGCACCGTCCTGGTGTGGATGAGATCGGGGTCGAGGTACTCGGCGCCCACACAGCGCCGGGCCTCGAAGACGAGCCGCTTGGCCCGTACCCCGGTCCGCACCTCCAGGTTGGGCCGCCTGCCCATGACCGGGTGCAGATAGGCGACCGAGGACGACTGGCGGGTGTTGTTCTCGTCGGAGTTGATCTGGAACCAGTTGGCTCCGCGCACCACCGTGCTGCCCGAGTTGAAAGGCGTGGTCGGGATGCCCGCCTCGGCGCAGGCCGCGAGCAGGGCGCTGCCGCACGGGTCGGCGCCCTTGAGGGTGCGCAGCTTCACCGGGCCGGAGCGGCCGTGATGGTCCCCGGGGGCGTCGTTGCTCTCCAGGCGCTTGTACAGCGGGAACACATCCGCGGCGCTCCACCCCGTGCAGCCCGCCGCCGCCCAGTCGTCCAGGTCCTCGGCCGGCGCCCAGAAGGCGATGCACGAGTTGTGGGACGAACAGCCGCCGAGGACCTTGGCGCGCGCGTGCCGCATGAAGCTGTTGCCGCTGGCCTGCGGCTCGACCGGGTAGTCCCAGTCGTACCCCGACTCCAACAGGCCCATCCAGCGGTCCAGTTGGAGGACGTTGTCGTCGCCGACGTCGCTCGGTCCCGCTTCCAGGACGCACACGCTGACGGACGGGTCCTCGGACAGACGGGCCGCGACGACGTTCCCGGCGGTGCCTCCGCCGACCACGACGTAGTCGAAGACGTCAGAGTTCATGGGCTGGTTCACGGGGTGGTGACCTCCTCCAGGGCAACGGAATCATCGGACGGGGCAGACTCGGCCGCGTGCTCGGCCAGGACGCCGGTGCGGTGTCGCTGGACGAACCAGTAGTAGGCGAAGCCGCCGCCCGCGATCACCGCGATGAACAGGACGGCGCCCCAGCGCAGGTACCAGTGGTAGGGGGCGGCGGCGTTGTAGACGGCCGCGCGCGGCCAGATCAGGTTGAGCGTCATCGCACCGCCCCACAGCACGGCGATGATGTTGACGGGCAGTCCCCAGCGGCCGAGGGAGAACTTCCCGTCGCCCGCCGGCTGCCACTTGCCGCGCAGCCGCGCCACCAGCATCGGGGCGGTGACCAGCAGATAGGCGAGGTAGATCATGATGATGCCGATGCTGGTGACCACGGTGAAGATCTGCGGCTGGCGGATGTTGACGATCAGGATCGCGAGCGCCAGGACGCCGATGACGACGGCCGGGACGACCGGTGTCCTGAAGCGCGGACTGACCCGGCCGAGGACGGACGACGCCGGCAGGTTGTTGTCGCGGGACATCGCGAAGGCGAGGCGGATCGCCGCCGTGTGCACGGCGAGCGCGCACACCGTGACCGCGATCAGGACGCACCACAGCATCGCCTTGCCGGCCGTCGGGCCGAGCACGTCCAGGACGACGTACTGCAGGCCGTCCGTCGACAGCTTCTTGCCGGTCAGGCTCGACACGCTCATCAGGGCGAGCAGCAGGATCAGCCCGCCGAGGACGAACGAGGCGACGATCGCGCGAATGATGGCGCGCGGGGCGCCCCGCGTCGGGTCGAGGGACTCCTCGCCGAGCGAGGCCGCCGTGTCGAAGCCGTACATCACGTACGCGGAGGCCAGCGACGCGACCAGGAACGCGCTCAGGTAGCCGAACGGCTGGCCGTGTCCTGCCCCCGCCGTGTGCGTCACGACCTGCGGGCCGCGCACGATGTGGACCGCGAACAGCACGATCAGGACGACGGTCGCGATCAGTTCGAGGAAGACGCCGGCCGTGTTGATGGTGGCCATCAGCTTCACGCCGAAGGCGTTGACGAGCGTGGTGAACAGGATCAGTACGGAGGCCAGGACGACGGCGTTGGTCGCGACGTCGTACGGGCCGGTGCCGTCCCCGATGAACTGGAAGGCCGACGAGATCTGCGGCAGCGTCAGCTGGTAGGCGAGCGCGACGGCCGCGATCGACACGACCGAGGCGAGCAGCATCATCCACCCGGCGAGCCAGCCGACGTGCGGATTGCCCACCTTCTTCGCCCAGTTGTAGACGGAGCCCGCGACGGGATAGCGGGCGGCCAGTTCGGCGAAGCAGAGGGCCACCATGAACTGGCCGCCGAACACCATCGGCCAGGACCACCAGTAGGCGGGGCCGCCGCTCGCGAAGCCGAAATAGAAGAGCTGGAAGGTGCCGGTGAGGATGGAGATGTAGCTGATGCCCGCGGCGAAGGTGTGGAAGTTGCCCAGGGTGCGCTTGAGTTCGGGCCGGTAGCCGAACTCGGCGAGTTCTGCGTCGTCCCCGCTGCCTTGCGTGCTCTCGTCCTGGCTCATGACGGCTCACCGTCCCCGGAACACTCCGGCGGCGCGCCGAACCAGCCCTGCGCCACCGGCTGCGTATTGCGCCAGATGTGTTTGGTCTCGCGGTACTCGGCGAGCCCCGAGGGGCCGAGCTCGCGCCCGGTGCCGGACTGCTTGTAGCCGCCCCACTCCGCCTGGGGGACGTACGGGTGGTAGTCGTTGATCCAGACCGTGCCGAGGCGCAGGGCGCCCGCGACGCGCGCGGCCTTCGCCTCGTCGCTCGTCCAGACGGCGCCCGCGAGCCCGTAGATCGAGTCGTTCGCGAGACGCACCGCGTCCGCCTCGTCGGTGAACCGCTCGACGGTCAGGACCGGGCCGAAGGACTCGTCCTGCACGACGGACATGCCGCTCGTGCACTCGTCGAGGACGGTCGGCAGGTAGTAGTAGCCCTGCTCGTACGCGGCCGAACCCGGCTGCCTTCCCCCGCAGCGCAGCACCGCCCCCTCCGCGACGCCCCGTGCGACATAGGCCTCGACCTTGGCGCGGTGCGCGGCCGAGATCAGCGGCCCCGTCTGCGCGTCCTCGTCGAACGGGCCGCCCAGCCGGATGAGTTCGGCGCGTCGCACGACCTCGTCGACGAAGCGGTCGTGCAGCGCGTCCTCCACGAGGAGCCGCGCGCCGGCCGAACACACCTGCCCCGAGTGCAGGAACACGGCGGTGAGCGCCATGTCGACGGCCGCGTCGAAGTCGGCGTCCGCGAACACGATGTTCGGGTTCTTGCCGCCGAGTTCCAGGGCGACCTTCTTGACCGAGCCCGCCGCGGCCGCCATCAGCAGCCGCCCCGTCTGCAGGCCGCCCGTGAACGACACGAGGTCCACGTCCGGATGGTCGCCAAGCGGCGCGCCCGCCTCCGGGCCCGCGCCGAGGACCAGATTGGCGACGCCCGCGGGCAGTCCTGCCTCGTCCAGCAGCCGCATCAGATGGATCGCCGTGTGCGGGGTGAGTTCGCTCGGCTTGAGGACGAAGGTGTTGCCGGCGGCGAGCGCCGGGGCGACCTTCCACGCGGTCTGCAGGAGCGGGTAGTTCCACGGGGTGATCAGGCCGCACACCCCGACCGGTTCGTACACGATCCGGCTCTCGGCGCCCTCCGTCCCCGTCTCGACGACGCGTCCGGTGTCGGCGGCCGCGAGCCGCCCGAAGTAGCGGAAGCAGTTCGCGATGTCGTCGATGTCGTACGCGCTCTCGACCAGCCGCTTCCCGGTGTCCAGGGACTCGGCGCGGGCCAGCGCGTCCTTGTCGCGCACGAGCAGGTCGGCGACGCGCAGGAGGAGGTCGCCGTGCTCGGCCGCCGGCATCCCGGGCCACGGGCCCTCGTCGAAGGCGTGGCGGGCCGCGGCGATCGCGTCGGCGGTGTCCTTGGCGCCCGCCTCGTCGACCACGGCGACGAGCGAGCCGTCCGCGGGGCAGCGGATCTCGCGGGTCCGCTCGTCCCGGGCGGTGGTCCACACGCCACCGATGAACAGGTCAGGCATGGGCACCGCCCAGCTTGGCGGTCAGCCATGCGTGGAAGGTCCCGATGTGGTGCTCGGTGGGGACCAGCACACCGCCGCGCCGGTAGGCACGGGAGCCCATCGCCGGCTGGGTGCGCTCACAGGCCTCGAAGTCCTGGGCGTTGACCCGGTGGAACAGCTCCACCGACTTCGACACGTCGGCCCCGGACTCGATGACCTCGGGCGCGTACAGCCAGTCGCACTCGACGACCGTACGGTCCTCGGCCAGCGGAAACATCCGGTGCAGGATCACATGGTCGGGGACGAGGTTGACGAAGACCGTCGGCCGCACGGTGATCGCGTAGTAGCGGCGGTCCTGGTCGTCGGCGACCTCGGGCAGCCGGCCGAAGCCCTCGCTGCCGTCGACGGTGAATCCCTTCACGCCGTCCCCGAACTCGGCGCCGTGGCCCACGTAGAACTGGGCGGCGTAGCCGTCCGCGAACTCCGGCAGGACGTCGGTCAGTTCGGGGTGGATCGTCGCGCAGTGGTAGCACTCCATGAAGTTCTCGATGATCAGCTTCCAGTTGGCCTTCACGTCGTACGTGATGCGCTTGCCGAGGGCCAGGTTCTGGGTGTGGTACCGCTCGATCGAGGCGGTGTCGCCGAGCCGTTCGACGGCCGCGCCGACCACCGTCTCCTCGAACGAGGGCGGCTCGTCGGCCAGGCAGACCCAGGCGTAGCCGAGCCACTCGCGCAGGGCGACCTTGACGAGGCCGTACTCGGTGCGGTCGACGTCGGGCATCTGCACCAGGTTCGGCGCCGCGATGAGCTTGCCGTCGAGGTCGTACGTCCACGCGTGGTACGGGCACTGGAGGTTACGGCGGACCTGGCCGGACTCCTCCGTGCACAGGCGGGCGCCGCGGTGGCGGCAGACGTTGAGGAAGGCCCGCAGTTCGCCGGTGCGGGAGCGGGTGATGAGGACGTTCTCGCGGCCGACCTGGACCGTGCGGAACGCGCCGGGCCTGTCCAGGTCGGCGGCGCGCACGGCGCAGAACCACATCGACTCGAAGATGCGTTCCTGCTCCTGCCGGAAGATGTCCGGATCGGTGTAGTAGTGCCCGGGCAGCGTGGCCATCAGGCTCGGGGAAATCGGGGTCGTCGTCACGTGCGTAGTTCTCCTCAGGCGGGCGCGGCGGCGAGGCGGCTGGGGTCGAAGAGGTCGATGGGGTGCACGGTGGTGGGGATGCGCGCGAGGGCGGCGGCGATCTCGCCGACGACGGGCACGTACGTGAATCAGCGGCGGATGCGACTCATCTCCGGGTCGAACAAGGGCTCTTCGGCGACCGTCGCCGACACCTTCTCGCCGAAGAACTCGATGTGGACGCCCGTACCGGTGGCGAGCGGCGGCAGCCACGCGTAGGCGACACAGCGGCCCAGCGTGTAGCCGTACGAGGCGCTGGTGACGTAGCCGGCCGGGACCCCTTCGACGTGGACGGGCTCCTTGCCGAGCACGACGGCCGCCGGGTCGTCCAGGAGGAGCGGAGTGAGCCGGCGGGCCGGCTGCTCGCCCTTGCGCTCCAGCGCCGCCTTGCCGAGGAAGTCACCGCGGTCCATGCGGACGGCGAATCCGACGCCCGCCTCGTACGGGTCGTGCTCCTCGGTCATGTCGTGCCCCCAGGAGCGGTAACCCTTCTCCAGGCGCAGGCTGTTGAACGCCGAGCGCCCGGCCGCGATCACGCCGTGCTCCCGCCCCGCCTCCCACAGCGTGTCCCACAGACGCAGCCCCAGGTCGGCGGTGGTGTACAGCTCCCAGCCCAGCTCACCTACGTACGACAGGCGCATTGCGGTGACGGGCACATGGCCGAGGTAGGTCTGCTTGGCGCGGAAGTAGCCGAAGCCCTCGTGCGAGAAGTCGTCGCGGGTCAGCGGCTGGACGAGGTCGCGGGCGAGCGGGCCCCAGACACCGATGCAGCAGGTGCCGGAGGTGATGTCCCGGATCTGTACTCCCCCACTCTCGGCTTCGCTCGAGCGGGAGGTGCCCCCACCGGGCGCGTGCCGCGTGAGCCAGTCCAGGTCCGCGGGGGAGTTCGCCCCGATCTGGAAGAGGTCCGGCGCGAGACGGGCGACGGTCAGGTCGGACCGGATGCCTCCCGCCTCGTTGAGGAGCAGCGTGTACGTGACCGCGCCCGGCTTCTTCGCCAGATTGTTCGACGTCATGCGCTGGAGGAAGTCGAGGGCCCCCGGGCCCGTGACCTCCAGTCGGCGCAGCGGCGTCATGTCGTAGAGGGCGACCTTCTCGCGCGTGGCCTTTGCCTCGGCGGCTGCGATAGGGGACCAGTAGCGGGCCGACCAGGCGTCACGCTCGGGCAGCTCGCCGGTGGGCAGGTCCGCGTTCGCCTCGTACCAGTGCGGACGCTCCCAGCCGCCGCCCTCCAGGAAGTACGCGCCGAGCTGCTCCTGGCGGGCGTGGAAGGGGCTCACCCGCAGCGGGCGCGGCTGCTCGGCAGGCTGGAGCGGGTGCAGGACGTCGTAGACCTCGACGAACTGCTGCGCCCCGCGGTCGTGCACATAGGCGGGGGAGCGCTGGGCGTCCTCGAAGCGGGTGAGGTCGCACTCGTGTACGTCGACGGAGGGGCGTCCGTCGACCATCCACTCGGCGACCGCCTTGGCGACGCCCGCGGAGTGCGTGACCCAGACCGCCTCGGCCAGCCAGAAGCCGCGCAGCGCCCGGTACTCGCCGAGGACCGGCATCCCGTCGGGCGTGAAGGAGAAGACGCCGTTGAAGCCCTCCTCGATCTCGGTCTCCCGCAGCGCCGGGATCAGCCACCGGCAGTCCTCCCAGCTGGGCGCCCAGTCCTCCTCGGTGAAGGGCAGCGACGACGGCATGTCCAGGTCGCCGGCCCGTGCCTCGTCGTAATCGAGGATCTTGAAAGGATCGACGGGCAGGGGCTTGTGGGCGTAACTGCCGATGCCGATGCGGTCGGTGTGCTCACGGAAGTACAGGTCACGGTCCTGGAAGCGGAGGATCGGCTTCGAGGCTTCCGTGCGGGGGTCGTTGGCGCCTTCGAGCTCCGCCATGGGCCTGGTCTTCGCGTACTGGTGCGCGAGGGGCAGGAGGGGGACGTCCACGCCGGCCATGCGGCCGATGACCGGGCCCCAGAACCCCGCCGCCGACACGACGTGGTCGGCGGGGAAGGTGCCGCGGTCGGTGACCACGGCCGTGACCCGGCCGTCCTCCTGCTCGATGCCGGTGACCGTGTGCCGGTCGAGGAAGGTGGCGCCGCGCTCGCGGGCGCGTTCCATCTGGGCGCGGGAGGCGAGCAGGGCGCGGGCCAGGCCGTCGTCGGGGGTGTGGAAGCCGCCGAGTACGGCCGACTCGTCGATCAGGGGCCACAGTTCCTTGCACCGGGCGGCGCTGACGAGTTCGCCGCGAACGCCCCAGGAGGCGGCGTAGCCGGCCTTGCGGTGCAGATCGGCCCAGCGCTCGGGGGTGGTCGCCAGCTCCAGACCGCCCACCGGGTTGAAACAGGAAAGTCCGTCCACCTCAAGGGTGTTGAACTTCTCCACCGTGTATCGGGCGAACTCGGTGAGGGTCTTGGACGGGCCCGTCTGGAAGACCAGGCCGGGCGCGTGCGAGGTGGAGCCGCCGGGGGCCGGCAGCGGGCCCTGTTCGAGGACGGTGACGTCGGTCCAGCCGCGGGCCGTGAGCTCGTCGGCGAGGGAGCAGCCGACGATTCCGGCGCCGATGACGACGACGCGAGGACTGGATGTTCCGGGGGTTCCGGGCGTGCTGGACATGCCCCTCCTCATGCTGGTGGGGATGGAATGGCCTTATGCAGCAGGTATGTTGGCGCGCTCCGCGGCGATGGTCGTGTCCTGGCCGTGGCCGGTGTGGACAACCGTGCCGCCCGGCAGGGTGAGGAGCCGGCCGCGAATGGACGCCGCGATCGTCGGGGCGTCGGAGTACGAACGGCCGGTCGCGCCGGGGCCGCCATGGAAGAGGGTGTCGCCGGTGAAGACGGCGTCGAGGAAGGGCACGTAGAGGCTGCAACTGCCCCAGGAGTGGCCGGGGGTGTGCAGGACCTGGACGTCGATCCCGGCGACGGCCAGGAGCATTCCGTCGGTGAGCTCCGCGTCCGGCTTGTGGTCAGGGTGCACCGTCTCCCACAGCTCGTGCTCGGCGGGGTGCAGGAGGACGGGGGCGCCGGTCGCCACGGCGAGGCCGGCGGCGGCGCCGATGTGGTCGTCGTGCCCGTGGGTGCAGACGATCGCGGTGACGCGGCGCCCGGCGACGGCGGCCGTGATTGCCGCCGCGTCGTGCGCGGCGTCGACGATCAGGACCTCCTCGTCGTCGCCGATCAGCCAGACGTTGTTGTCGACGTCGAACGTCTCGCCGTCCAGGCTGAACGTGCCGGAGGTGACGACGCGTTCGGCGCGGGCCGCAGGGCTCACAGGACCACCACCGAGCGCAGCACGTCGCCGCGGTGCATCTTCGCGAACGCCTCCTCCACCTGGTCGAGGGCGATCGTCTCGGTCACGAACCCGTTCAGGTCGAGCAGCCCGTACAGGTACTGGTCGATGAGGACCGGGAAGTCACGGCTCGGCAGGCAGTCCCCGTACCAGGAAGACTTGAGGGCGCCGCCGCGCGAGAACAGGTCGATGAGCGGGATGTCCAGCGTCATCGCGGGGTCGGGCACACCGACCTGGACCAGTACACCCGCGTGGTCGCGCATGTAGAACGCCTGCTTGTACGTCTCCGGGCGGCCGACCGCGTCGATGGCGATGTCGACGCCGAACCCGTCGGTGAGCGCGCGTACCGCCTCGACCGCGTCCGTGCCACGGGAGTTGACCGTGTGCGTGGCGCCGAACCGCTCGGCCTGGTCGAGCTTCTTGTCGTCGATGTCGACGGCGATCACGCGGCGCGCGCCGTTGAGACAGGCGCCCGCGATGGCCGCGTTGCCGACGCCGCCGCAGCCGATGACGGCGACGGTGTCGCCGCGCTGGACATTGCCCGTGTTCACCGCCGCGCCGTAGCCGGCCATCACGCCGCAGCCGATCAGGCCCGCGGCCTCGGGTCGCGCCGCCGGGTCGACCTTGACCGCCTGTCCGGCCGCGACCAGGGTCTTCTCGGCGAACGCGCCGATGCCGAGCGCGGGGCTCAGCGGCGTTCCGTCGAGGAGGGTCATCGGCTGTGCCGCGTTGCGCGAGTCGAAGCAGTACCAGGGGCGACCGCGGCGGCAGGAACGGCAGTTGCCGCAGGGGGCGCGCCAGGCGAGCACCACGTAGTCACCGGGGGCGAGGTCGGTGACCCCGTCGCCGACGGACTCGACGGTGCCGGCCGCCTCATGGCCGAGCAGGAACGGGAAGTCGTCGTTGATGGCGCCCTCCCGGTAGTGCAGATCCGTGTGGCAGACCCCGCACGCCTGGACCTGGACCAGAACCTCGCCCGGGCCGGGATCGGGCACGACGATCGTTTGCACCTCGACGGGTGCGCCCTTCTTCACAGCGACGACGGCGCGGACCTCATGTGGCACGACCAAACTCCTCTGCTGTTGCGCACTGCACGATCGGTTGCGCGATGAGGAACATCTTGGAAACGCCATCAAGGCCCCGTCAAGAGGTGGGAGTTAATGCTTGGCAAAACGATCGGCCGCCCCGAAACCTCGTCGACACACGCAGAACGCGGGGCCAGGTTTCCCTGACCCCGCGTTCAGTAACCGTGCTGAGGAACGTCGTGCTAGAAGCCGTATCCCATCCGGCGCGAGAGTTCGGTCGATGCCGCGACCGTGCGTTTGGCCAGCTCGGGGAGGTGTTCCTCGGTCAGCCGGTACACGGGGCCCGACGCGCTGATCGCGCCGATGACCTTTCCGTCGTGGGCGAACACGGGTGCCGCCACCGCGGCGAGGCCGACCTCCAGCTCCTCCACGGCGACGGCGAACCCCTGCTCCAGCACGGTCTCCAGTTCGGCGCGCAGTGAGGCCGCCCCGGTCGTCGTGTGCGGGGTGAAGCGCGCCAGCGGGCGGGCGAGCAGGCCCTCGCGCAGCGCCGGCGGCAGATGGGCGAGCAGCACCTTGCCGCTCGACGTGGCGTGCAAAGGCGTGCGTCTGCCCAGCCAGTTCTGCGCCGTCACGGAGGCGGAGCCGCGCGCCTGCATGATGTTGACGGCGACGTCGTCGTCGAGGATCGCGATGTTGACCGTCTCGCCCAACTCGTCGGCCAGTTCACGGCAGACGGGCACGCCCTCCTGGGAGATGTCGAGGCGCACTGCCGCCGCCCCCGCGAGGTGCAGTACCCCCGCCCCCAGGTAGTACTTGCCGCGGTCCTTGGCCTGCCCGACCAGGCCTCGGTTCTCCAGGACTCCGAGCAGCCGGAACGCGGTGGACTTGTGTACGTCCAGCTCGTCGGCGATCTCCGTGACCCCTGCCTCGCCGTGCCGGGCGAGGATCTCGAGGACACTCACCGCGCGGTCCACGGACTGGACGGCGCCCGCCGCGCCCTTGGGAGTTTTCTCCGGTGCTTTCGTACCTGGTTCAGCCTGCGATTCCTTGCGGGTCATCACTCAACTCTCACCACCTTGCGACCCCTTGAGGGGTCGCATCTTCGAGAAGCCCTTGACGCGACGGGCATCTCGACCGGACTCTGTTGCGCAGAGCGCTCTGTCGTGCGCGATACGAAACTTCATGTTACCGAACAGTCCTGAGTCAGACAGCCCTGGACCAAGAGGGGGGCCCGTGATTCCCGTCTGCCGCCTTGAAGACCTCCCCGATGGCGGATCCGTCCGCATCGACACAGCACCGCCCATCGCCGTCTTCCACGCTGACGGTGAGCTGTACGCCATCGACGACACCTGCACCCACCAGGACGCCTCCCTGTCGGAGGGGTGGCTGGAGGGCTGTCTGGTCGAATGCCCGCTTCACGAGGCTTCATTCGATCTCCGCACGGGGCAGCCGACCTGCCTACCCGCCCGCCGACCCGTACGCACCCACCGGGTGACCGTCGAGGACGGCGTGGTCCATGTCCACCCGGCAGCCGAGGAAGGTACCGCCGCATGAGCACTGTCAACGGAATCACGACCGACTCCGGGATGAAGACCGTGACCGTGGTGGGCGCCTCGCTCGCGGGACTGTACGCCGCCCGCGAGCTGCGCGCCCAGGGCTTCGACGGCCGCCTCGTCATCGTGGGGGAGGAACCGCACCGCCCGTACGACCGACCGCCGCTGTCCAAGGACTTCCTCATCGGGAAGGCCGACGAGGACCAACTCGCCCTCTCCAACGTCGACGAGACGCTGGAACTGGGCGCCGAGTGGATGTTCGGTGTACGGGCCCGCGGGCTCGACGCGCGCGGCCGCACCGTCCTCCTGGAGGACGGTCGCACGGTGTCCACGGACGGGGTCGTCATCGCGACCGGGGCGAGCGCCCGCCGGCTGCCCGGCCCCGTCCTCAGGGGCGTGCACACGCTTCGGACCCTCGACGACGCGCGCTCCCTGCGTGCCGAACTGCTGCGCGGGCCGCGGCGCGTGGTCGTGATCGGCGGCGGCTTCATCGGTGCCGAGACGGCCTCTTCGTGTGCCGCGCTCGGACACGCCGTCACCGTCGTGGAGGCGGCGCCGCTGCCGCTCCTGCCCCAACTCGGGCCGGAAATGGCCGCGGTGTGTGCGGGACTCCACGCGCGCGGCGGGGTGGAACTCGTCACGGGCGTGGGGGTCGCGGCACTCCACGGCGACCTCGCCGTCCACGGCGTGGAACTGGCCGACGGGCGCGTGCTGCCCGCCGACGTGGTCGTCGTCGGCATCGGGGCCGTCCCCAACACGAGCTGGCTCGCCGGTTCGACGCTCGCCCTGCACGACGGGGTGCTCTGCGACGACGGCTGCGTCACGGCGCTGCCCCAGGTGGTGGCCGTGGGTGATGTGGCCCGTGTGGGCGGGGCGCGGGCCGAGCACTGGACGAGCGCCACGGCCCAGCCGCGGGTCGCCGTACGCAATCTGCTGGCGGGCCGCACCGTCGAGACCGTGCGGCCGCTGCCGTACTTCTGGTCGGACCAGTACGGCTCGCGCATCCAGTTCGCGGGGCGCAGGAGGGACGGGGACCAGGTCCGCGTCGTCGAAGGCGCCGCGCAGGACGGGAGTTTCCTCGCACTCTACGAGCGCGCGGGCGTGACCACGGCGGCGCTCGCGGTGAACCGGCCCCGGCCGTTCACACGGGTGCGGCGGGAGCTGACGCGCGGCGAGGCGCGACCGGTCGTGCCGAGCGTCGCGGAGCCGGTCGCGCTGTGACGGTGGCTCTCGCCTGAGCGCGGTCCGTCCCGACGTGGGCGCGGGTGTGGCCTGGGCGGGCTCCACGTCCTCGCCCCGATCTCACCCGCACCTATCTACGCAGTTGCACGCAGGCGCACATGGCCGCACACAGCTACCGACGCTCTACCTGCACGCGCCTACGTATGCGTCAGCTGTCCGGCCCCTTCGCGCCTCCGTATGCGCTCCGGGGCCGGACGGCCCTGCGCACGTGCCTGCCGACGCGCCTGGCGCCGCTCCCTGCGCAGCTGCCGCGCCGTGCTGTTCGGCGCGGACACCACTCCGTTGCGCTGGTTCCACACCTGTCGGGTCACCCAGACGTCCAGCACGCCCCAGGTCGCCACGACCGTGCTCCCCACGCTGCTCAGCACCATGGGGAACGCGAGCCAGGAGTCGGCGAGGGTGCACAGGAACGCGATCACCGCCTGTATCAGGGTCAGCGCGACGATGAGCACCGCCCGTACCGCCGCCGTCCGCACCGGATCGGGCATCCGCCGCCGCCTCGCCGGCTCCTCGACCCACAACTCCCCGCGCCGCTCTGCCGTGCCCATCAGTTCGTCACTCCCCCCGCCGTCACAGCCCGCCGCCCCGAGTGCTCCCGCACCGGGGCTCTTGGATGGCTGCCCGGATTGCGCCGCTTTACGCTGCCCGCTCACTTCGTGCGGGCCTCATCACCTATGACCCGTAAGGAAGGACGTACGGCGGCGTCGAAAGATTCCCCCGGATTGCGGCGGTCACTTCCGTCCCGCCGAAGATCGATCGATTCCGGCCAACTGCCGTCCGCGTCCAGCCGGATGATGCCGGATTCTGAGCGCCACTTTGCGGGATGCAATCTCCCGCAATGCCCGGACACATGCTGACGTCCCTCTCCACTCGCCACCGGACAGCATCCGGACAGGCCTTCGAGTTGCTCCTGCGTCAGTAGTAGGCTCGCGCCGTTTGTTGCCGCACATGTGTACCCCTGACCGCAGGGGTCGATCTGGGGGAGGCCATGCGCTTTCGCGGGAAGTCCATCCGCCGGAAGATCGTGGCGTTGCTCCTGGTACCGCTGGTATCCCTGACCGCCATCTGGGCTTTCTCCACGGTGATCACGGGCCGCGCCGCGACTCAGCTGCTGTCGTCGGGAAGGGTCGCCGACGAGATCGGCTACCCGATCGCCGACGCCGGGCGGATCCTTCAGGACGAGCGCCGCCAGACCCTCGTCTATCTGGCCGACCCCCGGGCCTCCGACGCCCTCTCCGAGCTGCGCAGCCGCCGCAGTGCCTCCGACGAGGCGATGACCCGGATCAGGACGAAGGCCGAGAACTCCGAGATCCGCGACGACATGAGCGACGACTCCCGGCGCCGCATCACCACCGTCGTCGAGGGATTCGAGGGCATCGAGTCCCTGCGCCGCAACGTCGACGAAGGAACCGTCACCCGCGAGCAGGCACTCGACTTCTACAACCGCCTGATCGACCCGACGTACGACTTCCTGCTCACGCTCAGCAACTTCGACAACTCGACGATGGACCGCCAGGGCCGCGCCGTCATCGGTGTGCTGCGCGCGCGTGAACTGCTGTCCCGCGAGGACGCGTTGGTCGCCTCCGCGCTCGTCGCCCGCAGGATCACGCACAAGGAACTGCGCCAGGTCTCCGACCTCGTCGCCCAGCGCGGCATCCTGTACGACACCAGCCTCGCGCTGCTCCCCGACGACGACCGCGCCCAGTTCGAGCGCTACTGGAAGAGCGCCGACACAGCGGCCCTGCGCACGGCGGAGAACACCCTCGCCGACTCCGCTGCGGGCACCCCCAGGGGCGTCACCGCACGTGCCTGGGACGACGCCTCGGGCCAGGTGCTCGACGAGCTCATCAAGCGCGACACAGCCGCCACGGAGCGTTACCAGGACCGGGGGCGCCCCGTCGCGATCGAGGTCTTCCTGCAGGCCGGTGTCGCCGGCGTGCTCGGCCTGCTCGCGCTGCTGCTCTCGCTGTTCCTTTCCGTGCGCATCGGCCGCAGCCTCGTCCGCGACCTGCGGCGGCTGCGCCTGGAGGCCCACGAGGCATCCGGAGTCCGGCTGCCCAGCGTGATGCGCCGCCTCGCCGCCGGCGAACGCGTCGACGTGGAGACCGAGGCCCCCCGCCTGGAGTACGACAAGAACGAGATCGGGCAGGTCGGCCAGGCACTCAACACCCTTCAGCGCTCCGCCGTCGAGGCCGCCGTCAAACAGGCCGAACTGCGCCACGGCGTCTCCGAGGTCTTCGTCAACCTCGCCCGGCGCAGCCAGGTGCTCCTCCACAAGCAGCTCACCCTGCTCGACACGATGGAGCGCAGGACCGAGGACACCGACGAACTCGCCGACCTGTTCCGCCTCGACCACCTGACCACGCGCATGCGGCGCCACGCGGAGGGACTGGTGATCCTCTCGGGAGCCGCCCCCTCCCGGCAGTGGCGCAGGCCCGTCCAACTCATGGACATCGTCCGGGCCTCCGTCGCCGAGGTGGAGGACTACGAGCGCATCGAGGTCCGGCGCCTGCCGCGCATCGCGGTCACCGGCCCCGCCGTCGCCGACCTCACCCACCTCGTGGCCGAACTCCTCGAGAACGCCACGGTGTTCTCGCCGCCGCACACCGCCGTACACGTCGTAGGCGAGCGCGTCGCGAACGGCTTCACGCTGGAGATCCACGACCGGGGCCTCGGCATGGCGGCCGACGCGCTCCTCGACGCCAATCTGCGGCTGGCCGAGACACCCGAGTTCGAACTCTCCGACACCGACCGGCTCGGCCTCTTCGTGGTCAGCCGGCTCGCCCAGCGCCAGAACGTCCGCGTCTCGCTCCAGCCGTCCCCGTACGGCGGCACGACCGCGGTCGTCTTCATCCCGGACACCCTGCTCACCGACGCCCCCGACACCGAGGGCGCCGGCTTCCGTCTCGACCGTCCGAACGGCCCCGGGCGTGGCGGGGCCCCGGGGCGGCGCTCCCCGAAGCTCTCCACGGCGGGCAGCCCGCTCCCGGGTCTTCCCGCCTCCGTCCTGGACGGCCCCGTGGAGCTGGAGGCGCCGCTGGCGTCGTCGGACCTCGCGCCCTTCCCCGGCGCTCTCGACGACGAGGACAGCGAGCGAGGCGGGCTCTTCCGCCCGCGCCGCCGCTCCGCAGGGCTCCCCGGGGAACAGCACCAGCACGCGCGCGACGAGTTCGAGGACCGGGCCGAGCCCACCCGCCGGGCCGACGGCTCCGATGCCGATGAAGCGCCCGTGCCGCTGCCGCGCCGCAGGGCACCCAAGCTCGTCAGCTCGCACGGCAGGCCCGTCACCCACACGCGGCCCGGCGAGCCGGAACCGGAACCGGACAACCGACGCGCGAACGCCCAGCCCGAGAACCCGGGCAGCGCCCCATCCGAGCCCGCGGCTTCGACCCCGAACACCCCCGGGGACGCGTACCGCCCGGAAACCCCAGAAGCCCCGCAGGGACCCCACGAGCGTCGCCTCACTTCGGGGCCCGTGCCGGACCTGCCGCGCAGGCGCGCCCGCGCCCAGGCCCCGGAGGACGAGGCTCCCGCACCTGACCCGGAGCCGGTGCGCGACCCCGCGCCGGAGCCGGCCGCCGACGCCCCCGTGCAGAGCCTGCCGAGTGGTCTGCCCCGCCGTGTGCGCCAGGCCAATCTCGCCCCGCAGCTCAAGGAAGGACCCGACCTGCGCGCCGACCGCGCCGCGGACCGGGAGGGGCCCAACCACTCGGACAGCCCCGCCGAGCGCGACGCCGACGAGGTCCGCAACAGGATGGCCTCGCTCCAGCGGGGCTGGCGCCGCGGCCGTGAGGAGAACGCCGCAGGCGATGACGCCTCCGACGGCACAGCACAGGGAACGACATCTGAGGGGGACGGTCGATGACCGCACCGAAGGCCGGCGCGCACACCACCGCGAACGGCGGTTCCGGGGAGCTGAACTGGCTCCTGGACGACCTGGTGGAGCGCGTCGCCAGTATCCGCAAGGCACTCGTGCTCTCCGGGGACGGCCTGCCGACCGGGGTCTCGAAGGACCTCACCCGGGAAGACAGCGAGCACCTCGCCGCCGTCGCCTCCGGCTTCCACAGCCTGGCCAAGGGGGTCGGTCGGCACTTCGAGGCCGGCAGCGTCCGCCAGACGGTCGTGGAGCTGGACGACGCCTTCCTCTTCGTCACGGCCGCCGGCGACGGCAGCTGTCTCGCCGTCCTGTCGGACGCGGACTCCGACGTCGGTCTCGTCGCGTACGAGATGACCTTGCTGGTCAAGCGGGTCGGTGTGCATCTGGGGACCGCTCCGCGCACCGATCTGTCCGCCGGCGGGTAGTGGGCCGCTATGAACCCGGACGGGGACGGGACGCAGCAGGCGCACCACTGGTTCGACGACGACGCCGGACCGGTGGTACGCCCGTACGCCATGACACGCGGCCGCACCACCAGCGCGGCCCAGCATCGCCTCGACCTGATCGCGGTCGTCGTCGCCGAACACCGCACCGGCGACCCCGCCGCCGACCAGACGCTGTCCCCGGAGCACGTGGACATCGTCGGACTGTGCCGCGACAGCCCCCAGTCGGTGGCCGAAATCGCGGCGGAACTCGACCTTCCCATCGGCGTCGTACGCGTCCTCATCGGCGATCTCGTCGATGACGAACTGGTCCACGTGACGCGGCCCGTACCCCCGGCCGAACTCCCGGACGAGAGTATTCTGCGCGACGTGATCAACGGTCTCAGGGCGCTCTGACACAGACGTACACCGAGGCCACACACGGGGGTGGGGACCAGGCGAGCAGCGGGGCGAACAACGGAGACGCGCGTGACAGGCTGGCAGTTCTGGATCGACCGAGGCGGCACGTTCACCGATGTCGTCGCGCGGCACCCCGACGGACGCCTGCTCACCCACAAGCTCCTGTCCGACAACCCCGGCCGCTACCACGACCCCGCCGTCGCCGGAATCCGTGAACTCCTCGACAGCGAAGGCGAGTCGGGGCACGGCCGCGTTGACTCCGTCCGCATGGGCACCACCGTCGCCACCAACGCCCTCCTGGAACGCAAGGGCGAACGCACCGCGCTGGTCGTCACCCGGGGCTTCCGCGACGCCCTGCGCATCGCGTACCAGAACAGGCCCCGCATCTTCGCCCGCCGCATCGAACTGCCCCAGCTGCTCCACGAACGGGTCATCGAGGCCGACGAGCGCATCGGCGCCCACGGCGACGTCCTCACCCCCCTCGACACGGACGCACTCGAAGTGTCGCTGCGCCAGGCGTACGACGACGGGATCAGGGCCCTCGCCGTCGCCTGCATGCACAGCCACCTGTACCCCGACCACGAGCGGCAGATCGGTGCCCTCGCTGCCCGGATCGGCTTCCCGCAGATCTCGCTCTCCAGCGAGGTCAGCCCGCTGATGAAACTCGTCCCGCGCGGGGACACGACGGTCGTCGACGCCTATCTGTCGCCGGTCCTGCGCCGCTACGTCCAGCAGGTGGCGGACCAACTCGCCGGCGTGCGCCTGATGTTCATGCAGTCCAACGGCGGGCTCACCGAGGCCGGGCAGTTCCGCGGGAAGGACGCCATCCTGTCCGGCCCCGCCGGCGGCATCGTCGGCATGGCCCGCGTGTCCCGGCTGGCCGGCTTCGACCGCGTCATCGGATTCGACATGGGCGGCACGTCGACGGACGTGTCGCACTACGCGGGGGAGTACGAGCGCGTCTTCACCACGCAGATCGCCGGCGTGCGGCTGCGGGCCCCCATGCTCGACATCCATACCGTCGCAGCCGGTGGCGGCTCCGTCCTCCATTTCGACGGCAGCCGCTACCGCGTGGGGCCCGACTCCGCGGGCGCCGACCCGGGTCCCGCCTGCTACCGCGGCGGTGGCCCGCTCACCGTCACCGACGCGAACGTGGCCCTCGGGCGTATCCAACCCGCCCATTTCCCCCGGGTGTTCGGCCCCGACGGGGACCAGCCCCTGGATCACACCCTCGTACGGGACCGCTTCGCCGTGCTCGCCCGCGAGATCCGCGACCGCACCGGCGACGACCGCACCCCCGAACAGGTCGCCGAGGGCTATCTGCAGATCGCCGTCGCCAACATCGCGAACGCCGTGAAGCGGATCTCCGTCCAGAAGGGCCACGACGTCACCGGCTACGCCCTCACCACATTCGGCGGGGCCGGTGGCCAGCACGCGTGCCGGGTCGCCGACTCGCTCGGGATCCGCACCGTCCTCGTACCGCCCATGGCGGGAGTCCTGTCCGCGCTCGGCATCGGTCTCGCCGACACGACCGCCATGCGCGAGCAGTCCGTCGAGTCGCCGCTCGAACCGTCCGCCATGCCACACGTCCACAAGACCGCCGACGACCTGGAGGGCGCGGCCCGCGCCGAACTCCTCGCCGAGGACGTGCCCGAGAACCGCATCCGCGTCGTCCGCCGCGCCCAACTGCGCTACGACGGCACCGACACCACGCTCACCGTGGAACTCACGCGCCCCGACGCGATGCGCACCGCCTTCGAAGAACGCCATCGCGCCACCTACTCCTTCACCCTCGACCGCCCTCTCGTCGTCGAAGCACTCTCCGTCGAAGCAACCGGCCTCACCGCACCCCCCGATCTGTCCGCCCTCGCACCCCGCTCGGCCCCGCCCGCCACCCCGGAGACCGTCAGCCTCCACACCGGCGGCACCTGGCGCGACGTGCCCCTGCACCGACGCGACCAACTCCCGCCCGGCGAGAGCGTCACCGGGCCCGCGATCATCGCCGAGTCCGGCTCGACGACGGTCGTGGACGACGGCTGGCGGGCGGCCGTGACGGACGACGGTCACCTGATCATGGAACGCGCGGCGGTCACGGAGAGTTCCGACATCGGCACGGCAGCCGACCCCGTGCTCCTCGAGGTCTTCAACAACCTCTTCATGTCGATCGCCGAACAGATGGGCGCCAGGCTGGAGTCCACCTCCCAGTCGGTCAACATCAAGGAACGCCTCGACTTCTCCTGCGCGCTCTTCGACCCCGACGGAAGCCTCGTCGCCAACGCCCCCCACATCCCCGTCCACCTGGGATCCATGGGCACCAGCGTCAAGGAGGTCATCCGCCGCCGCGGCACGCGCATGCGGCCGGGCGACACCTATGCCGTCAACGACCCCTACCACGGGGGCACCCACCTCCCCGACGTCACCGTCATCACCCCGGTCTTCGACACGGAGGGTGAGCGGATCCTGTTCTACGTCGCCTCGCGCGGCCACCACGCGGAGATCGGCGGCATCGCCCCCGGCTCCATGCCCGCGGGCAGCCGCACCATCGACGAGGAAGGCATCCTGTTCGACAACTGGCTGCTCGTCGAAGGGGGCCGCTTCCGCGAGGCGGAGACCCTGAGCCTGCTCACCGGCGGCCCGTATCCGTCCCGCAACCCGCGGACCAACCTCGCCGACCTGCGCGCCCAGATCGCCGCGAACCAGAAGGGTGTCGACGAAGTCGCCCGCATGATCGACCACTTCGGGCTCGACGTGGTCCAGGCCTACATGAAGCACGTCCAGGACAACGCCGAAGAGGCGGTGCGCCGCGTTGTCGACGCACTACAGGACGGTGAGTTCGCCTACGAGACCGACTCGGGCGCCGTGATCAGCGTCCGCGTCACCGTGGACCGCGAACAGCGCAGCGCGACCGTCGACTTCACCGGCACCTCGCCCCAGCTCGCCACCAACTTCAACGCGCCCTTCGCCGTCGTCAACGCGGCCGTCCTGTACGTCTTCCGCACCCTCGTGGACGACGACATCCCCCTGAACGACGGCTGCCTGCGCCCCCTGCGCATCGTCGTCCCGCCGGGCTCGTTCCTCGCCCCCGAGCCACCCGCCGCCGTCGTCGCCGGCAATGTGGAGACCTCCCAGGCCATCACCGGCGCCCTCTACGCGGCCCTGGGCGTCCAGGCCGAGGGCTCCGGGACGATGAACAACGTGACCTTCGGCAACGAGAGCCACCAGTATTACGAGACCGTGGCCTCGGGCTCCGGAGCAGGCGACGGCTTCCACGGAGCGCCCGTCGTGCAGACCCACATGACCAACTCGCGGCTCACCGACCCCGAGGTGCTGGAGTGGCGACTGCCCGTCCTGCTCGAGGAGTTCGCCGTGCGACGCGGCAGCGGGGGCCCGGGCCGGTGGCACGGTGGCGACGGCGCCGTGCGCCGCCTCCGCTTCCTCGAACCCATGACTGTGTCCACCCTCTCGCAGCACCGCAGAGTCCCGCCGTACGGCATGGCGGGCGGTGGGCCGGGGGCCCTGGGCGCCAACTCCGTGGAACACCCCGACGGCACGGTCGACCGGCTCGCCGGCAGCGACTCGGCGGACGTGCTCCCCGGCGACGTACTCGTCATCGAAACCCCCGGAGGCGGCGGATACGGTCCGCCGCCGCCCGCCGGGAACGACCACAGCGACAGCAGTGAGGCAGGAGAAGAGACCCATGATCTTCGGGCGTTCTGAGCGCGGCAAGCCCCCCGTGGAGCCCGTCACGCTCAAGATCCTCGTGGCCGGCGGATTCGGCGTGGGCAAGACGACGCTCGTCGGCGCGGTCAGCGAGATCAAGCCCCTGCGCACTGAGGAGCTGCTCAGCGAGGCGGGTCGCCCGCTCGACGACACCCGGGGCGTCGAGGGCAAGCACACCACCACCGTCGCCATGGACTTCGGGCGGATCACGCTCCGCGAGGACCTGGTGCTCTACCTCTTCGGCACGCCCGGGCAGGACCGCTTCTGGTTCCTGTGGGACGAGCTGGCGACCGGCGCCCTGGGCGCCGTCGTCCTCGCCGACACCCGCCGCCTGGAGGACTGCTTCGCCGCCGTCGACTACTTCGAACGGCGCTCCATACCCTTCGTCGTGGGCGTCAACTGCTTCGAGGGATCGGCCCGTTACCCTGCCGACGCCGTACGCCAGGCCCTCGACCTCGACTCCGACGTGCCCGTCCTGCTGTGCGACGCGCGCGAGAAGGAGACCGTCAAGGAGGTCCTCATCGGCGTCGTCGAGCACGCGATGGCCGTGGGCGCGCGCCGCCGCCAGCCGGCCACCACCTGACCCGCGAGCGCGGGAACAGAGGGCATGGGAACGGCCCGCACCCTCGCCGACCGGGGTGCGGACCGTCGTCCACGCGCGCGTGGCCCTCACGAAGGCCACGCGCGAGTCACAAGCGGCGCGCGCCGCGCCTCACGCCTCGTCGTCGTGCCAGCCGAAGCTCTTCTCCACGGCCTTGCGCCAGTTGCGGTACTCGCGCTCACGTGTCCCGCCGTCCATGGCCGGCGTCCACTCCACGTCGCGCTGCCAGTGCGCCTTGAGCTCGTCCAGGTCGTTCCACACTCCCGTCGCGAGGCCGGCGGCGTACGCGGCGCCCAGGCACGTCGTCTCCGAAACCCGCGGCCGAATCACCGGCACCCCCAGAACGTCCGCCTGATGCTGCATCAGGAGATTGTTCTTGGTCATGCCGCCGTCGACCTTCAGCGTCGTGATCTGCACCCCGGAGTCCTGGTACATCGCGTCGACGACCTCGCGCGTCTGCCAGCTCGTCGCCTCCAGGACGGCCCGCGCCAGATGGGCCTTGGTGACGTACCGCGTCAGGCCCGTGACGACACCGCGGGCGTCCGAGCGCCAGTACGGCGCGAACAGACCCGAGAACGCGGGCACGATGTAGGCGCCGCCGCTGTCGCTCACACTCGCCGCGAGCGTCTCGATCTCGTCGGCCGTGCGGATGATCCCGAGCTGGTCGCGGAACCACTGCACCAGAGCGCCGGTGATGGCGATCGACCCTTCGAGGCAGTACACGGGCGCCTCGGAGCCGATCTTGTACCCCATCGTGGTGAGCAGCCCGTTCTTCGAGGGGACGGGCCGGTTCCCGGTGTTGAGCAGCAGGAAACTGCCCGTGCCGTACGTGTTCTTGGCCGTTCCCGTGTCGTAGCAGGCCTGACCGAAGATCGCTGCCTGCTGGTCGCCGAGAGCGGACGCGACCGGCACCCCGGCGAGCTGGCCGACGGCCGTCCCGTAGACCTCGGCCGACGACCTGATCTCCGGAAGCACCGCCTCCGGCACGTTCATCGCCGACAGGATCCCCTGGTCCCACTGGAGCGTCTCCAGGTTCATCAGCATGGTGCGCCCGGCGTTGGTCACGTCGGTGACGTGTACGCCGCCGTCCGTGCCGCCGGTCAGGTTCCAGATGAGCCAGGAGTCGATGGTGCCGAACGCGATCTCGCCCCGCTCGGCACGCGTGCGCAGCCCCGGGACGTTGTCGAGCAGCCAGGCCGCCTTGGGCCCGGAGAAGTAGCTCGCGAGCGGCAGGCCCGTCTGCTCGCGGAAGCGGTCCTGCCCGTCCGTCCCGCCGAGTTCGTTGCACAGGGCCGACGTGCGGGTGTCCTGCCACACGATCGCGTTGTGCACGGGCCTGCCCGTGGCCCGGTCCCAAAGGACCGTCGTCTCCCGCTGGTTGGTGATGCCGAGCGCGCTGAGGTCGTCGGCCCGCAGCCCGGCCTTGGCGAGCGCCCCGGCGACCACGGCCTGCACCTTCGACCAGATCTCGGTGGCGTCGTGCTCCACCCAGCCGGGCTTCGGGAAGATCTGCCGGTGCTCACGCTGGTCGACGGCGACGATCTCGCCGCCGTGGTTGAAGATGATGCAGCGGCTCGACGTGGTGCCCTGGTCGATGGCGGCGACGTACTTCACATCGTTGTCGGGCATGTGACTCCCCTTCGTCTTCGTCCGAGGTCCCCGCGCGCGGGGACGCTGAAGCGACGTGGTGGCGGCGCGGCCGCGGTCAGAACGCCGCGTTGTAGATGAGCCCGGCCAGGGCGCCGCCGATCAGCGGCCCGGCCACCGGGATGATGGCGTAACCCCAGCCGGACGTCCCCTTGTTGGGGATCGGCAGGAACGTGTGCACGATGCGCGGACCGAGGTCGCGCGCGGGGTTGATGGCGTACCCGGTGGGCCCGCCGAGCGAGAGACCGATCCCGACGACCAGGAGAGCCACGACGAGCACCGTCGTGCCGGACTCCCCGAGCCCCTTGGTGAGCCCGAACGCGAGGATGGGCAGCACGAGGGCGACGGTCGCGATGATCTCGGTGATCAGGTTGGCCACGGGGTTGTTGATCTCAGGGATCGTGGAGAAGATCCCGAGCGTCGGAGTGGGCCCGTCGTCGTCCGCTTCGCCGTCGCCCGACTCCGACGTGACGTTGGCGTTGAACTGGGCCAGATAGACGAGATAGGCCAGGACGGCGCCCAGCATCGCGCCGACCATCTGGCCGAGCAGATAGACCCAGACCTTGTCCCACTTGCCGGTGTCCACAGCGATGCCGATCGTCACCGCCGGGTTGAGCTGACCCCCGGACAGCGGCGCGGCGGTGTACGCCCCGGCCAGCACGCCGAAGCCCCAGCCGAACGCGATGACGACCCATCCCGAGGCTCTCGCCTTGGAATGCTTGAGCGTGACTGCGGCGCACACGCCGGCGCCGAACAGGATCAGGATCGCGGTACCGATGACCTCACCGACGAAGATGTCTCCATTGCTCATGGCGGCTCCTAGGCCCTCGCCCGGAGCGATACGCCCCGGTCCTCAGTGCAGGGTGCGTTTTCCATGGCTGGTGCTGGTTCTGGGTGGCTCTGGCTGCCACGGCCGACGGCAAGGGTTCCCGCGCCCCGCCCGGCGCCCGCGACAAGCGTTCCTGCTCGGTCGGACCGCCCGTATCGCCGGTGGGGGAAGGCCCTGACCTGCCCGAACGCGACAGGAGGAGCCCGACGGACAGGCTGGGGCCCTGAGCGGCGGTGGGACGACGTGCGGCGATGCCGACTGACACCCGGAAGTGTTCACCGGCCGTGATGGAGCGTCAAGGTCGTGGACGGGAACGGTTGGCGGCACCTGCCCGCCCGGCCCGCGGCCGCGTCATCCCGCGGCTGCCCGGCCCGATTCCGCTTCCGCGCGCGGCCCGGTCCCCGTCCACGCCGCCCCGGACGCCGGAGCCGCCGCCGAATACACGCCACGCCGCACCTCGTGCCCGGGCGTGTCCGACCGGCCGATGACCCAACTCGCCCCCGGAAGCGCCTTGGCGGCCTGCTTCAGCGGCGCCAGGGACGCGGCCGCCTGCCGGTGATCGGCGACGCTGCCCGCCGCACACAGCACCGTCGCGAGCGACAGCGTGACGGGTCGTCCGCCCGCCGCCCAGGGCACGTCGAGCACCGCGGACGCCAGTGGATCGAGCCCGTCCGGATCGGCCAGGACCAGGAAGTCGTCGCCCCCGATGTGCCCCACCCTGGTCGTGCCCGACGCGGCCCGTTCCAGGGACCTGCCCACCTCGCGGATCAGATCGTCACCCGCGGCGAACCCCGCCCCGTCGTTGACCTGCTTGAACCCGTCGATGTCCAGCCAGCTCAGGGCGAACCCCCGTCCCTGCGCGATCCGCCGGTCCACCTCGCCGGTGATGGCGTCCGAACCGGGCAGCCGCGTCAGCGGATTGAGCGCGGCCGCCTCCTCGACCCGGCTCTCGGCGAGCGCGCGCACAAGATCGGCGAGTCGCACGATGCCCACGCACCGCCCGCGCCCGTCGACGACCGCGACATCGTCGGCCGTACGGCTGCGCTCGCCGTCCGCGAGTACGTCGAGGACCTCCCAGGCGGTGGCGTCCACGCCCACCGTGCGCGGCGGGTCACCGTGGCGCGCGGCCGGGCGGTCGGCGTAGAGCGCGTGCCCGT
The DNA here is from genome assembly GCF_056432625.1 of Streptomyces sp. NPDC045026. Classification (NCBI taxonomy): domain Bacteria; kingdom Bacillati; phylum Actinomycetota; class Actinomycetes; order Kitasatosporales; family Streptomycetaceae; genus Streptomyces; species Streptomyces sp. NPDC045026. The sequence continues at coordinate 136,579 of NZ_JBWKIS010000023.1, forward strand.
AGCGGCCCGACAGGGACAACAGGAAGCGGTCCCGCTGCACCGAACGCACCGGTGCGCCGGCCGAGTCCACCAGGAGCACACCGGATACGTCGGGTGAGCCGGTGAGCAGCGCGCGTACGCGCCCCGCCGAGGCCGAAGCGGGCAGCAGCGCGGCGGGCCGCACGAACTGGCGCACCGGCGGCCCCGACGGCGGCGGTGACGCCACCGGGGGAGTGAGCGCCGGGACGTACACATCGGCCGCCGGCAGCCGCGAGGGCGGCGCGAACAGCTCGCCCTGCGCCAGCTGCGCACCGGCCTCCCGGGCGGCGCCGCACTGCAACTCGGTCTCCACGCCCTCGACGGCGAGCAGCGCGCCCAGCCCCTCGCACAGCGTCCGCATCGCGCTCACCGACGCGGGACGCGACAGCAGCGAGGCATCGAGCTTCACGAGGTCGGGCGCCAGGTCGACCAGGAGCCGCAGCGGCAGGTCGCCGTCACCGACGCCGTCCGCACAGACCCGGAAGCCTTCCTCGCGCAGGGCCGTGACCCCCTCCAGGAGCGCCCGGTGCGGCACGTGGGTGAACGGGGGACCGATGTCGACCGTCACTTCCCAGGGCAGCCGCCCGACGTCCCGGACGGTGTCCCGCAGCGCGGCCAGACCCCCGAGGTCCGCCACCGTCCCCGCGAACACATTGACGTGCAGCGGCAGCAGAGTCTCCCGCTGCGCGGCCGAGCGCACCGCCAACGCGGCGAGACGGCCGTCGAGTTCGGGGTCGCGCCGGGCCTGTGCCAGCACGTCACCGACCTCCGGACGAGCGAGTATCTCCAGGGCCGCCACGGCTCCGGTCGTCAGGTTGACGACCGGCTGGAAGGCGAAACGGAGAGCGTCCGTCCAGGAAGGCACGGAAGCATAATGGCGCCCCTGTCGCGCGCCCAGGCGCAGTTCACGAGCTGTTCACGCACCCTTTTCGGCCGAACACGCAGCGTACGGATCTCTCGGGGAGTGCCGGTCAGCGGACCGCGACCACGGACGAGCCGTGCCCGAACAGTCCCTGGTTCGCAGTGATCCCCACGCGCGCGTCCGCCACCTGTCGCGCGCCCGCCGCGCCGCGCAGCTGCCACGTCAGCTCGCAGACCTGGGCAATGGCCTGTGCGGGGACCGCCTCTCCGAAGGAGGCGAGTCCGCCACTGGCGTTCACGGGTATGCGCCCGCCGTGCGCCGTCGCACCCTCCCTCAGCAGCTTCGCCGCCTCGCCCTCGCCGCACAGCCCCAGATCCTCGTACCACTGGAGCTCCAGAGCGGTCGACAGGTCGTACACCTCGGCGAGGGAGAGGTCTTCCGGACCGATCCCGGCCTCCTCGTACGCCGTCCGCGCGATGGAGGCGCGGAAGGTGACGCCGGTCGGCTCGACGGCCGCGGCCGAGTCGGTGGCGATGTCCGGGAGGTCGAGCACCGTGTTCGGATACGTCGGTGTGACCGTCGACACCGCGCGGATCCGCACCGGGTTGCGCACCCCGTGCTTGCGCGCGAAGTCCATGCCGCACAGCACGAGCGCGGCCGCCCCGTCGGATGTGGCGCAGATGTCCAGGAGCCGCAGCGGATCGGCGACGACCGCCGACGCGGCCACCTCGTCGGCGGTCACGGTCTTGCGGAACCGGGCGTTCGGATTGAGCGCGCCCGCGGCCGCGTTCTTCACCTTGACCTGCGCGAAGTCCTCCAGTGTGTCCCCGTGCACGGCCATGCGCCTGCGCGCGTACAGACCGAAGTACGCCGGGTTGGTCGCGCCGAGGACCCGGAACCGCAGCCAGTCCGGATCGTCGTGCCGGTCCCCGCCCGCAGGCCGGAAGAACCCCTTGGGGGCCGCGTCGGCACCCACCACGAGTACGACGTCGGCGAGCCCCGCGAGGATCTGCGCACGCGCCGCGCTGACCGCCTGGGCACCCGAGGCGCACGCCGCGTACACGCTTGCGACCCGCGCGCCCTGCCAGCCGAGCGCCTTCGCGAACGTCGCGCCCGCGACATAGCCCGGGTATCCGCCCCGCACCGTGTCCGCGCCCACGACGGAGTCCACGTCGCGCCAGCCGATCCCGGCGTCGGCAAGGGCCGCCCGCGCTGCCACCGTCCCGTACTCGACGAAGCCGCGCCCCCACTTGCCCCAGGGGTGCATGCCCGCGCCGAGCACCGCCACGTCGTCCGTCATGCCGCCACCCCCGTCGGCCGCCAGTGCCACGTCGTCCAGGTCGTGTCCCCGTCCTCGTCGAGCACGCCGGGCACGACCTCCACCTCCATGCCGACCTCGAGATCGGCCACGGAGAGCCCGGGAACTGTTTGGCCGAGCACCACCAGCCGCTCCGCCTCCAGCTCCACAGCGATCAACGTGTAGGGCTGCCACGGAAGTTCCGGATCGGACACGTACGGTGACGGAGGCCGGTACCGGCTGTCCGTGTAGGACCAGACCCGACCGCGCCGGGAGAGCGGCACGGAGAGCAGCTCCCCTCCGGCGCAGCCGGGGTTGCGGCAGAAGGTGTCCTCGCGGGGGAAGAAGACCGAGGCGCAGGCCGAGCAGCGCGTGCCGAGCAGGCGGAAGTCCTCTCCCTCCCCGGTGAACCAATCGGCCACGACAGGTGTGCGCGTACGCGACAAGGCCCCTCCCGTGCTGGATTCCGACGACGCCACCAGAACACCAGCAGATCTGATGGACCGTCAGAAGTGTGCCATGGGCCGGCCACTCAGGGAACGCCGCGAGACGGGGAAGTCGAAGTACGTGTCCGGGAAGAGCTCAGGCTTGTACGTGAAGTGCCACCACTCCTCGGGCAGGTTCACGAACCCCTGCGCGGCCAGGGCGTCCCGCAGGAGGTCACGGTTCGCGCGCTGCGCCCCCTGGATCCGCGGGTCATCGGTGTGGGCGAGCGTGTCGAAGCAGTCGAAGCCCGTACCCATGTCCACCGAGTTGTCGGGGAAGCGCTCCTTCTTCGGCCCGTAGCAGGGCGCCAGCCGCTCACCGGGCACGTACGCGCGCGTGGGCAGCGCCGGCAGCTTCACGACGGTCAGGTCGAGCGTGGAGCCCCGGCTGTGCCCGGACTTCTCCGCGATGTAACCGTCCGAGAACAGCCGCGTCTTGTCGACCTGCGGATAGAACTCCGCCTTCATCCTCTGATCGTCGAGGTCCTTGGCCCAGCGCACGAAGTGGTCGACCGCACGCTGCGGCCGGAAGCAGTCGTACACCTTCAGCGAGTAACCCCGCTTCAGAAGCCCTGCCTGCGCCTTGTGGAGCGCCTTCGCGGCAGGCTCGGTGAGGATGCACATCGGCTTCTCGTAGCCGTCGACCGGCGCCCCGACGAAGTCGTGCGGAGTGATGTAGCGGATCTCCTGGATGATCGTCGGGTCGACGTCCCGCAACGCCACGAACTGCGGGGGAGCCTTCGGCTCGGGCTTCGCCTGCGCGGCACTGGGAGCGGTGGCGGTCCACAGGAGCGCGGCGGCAGCGGTGACGGCGAGTCTGCGTACGGCAGTTGCTGTTCGTGTCATGAACCCTGCATCTATCAGGATCAAGGGTGGCCAGGGAAGAGCGGCGCTTCGCGATCGGATACAGTCCGCGGCGTGTCAGCACCCCACCACATAACCAACGCCGTTCCGGATTCTCACTGTTCGAGCTGTGGAACCGCCTACGGACCCGACGTCTCGGGATGGCCGCGCACGTGCCCGGCCTGCGCCGACGTGAGCTACCGCAACCCCCTGCCGGTCGCGGTCGCCCTCCAGGCCGTCTATGACAGCCGCGGTTCCGCTCTCGTCGTGATCACCCGGACCATCGCCCCCGCGCGCGGGGGAGTCGCCCTGCCCGGCGGGTTCGTCGACCACAGGGAGGACTGGCGCGCCGCCGTCGTCCGTGAGCTCAAGGAGGAGACAGGCATCGAGGCGGCGAGCCGCGACGTACGCCTCGCCGACGCGATGAGCTCGCCCGACGGACACCTGCTCCTGTTCGGCCTCCTCCCGGAACGCCCGGCCGCCGAACTGCCCGAGCCCGCCGTCACGGACGAGACCGAAGGCTGGCACCTCCTGCGCCGCCCGGCCGAACTCGCCTTCCCCCTCCACACGTTGGCCGCCCAGGCATGGTTCGAGGGCCGCTACGTCTGACGCGCACCGTCGCATGAACGCTCCGGCCCTCTGAACGCTCAGAGCCCGCGGATCCGCACCGGGTACGCGGGCTCGGCCGGCCTGCCCTCGTCCTGCCGCTCCACCACCACACTCCCGCCGCTCCATCGCGAGGTGTAGCGCTGGACGTCCGGCGCCTCCCAGCCGTCACCGACGTCGGGCACGACAACCCCGCCGCCCGTGCGCCCCTGCGCCGGAGCCCACACCTCAAGGCACAGCTCCCCGTCCTCGCCCCGCACCGGGATCACCGCGCCCGCCCGCGCGAAGACGGGAACACGCGACAGCGGAGCGTCCACCAGAACCTGACCGGGCCCCTCGTGCGCCTGCCCGCTCTCCGTGTCGTACCAGCGCCCGCGCGGCAGCCGCACCGCCCGCCGGTCCGCGCCCGGCTCCAGGACAGGAGCCACCAACAAGGAGTCACCCAACAAGAACGCGTCCTCGCAGTCCCGCAACACCCTGTCCTCCGGAGCACCCCACCACACAGGCCGCACATACGGAGCACCCGTACGCCGCGCGAGATGGGCCAGCGTCACGAAGTACGGCAGCAGCCGCCTGCGCTCGACGAGCGCCACGCGCGCGTGCCCCAGCACCTCGTCACCGAACTCCCACGGCTCCCGGCGCCCCGCCCGCAGCGCCGCATGCGTACGGAACAGCGGCAGATACGCCCCCAGCTGGAGCCACCGCAGATACAGCTCAGGAGACGGATCCCCGTCGAACCCGCCCACGTCCGGGCCCGAATACGGCACTCCGCACAACCCGAGGCCCAGCACCAGGGACAGCGACGCGCGCAGACCCGGCCACCCTGTGGCCACATCCCCGGACCACGTCCCTCCGTAGCGCTGAAGCCCCGCCCAGCCCGCGCGCGAGAACAGGAACGGCCGCTCCTGGGGCCGCAGTTCACGCAGCCCCTCGTAGCCCGCCCGCGCCATGCACAGCCCGTAGACGTTGTGAGCCTCCCGATGGTCGCCGCCCCGCCCCTCCAGGGAGTGCCGTGCCGAGCGGGGCAGCGTCGGGTCACCGAACGCGGCGAACGACGCCGGCTCGTTCATGTCGTGCCAGAACCCCGAGAACCCCTGGGCCAGCCGCTCCTCGTACAGACCGCCCCACCAGGTGCGCACCGCGCGGTCGGTGAAGTCGGGGTACACCGACTCACCCGGCCACACCACGCCCCGCACCGGCCTCCCCGCCGCATCCTTCACAAAGGCGTCCGCGGACGCTCCCGCGTCGTACACGGCGTTCCCCGCCTTCGCCTTCACCGCGGGGTCGACGATCGACACCAGCCGCACACCGTCCTCGCGAAGATCCTCGGCCAGCCGCGGGAGCCCCGGATAGGTCTCACGGTCGACCGTGAACACCTGAAAAGCGTCGAGATGATCGATGTCCAAATGCACCGCGTCGAGCGGAAGCCCCCGCTCCTGGTAGCCCGCGACGATCCGCCGCACCTCACGCTCCCCGCCGAACCCCCAGCGCGCGTGCTGATACCCGAGTGCCCAGGCCGGCGGCAACGCGGGCGCACCGGTCAGCGACGCCCACGCGCGCAGCACGCGCGCGGGGGCACCCACCATGACCCAGCAGCGCAGCGGACCGCCCTCCATCCGGACCTCGCACGTCCCCGCCCGGTCGTGCCCGGAACCGGCACCCTCCGCGCCCTCGGCCAGCGTCACCGTGCCGTCCCACGAGTTGTCGTGGAACACCAGATGGGTGCCCGCGTCGGCGACCACCATCTGCACCGGCATGGTCAGAGACAGCGGATCGTTCCCCGGCCCGAACGAACCGCCCGGATCCGTGTTCCACAGCCGGTACGCGCCGCCCCGCAGCCGAGGTCCCGAAGCCCGGCCGCCCAACCCGAAGAACCGCGCGTCGGCAGCCACTTCGGACCGCTGCACCCACCGCGCCTCGCCCCCGTCCGCGGGCTCCCACCAGCGCGGCGGCAGATCCCGCCGCAGCACCACACCGCCCGGAGTGCACACGGAGACAGCACCGTGCCGCGACACGACTACCGTCACCCGCTCCGCCACCACCCGCCAGCCGCCGTCCTTGTCCGGCTCCAGGACGGCCCGCGGATCCGGCTGCGGACAGGAACCGGCCAGCGCGTACGACGGCTCCGGTTCCGCCCCGTCCCAGCCCCAGAAGACCGCACCCGTCACCGTCACCGTGATCCGCAACCGGGACCGCGTGAACCGGACGACACCACCACCGGGCGCAGGCTCGGCCCCCGTCACGGGACCCGGCACCCTCGCCCGCTCCGGCCCCCGGCGCCGCAGACCCGCCGCATCGGCCCGCTTCGTGCGCCACGAGGACCGCACCGCCCGCCAACCCTGGACCGCACCCACCAAGCCAACCGCCCTCACCGCGCGTACCAGGTCACGACCGTTCATGCTGCTCACCCTGTCATCGCGGGACGCACAAAGGTGAGTCGTTCAACTGCCGTTCATCCGTGGGGGCAGCACATCTTCACGACACGGACTATGTGGGGCGCAACCTGGTGCGGAAGTCGATCACGTGGCATCGTCCCTGTCAGCCGCGTCACGCGCACACACCGGCCCGTGCGCAGGACCGACGCACACCACGCGTACCTCCGGGAGCCGCCCCATGCCGTCCGCAGCGAATCCGACGCCGCTCTGGAAGCCCGACCAGGAATTCATCGCCGAAGCGCAGATCACACGCTTCCAGGCCTGGGCGTCCGAACACTACGGAGCCCCCGCCGAGGGCGGATACGAGGCGTTGCACCGCTGGTCGGTGACCGAACTCGACACGTTCTGGAAGGCCGTCGCCGACTGGTTCGACATCCGGTTCACCACCCCCTACACGGGCGTGCTCGGCGACCGCTCCATGCCAGGAGCCGAATGGTTCCCCGGCGCCACCCTGAACTACGCCGAACACGCCCTGCGCACGGCCACGGACCCCGCGCGCGCGGACACCCCGGCCATCCTCCACGTGGACGAGACACACGAGCCTCGCCCCGTGACCTGGGCCGAACTGCGCCGCCAGGTCGGCTCGCTCGCAGCCGAACTGCGCACCATCGGCGTACGCCCGGGAGACCGCGTCAGCGGCTACCTGCCGAACGTCCCCGAGGCCGTCGTCGCCCTCCTCGCCACCGCGGCCGTCGGCGGAGTCTGGACGTCCTGTGCCCCCGACTTCGGCGCCCGCAGCGTCCTCGACCGCTTCCAGCAGGTCGAACCCGTCGTCCTGTTCACCGTCGACGGCTACCGCTACGGCGGCAAGGAGCACGACCGCCGCGACACGGTCAGCGAACTCCGCGCCGAACTGCCCACCCTCCGCGCGGTCGTCCACATCCCGCTGCTCGGCACGGAAGCCCCCGAAGGGGCCCTGGAGTGGTCGGCGCTCACCTCCGCCGACACAGAGCCCGTCTTCGAGGCCGTCCCCTTCGACCACCCGCTGTGGGTCCTGTACTCCTCGGGCACGACAGGGCTCCCCAAGGCGATCGTCCAATCCCAGGGCGGCATCCTGATCGAGCACCTCAAACAGCTCGGCCTGCACTGCGACCTGGGCCCCGGCGACCGCTTCTTCTGGTACACGTCCACCGGCTGGATGATGTGGAACTTCCTCGCCTCCGGCCTCCTCACAGGCACCACGATCGTCGTCTACGACGGCAGCCCCGGCTATCCCGACACCGGCGCCCAATGGGCCGTCGCCGAACGCACCGGGGCCACTCTCTACGGCACCTCGGCCGCCTACGTCATGGCCTGCCGCAAAGCCGGCGTCCACCCCTCGCGCGACCACGACCTCTCCCGCGTCAAGTGCGTCGCCACGACCGGCTCTCCGCTCCCGCCGGACGGCTTCCGCTGGCTGCACGACGAGGTACGCGAAGACCTCTGGATCGCCTCCGTCAGCGGCGGCACGGACGTCTGCTCCTGCTTCGCAGGAGCCGTCCCGACCCTCCCCGTCCACATCGGCGAACTCCAGGCCCCCTGCCTCGGCACGGACCTCCAGTCCTGGGACCCGCAGGGCAAGCCGCTCATCGACGAAGTCGGTGAACTCGTCGTCACCAACCCCATGCCCTCGATGCCGATCCGCTTCTGGAACGACCCCGACGGCAGCCGCTACCACGACAGCTACTTCGACACCTACCCCGGCGTCTGGCGGCACGGCGACTGGATCACCCTCACCTCCCGCGGCTCGGTCGTGATCCACGGCCGCTCGGACTCCACCCTGAACCGCCAGGGCGTCCGCATGGGGTCGGCCGACATCTACGAGGCCGTCGAACGCCTCCCCGAAATCCGCGAGTCCCTCGTCATCGGCCTCGAACAGCCCGACGGCGGCTACTGGATGCCCCTGTTCGTCCACCTCGCACCCGGCGCCGTACTCGACGACGGCCTCCGCGCCCGGATCAAGCAGACCATCCGCGAGAACCTCTCGCCGCGCCACATCCCCGACGACATCATCGAAGCCCCCGGCGTCCCGCACACCCTCACCGGCAAGCGCATCGAGGTCCCCGTCAAGCGCCTCCTCCAAGGCACCCCCCTGGAAAAGGCCGTCAACCTCGGCTCGGTCGACAGCGTCGAACTCCTGCGCTTCTACGAGGACATCGCCCGCAACCGCCCCTGACCGCACCCGGTTCCCCGCCGTTGTCAGTGCTCCCGATTACTGTGAGTGAGCATTGACCTACAGCTCTCAGGGGGAACCATGGCGCACACCCAGAACAGCCAGCACGCCGGCATGCGACGCGTCCTGCGCCGTGAAGTCGCGGGAGTCATCGGCCTGCTCGCCGACGAACGCGACTTCACGGCGATGCAGAGCTACCGCACCTTCACCTTCGACGACCACGACACGTACCTCCAGCAGGTGGAGAGCCTTCTCCAGGCCCTCGCCGCACAGGGCGGACACACCACCGTCGCCCTCTTCGACCCCGAGGAGTACGCGGAGTTCTGCGCCGAGACCGGCCTCGAACCGGACACCCCCGCCAGCCGCACCCGCTTCACCGCCGAACTCGCCGTCATGGGCACCACCGTCCCCTACGCGGGACAGCCCCTGGCCGACCTCCTGCCCGACCTGGTCGACGAGGCCGTCCGGCAGGCCACTTGGGAGTACGCCTCGTCCGTCCTCGCCCGGATCGGACCGTGCGGCGACTGCGGCCGGGACATCGGAAGGGACGCCTTCACCCGCGCCTCGCACCTCCTGACGCGGGTCCTCGACACGGCAGGCACAGGCGCCCACCACCTCGTGTGCAGCGTCCCCACCGACGCGGAATCGCTGCTGTCGGTACTCAACGTCGACCGCCCCACCGAGGACGGCGCGCGACTCGACGAGAAGGAAGCGCTCGAGTTCACCACGGTCCTGGCTCTCGGCATCGCCACCGGAAGCCCGGGCGGCCTGGTCATGCGCACCACTGTCCCGGACACGGACGACCGCGTCCAAGGCTGGCGCCTGCGTGACGAACGCCTGCTACCGCTCACCGCGGCGGAAGTCTTCGACGCCTACTGCACCGACGCCCAGTCCGGCGACCTCGTCGCGCCCGAGTCCGGAGTCGACTACTGCGCCGCACCCGACCTCGGAGACATCGGCCCTCGGGGCGGGCACACCCACTGAGACGACCGCGGGGCGCTCCACCACGAAGGTGAAGCGCCCCACGACAACGAACCGGCTTCCGGCTACTCGCCGGACAGCACCGCCTGAGCGGCCTTACGGGCCTCCTCGGCGGAGTCCGCGGCACGCGCGGCCGAGGCCGCCCGCTCGCACTGCGCCAGCGTGTACTTGCCGAGCGTCGTCCGCACGTAAGGAATCGACGCCGCACCCATGGAAAGGGAGGTGACACCCAGACCGGTAAGGACACACGCGAGCAGCGGGTCGGACGCGGCCTCACCGCAGACACCACAGCTCTTGCCCTCGGCCCTAGCCGCGTCTGCGGACAGCGCGACCAGGTCGAGCAGCGCGGGCTGCCACGGGTCCTGAAGCCGGGACACCGCACCGACCTGCCGGTCAGCGGCGAACGTGTACTGCGCGAGGTCATTGGTCCCCAGCGAGAGGAACTCGACCTCCTGCAGGATCGAACGCGCCCGCAGCGCGGCCGACGGGATCTCGACCATCGCGCCGAACTTCGCCTCAAGGCCCGCCTCACGGCAGGCGTCGGCGAAGGCCTTCGCGTCAGCTCGGTCGGCGACCATCGGCGCCATGACCTCGAGGTAGACAGGCAGACCCTCGACAGCCTTGGCCAGCGCGGTCAGCTGTGTACGCAGCACCTCGGGGTGCTCGAGCAGCGAACGCAGACCACGCACACCCAGAGCCGGGTTCGGCTCGTCGGCGGGCGTCAGGAAGTCCAGCGGCTTGTCCGCACCGGCGTCCAGGACGCGCACCACGACCCGGCCCTCGGGGAACGCCTCGAGAACCTTCCGGTACGCGTCGACCTGCTTCTCCTCGGAAGGAGCTTGGCTGCTGTCGTCCAGGAACAGGAACTCGGTACGGAAGAGACCGACACCCTCCGCCCCGGCCTCGAGCGCGGCCGGTACGTCGGCCGGACCGCCGACGTTGGCCAGCAGCGGCACCTTGTGACCGTCGGACGTTGCACCAGGACCGGACGACGCGGCCAGCGCGGCCTTCCGCGCGGCGGAGGCAGCCTCCAACTCGGCCCGCTTCTCCGGACTCGGATCGACGAAGATGTCGCCGGTGCTGCCGTCGACAGCGATCACCGTGCCCTCGGCGAGCTCACCGGCACCGGGCAGCGCAACGATGGCCGGCACTCCGAGCGCACGCGCCAGGATCGCGCTGTGACTGGTCGGCCCACCCTCCTCGGTCACGAAGCCGAGCACGAGCGTCGGGTCGAGCAGCGCCGTGTCCGCGGGAGCCAGGTCCCGCGCGATCAGTACGTAAGGCTTGTCGCTGTCCGGAACGCCGGGCATCGGCACCCCGAGCAGCCGCGCCACGATCCGGTTCCGCACGTCGTCCAAGTCGGCGACGCGACCCGCGAGGTACTCACCGGCTCCGGCCAGCAGCGCCCGATAAGACGCGAAGGCGTCGTACACCGCACGCTCGGCCGTGCTGCCGACCGCGATACGGCGGTCCACATCGGCCATGAGCTCCGGGTCCTGAGCCATCATGGCCTGGGCCTCGAGCACGTGCTGAGCCTCGCCACCGGCCAGATTGCCGCGCGCAATCAGATCGGCCGCCACAGCTTCCACGGCCTGACGGGCGCGCCCCTGCTCGCGCTCCGCGTCCTCCGTCGGAATCTGCTTGGCCGGCGGCTCGAGAACCGCCGTCCCCATGTGCCGAACCTCGCCGATCGCCACACCGTGGCTCACGCCGACGCCTCGCAGCGTTGTCTCCATCTCACCGTCTCCGATAATGCGGCGGGCCCAGCCGCCGCGGTGGTTGACCTGCATGCCGCCGGCGACGGCTCGCGTCACTTCCAGCTGAACAGCGCGTCACCGGACTTGACGTCGCCGTCCTCGACCACGCCGGAAAGGGATTCGGCGGTGGCCTCGAGGGCAACGATCGGGCAGATCGGCGACTTGCCGGCGGCTTCGACGGCGGCCGGGTCCCAGCGCACCATCTCCTGGCCGCGCTGCACGGTGTCCCCCTTGTTGACGAGCAGCTCGAAGCCCTCGCCATTGAGCTGAACGGTGTCGATGCCCAGGTGCGTCAGAACGCCGTGGCCGTCCCCGTCCACTACTACATAGGCGTGGGGGTGCAGAGAGACGACGATGCCGTCGACGGGCGCGACAGCCGCGGAGGGCTCGCGCACCGGGTCGATGGCGGTGCCGGGACCGACCATCGCACCGGAGAAGACCGGGTCAGGAACGGCGGAGAGTCCAATGGCGCGTCCGGCGAGCGGGGACGTCACACTGGTCATGGCAAGCCTCCCAGGGGTGGAGATTGATGGTCGCCGTCACTGCCTGTCCTGGACGGCGTACCGTTTCAGAAGCGTAAGTCATAAAAAGTCCCGGTTCCCCATGAGAGGTACCGGTTGGCTGATGTAGAGGGTGCACGCAAACGATTTGCGCCTGCCCTGCACCCCCATGTACTGTCGTGCACCTGCTTGAGGCCGAGCGGCACCTTCGAGTGCCCGGTGGCTCAGCGGCAACTATCACGACAGATCCTAGCTTTGATCGACTTCTGCATGCCCGCAGGAACCCCCGGTCAGAACAGCGGAAAATGACTGATAGTGTTTGGACCGCCGGAAAGGGAAACGCGAAAAGCCGAAAGGCTGGAGCGGAAACCTGAAAGGCACCGAGGAAATCGGACACGAAAGAGTCTGATAGAGTCGGAAACGCAAGACCGAAGGGAAACTGC